>NZ_CP137550.1:0-367987 GCF_033335955.1 Streptomyces sp. N50
TCCCACATCAGCCGCATCCTCGCCAAGATCGACGCCCGCGACCGCGTCCAGGCAGTGCTCTTCGCCTACGACACCGGCCTCGCCCGACAGGTGTGACCCGAGCAGCATCCCGGTGAACTCGTGCACAACCAGCGAGTGGAGGTCGGTACACATCTGACGTTCCGTCAATTCGACGATCCAGGACCGCCTGACGAGCACTTCCGACGTCGCCCAGGGCTCAGCCGTGCAGCGCACGATAGGCGCGATCGCCCCTGGATGCAGAGGGACGGCGCCGGTGCCGATGAGGCTGCGGACGTCGAGGAACTGGGTGCCGACGGCGTTGCGGGGAACGAGTTCGGTCGCGCGCAGGACCAGCAGGCGGGTCAGCGCCTCGGCCACGCCGCGGGGCAACTCGGGGCGGCACACCAGCAGGTTGGACACCCCGATGGTGGCGACCCCGCCGCCGCCCGGTACGCGCCCTGCGGCAAGGACACCTCCTCCAGGCCCGAGCCGCCTGGCCGCCCTGTCCGCCGAGCCGGGGCAGCAGGCCGGCCAGCGGCAGGAACCGCAGACCGAACCGGTCGTCCAGTTCGGACAGGACCGGCAGCGGTACGCCGCCTGCCACGAGCAACGCGTCAACCGAGCCCGCCCGCAGGGCATCAGCGGCGTCGGCCAGCGGAAGATGGCGTACGGCGACCTCGGTGCCCGGCGACAGACCCGCGGCGTGCAGGATCTGTTCGCCGAGTACAGCCGCGCCCGATCCGGCCGCGCCGAGTGACACGGTGTGTCCGGCCAGGTCGCCAACCGTGTGCACGGCCGAGTCGGCGCGGACAACGAACTGGAGGTAGGTCTCGTACAGCCTGCCGATCGCTCGCATGGGCACGGGGCGCGGGAAGAGGGCGGCGCCCTGGGCCGCCCGCGCGGTGTCGGTGAGGACGAGCGCGAGGTCGGCGCGGCGGTCACGGAGCAGTTCGATGTTGGTGAGGCTGCCCGGGGTGGTGCGGACGCGGCAGCTCAGACGGGGGTACGCCGCCGTGAGTTCGGCGGCGAGGAGGCGGCCGAAAGCCTCGTAGAAGGCCGTGGGTTCCCCGGTCGCGAAGCGCAGGACACCGCTCGGTCCGGGCCGCTGCCCGGAGGCGTCCGCCCGTGAGCACGCCCCCCAGGACGGCGGCGGTCGTCACGCCGAGGGCGGCGTGGAGCAGGGCGCGGCGGTCGACAGGGCGGGTCATCGTGTGCCGCCGCGCGGATCACGGCGGGCTGCGGTCGCTCCGGGATCGGCAGTGAGCCGCCCGGGCGACGGGCGACGCACTTGGCTGGGGCCGGTCGTCCCGCCGCGGTCGGCCGCGCCGGTGACGGCGCGCGGTACGAGGGCCGCGGCCCGCAGTCCTCGTGGTCGCGCGGGCCCCAGTTCCAGTCGGCCTCCCCGGCCCGCCAGCAGTTGTTCGACGATGGCCAGCCCCAGGCCCGTACCGGCCGACCCGTCCTGTCGTTGTCGGCCGGAGCGCCAGAACCTCGTGGTGGCCTGGGCGATTTCCTCCGCGGTCAGACCGGGTCCGTCGTCCGTCACCGTGAGGGCCACGTGCCAGCCTTCGGCGGTGCAGCGCAGGGAGATCTCGGCGTCCGGGCCCGCGTACTTGATGGCGTTGTCCAGGAGGATGTCCGTGATCTGGGCGAGTTCGTGATCCGTGCAGGCGGCCATGACCGGGGTCTTGGCGGTGTGGAGTGCGAGGCGGGTGCCGGCGCGGTGGGCGACCGGCTCCCATAGCCGGTACTGGGCGGTCGCGACCGCCGTGGCGTCGCAGTGTGCGCCGGAGTCGTCGGTCACGGCGAGTTCCCCGGCCCGGTGTTCCGCGGTGGCGAGGGTCAGCATGTCGTCGAGCAGGGTCTCCAGGCGGTCGAGTTCGGTGGTCACGCCCGTGTACGTGCGGTCGGCGGACGCGGGCAGGTGGCGGTTCAGGGCGTCGACGCGCAGCCGTAGTGCGGCCATGGGGTTGCGCATCTGGTGGGAGGTGTCGGCGACGAGTCGGCGCTGCTGTTCCAGGGCCGCCGTGACCGTACGCGCCATGCGGTTGAAGCCGGTCGCGAGCTGGCGCAGTTCCGGTGGGCCGCCGGCCCGGGTCTGTTCGGGCGGGAGTCCTGCGGCGAGTTGTCCGACCGCGCGGTCCAGGCGGCGCAGCGGGCTGACCACCCACCGCGTCGCGCCCCGCGCGAGGACCGTGCAGGCGACGGCGACCAGGGCGGTCCCCGCGATGACGGCGGCCCAGCGCCGGGTGATGTCCTCCGCCGCGGTGTCGACCGAGGCTCGCAGCACGACGGCGCCGGAGACCCGGGTCCCGGTGCCCGCGGGCTCGGCGAACATCCGGGACCCCTTCGACCAGGGACGCAGCGCGCCCGCGGGGTGCGCGGTCTGGTTGCGCAGCGCCCCGTCGAGCAACCGGCCGACAGCGGGGTCGGCGGCCCGCATACCGCCGGTCTGGACGATCGGCTTGCGGCGGGTGTCGGTGACGACGAGCGGTTCGCCGTACAACTGTGTGTAGCGGCGGGCCTCGGCGGTGACGGCCGAGGTGTCGCCGGTCTGTGCGGCCTGGTCCATGAGGGACGCGAAGCGGTCGAGGTCCGCGCTGCGGGCGAGGACGAGTTGCTGGGTGCGGTCGGACGCGGTGAACAGCAGCAGCGGTACGGCGAACGCGGCCACCGCGATCACGACGAACAGCAGCAGCGCGGCCTGGACCCGGGTGCGCACGCGTCGGCTCCTCAGTTCCCGGGGTCCCCGAAGCGGTAGCCGAAGCCCCGGATCGTGGTGAGCAGTTCGGGGCGCGCGAGCTTGGCCCGCAGCTGCGTGAGGTGGACGTCGAGCGACCGGGACACGGCGTGGTAGGCGTCGCCCCACACCTCGTCCAGGAGCTGTTCACGGCTGACCGCGGTGCCCGCCCGTCCGGCCAGCACGGCGAGGATGTCGAACTCCTTGGTGGTCAGCTCGACCTCGGCCCCGTCGACCCGGACCCGACGGGCGTCGAGATCCACCTCGACGTCACCGGCACGGACGGTCCGCAGCGTCGGACCGTCCTTCGCCGTAGTCCGCCGGGTGACGGCGTCGATCCGCGCGAGCAGCTCGGCGAGGCGTACCGGCTTGACGAGGTAGTCGTCGGCGCCGAGCCGTAGTCCGCGCACGACCGAGCGCTCGTCGCCGCGGGCGGTGAGCACCACGACCGACATGTCACTGACCGCCCGCAGGGCGCGCAGCACGTCCAGGCCGTCGGTGTCGGGCAGGCCCAGATCGAGAAGGAGCAGGTCGGAGCTGCGGTGGTAGGTCAGGACGTCCCGGCCGTAGCGGACGCGTCTGGTGACGTGGCCGTGGTCGTAGAGGACCTCCACGAGCGCCGCGGCGACCCCGTCGTCGTCCTCGGCCAGCAGTATCTGCACTCCGCCCACCTCCTTTCGGCCACTCCGACGATCCCGTCCAGCCGAATGTAGACCACACCGACCGGGTCCTCGCCGGAGTGTTAAGGGGAGGTTAGTTCTGCGTTCGGCCCTCTCGTCCGCCGGTGCGGGGCGGGGCCAGGCTGCACGGCACCCAGCAGCCTGAGAAGGACGCCGTAATGATCATTGACTGTCACGGTCACTACACGACCGCCCCGCCGGCCCTGGAGGCGTGGCGCAAGCGGCAGATCGCCTCCCTCACCGATCCGTCGGCCGCCCCCGCCCGCGCGGATCTGCGCATCGGGGACGACGAACTGCGCGAGAGTATCGAGCCGAACCAGTTGCGGCTGATGGACGAGCGCGGCATCGACCTGACGGTCTTCTCGCCCCGCGCGTCGTTCATGGCGCACCACATCGGGGACTTCGAGACCTCAGCCGCGTGGGCGGCCATCTGCAACGAACTCTGCTTCCGGGTCAGCCAGTTGTACCCCGAGCGCTTCGTGCCCGCCGCGATGCTCCCGCAGTCGCCCGGCGTCGATCCGGCCACCTGCGTACCCGAACTCACGCGCTGCGTAGAGGAGTTGGGTGCCGTCGCGGTCAACCTCAACCCCGACCCCTCAGGCGGCCACTGGACCGCCCCGCCACTCACCGACCGCTCCTGGTACCCGATCTACGAGAAGATGGTGGAGTACGACATCCCGGCCATGGTCCATGTCAGTACGAGCGTCAACCCGGCCTTCCACACCACCGGCGCGCACTATCTCAACGCCGACACCACGGCGTTCATGCAACTGGTCCAGGGCGACCTGTTCGCCGACTTCCCGACCCTGCGCCTGGTGATCCCGCACGGCGGCGGCGCCGTCCCCTACCACTGGGGCCGTTTCCGGGGCCTCGCGATGGCACTCGGGAAGCCTCCGCTGGAGCAACACCTCCTGGGCAACGTCTACTTCGACACCTGCGTCTACCACCAGCCCGGCGCCGACCTCCTCTACGACGTCATCCCGGCCCGCAACATCCTCTTCGCCTCGGAGATGATCGGCGCCGTACGCGACATCGACCCGTGCACCGGCCACCACTTCGACGACACCCGCCGCTACGCGGAAGCGGCCAAGCTGCCCGCGGACGACCTGGCAGCGGTCCAGGAGCACAACGTCCGCGCCGTGTACCCCCGCCTCGACGCACTGCTCAAGCACCAGGGCCGGTGACGCGCATGAGCACCCTCGCCCCCAAGTCCCCCGGCTGGCTGGACTGGTACGAGAATCCGTCCGAACCGGCCTTCCGGCTCCCGCCGGGAACCGTCGACACCCACTGCCATGTCTTCGGCCCGCAGGCCGAGTTCCCCTTCGCACCGGAACGCAAGTACACGCCCTGCGACGGCGGCAAGGATCAACTCTTCGCGCTCCGCGACCACTTGGGCGTCGCGCGCAACGTCATCGTGCAGGCCACCTGCCACGGCGCGGACAACAGCGCCATGGTCGACGCCGTCCGGGCCGCGGGCGGCCGGGCCCGCGGCATCGCGACCGTCCGACCCGACATCGACGAGAGCGAACTGCTCGCACTCGACGCGGCGGGCGTACGCGGAGTGCGCTTCAACTTCGTACGCCGCCTGGTCGACGCCTCGCCCGAGGACGACCTCCAGACGATCGCCAAGAAGGTCGCCCCACTGGGCTGGCACGTCGTCCTCTACTTCGAGAGCGCCGACCTGCCCGAACTGGAGGGATTCTTCGGTTCGTTGCCCGTGCCGCTGGTGATCGACCACATGGGCCGCCCGGACGTGACCCGGCCGGTGGACGGGCCGCAGTTCACTCGGTTCCTGCGCTTCGTCGAGGACAACGACATCTGGGTGAAGGTGACCTGCCCCGAGCGCCTCAGCGTCACCGGACCGGCCGCCCTCGACGGCGAACGCCACGCCTACACCGACGTCATCCCCTTCGCCCGCCGCGTCGTCGAGGAGTTCCCCGACCGGGTGCTGTGGGGCACGGACTGGCCGCACCCCAACCTCACCGACCACATGCCGGACGACGGCCTCCTCGTCGACCACGTCCCGCAGGTGGCGGTCACCGACGACCAGCGCCACAAGCTCCTCGTCGCCAACCCGATGCGCCTGTACTGGCCCGGCGAGGACGCCTGACGCCCCAACTCCCGCTCCAGGCGCCCCAACTCCCCTCCCATCTCCCCGACTTCGACAAGGGCCGCTCATGCAACACGCCAACGCGCTGAACCGACTGGACCGGCTTCCGGTCTCCCGGTTCCACAAAGTCACCCTGCTCGCCGTCGCCTTCGCCTACTTCTTCGAGTTCGCCGACATCAACAGCTTCGCCACCACCGCACCGAAACTGATCAAGCTGTGGGGCGTGACGGTCGACCAGATCGCCTACGTCACCTCGCTCTCGTTCGTCGGCATGTTCATCGGGGCGATCGTCGCCGGCTCCCTCGCCGACCGATGGGGCCGCAAACGGGCCCTGCTGTGGACGACACTCTTCTTCGGCCTCTCCTCCTTCGCCGCGGTGTTCTCCTGGGACCTCGTGTCCCTGGGCGTCTTCCGCGTCCTGACCTCGGCGGGCCTGTCGGCGATGACCGTCGTGGGAGTCGTCTACGTCAACGAGATGTACCCGTCGGCGACCCGCGGCAAGTACCAGGCGTACGCCATCGCCATCGGCATCTGCGGCACCCCCGTCACCAACCTCATCGCCAGCGCGGTCGTACCGCTCAACGACTGGTCGTGGCGGCTCGTCTACCTCTGGGGCTCCCTGGGCATCCTGCTCGTCCTGTTCACCCGGCACCTCAAGGAGTCACCGCGCTGGCTCGAAAGCAGGGGGGACCACGCCACGGCGGACGCGATCCTGCGGGAGATGGAGACACGCGTCGCCGCGGAGAAAGGACCTCTCCCCGAGCCCGCGCCCCCGGTCACCGAAAAGCCGTCGGCAAAGGCGCCGCTGCGGCTGCTCCTCCAGCGCAGGTACCTGCTCCCGACGCTCCTGCTCACCGCACTGTGGATGACACAGACCATCGGCTTCTTCGGCTACTCCAGCTGGGCACCCACCCTGCTGGCCAAGGAGGGCTTCAGCGTCGAGAAGTCCGTCTTCTACGTCGCCCTGACCACCATCGGCGCACCACTCGGCTGCTACCTGGCCTCCCTGGTCACCGACCGCTTCGAGCGCAAATGGTGCCTGGTCGCCTTCGGCACGGTGATCGCGGTCTGCGGCCTGCTGTACGGCCTCACCTTCAACCCCGTCCTCATCGTCGTGTTCGGCTTCCTGGTGAACTTCTTCGAACGCGGCTACACCGCCCTCGCCTACGCCTACTCCCCCGAACTCTTCGACACCCGCAGCCGCTCACTGGGCACCAGCGTCTCCTACGGCCTCGGCCGCCTGTCCAACGCCGCCGGCCCACTGATCGTCGCCTCTCTCTACAACGGCCACGGCTACCAGAGCGTCTTCTACTTCATCGCCGGCACCTGGCTCCTCGGCGCGATCGCCCTGGCTGCCTTCGGCACCCGGACCCGCTCGGCGCGCCTCGCGGAGGCGGAACGGCAACGGGTGAGCGTCCTCGCCTGACCAGAACCGACTCAGCCGACAGTCATGCAGATCGGTGCCACCATCGCCCGCTGGGACGGGCGGAGCTTGCAGCGGCGGTCGCCCTCACGGGTGACGGGTCCGGCTGACGGGACGCGTCGTCGGCGCAGGAGCAGACCTGCGGGCCGCCGCAGGACGGAGGCCAGGCCGAGGACGAGTGGGATCTGCAGCGGCTGTTGGATCACCGGAGGCCCGGGCCTGTCCCCCCGCCTGAGCGGGGCACGGCCCTGCGGATCGACGGTCACCGTGTACGTGCCGCCCACCACCCACGTCCAGCCCAGGAGCCCGTTCTCCTCGATCGGAGCCAGCGGCGGGCCGTCGATGACGGTGACCGCGTAGAGGTGGGCGCTGTCACCCATGCCGTCACCGGCGGACCACCGGATCTGCCGGACCCTGACGTGTTCGGTACGCCCGTGCCGGTCCAGCGCCTGCTGGTCCAGTTCCAGGTGCAGGCATGACACCCTCCCTCGACGACCCAGCCCAGCGAGGAGATGACCGTGCCCGAGCCGCACCGGGTGTTTGTCACTGAGGGAACTTTCGGTGTTCTGGACGATGGTGTGATCGCTGTCGAGACAGCCGACTGGTCAAACGGACTCGTGGCTCCCATGACTCAGGGCGCCCTAATCGTCACGGGGATCAACACCGGGTACGTGGAATTCACAGGCCTGGCCCAGGACAGCCCTCCCGGGGAACTGGCAGCAGACACCTGGGAGGAGATCGTCGAAGTCAGCCTCCACGCCCCGGCAGGCAACCTCCAAGTCGAGTCGCTCGATCTCGGTCCGGTAGCCAACGACGCTGCCCTCCTCGCTCCATAGGGAGCCGCCTGGTACAGGCTCCGAGTCCATGCCGAGGGCCGAGAAACGCTCCGCGACAAAACGAGCATGGAACCCGTTGAGCGCTACCTGCTCATCACCTGGCCGGGGCCGCGGGAAGACACTGCAGTCCTGCGCACAAGCGAAAACCTCGAACGCAGCCTGCACAGGCAACCGACCAACACGGCCCAAGAGCCGACGCCGGTGCCCGAAAGCAATCCCCCCACCCGCAGGCCCAACTGATGCCGATCAGGAAAATCGCCCGCAGCGGGCCTCCGTAACATGTCCGCCCAACCCACCAGGACGAGAGCGCAAAAGGCTCTCCTGTGATTGCGACCCGCTCGAACTATGAGCTGGCGATCAAGGTCGTCCTGGGGCCTTTGGCCGCCGCCCCCGACATCCAGGCGCTCGATAGCGAGGTCGTCAACGCATCAGTGTTCCCCGCCCACAGGGCGAGCGCCCGCGCACACGACCACCGGTACGCCCGTGAATCTGACACGCTCGTCGGACGAATAGTCCGGCGGGACGACGACCAGCCCGCCCACCAGGGCGACGGGCTACTATCCGTTACAGACGTCCGCTGGTTTTGGGCCGGGTCTCCAAGATCGATCTTTTGCATACCGACCCCATGGAAGAGTTCTCGCTTCCCGAGGACATCACCGCCCTCAACGACGAAGAGCTGGACGCCCTCCTTGACGGCGCGATCAACGTCTTCGACGCGATGTCGCGCAGTAGCACCGTCACCACGGACGGCCTGTTCCAGCTCCGCGAGTTGGCCACTGGGGTCGGAGAACATCCGCGCCGAGAAGGTAAGGGCGCACAAGCCCGGGAACGCCTCCCACTCGCCGATCGTCTACAGTGCGACGAACGTCTACACCCTTGTAGTCATTCATATTTGCCCGTTCACCTACGTCAGGTGGTCCAAGGGAAAGGGGTGCTGTCAGTGGATGGGCGCTCCCCTTGGGGCACGGCACCACGGTGACTCTGGCGCGCTCCACGGGGAGCGATGCCGCAGCGACTCGCCGCCGGCCGCCTCGCGGCGTGTCCGGCGGCCATGGCCCACTGGCCGCCCGAATCACTCATCTCGGACACGACCCGCCCGGCCGAAGCACCTAAGGAAGACCATGCGTCACAAGATATTGGTCGTTGAGGACGATCACGTACTGCTGGACGTACTGCGCCGTGGGCTGTACGAGGCGGGCTTCGAGCCCCTCCTCGCCGCCGACGGTGCCACCGCCCTGCGGCTGGCCACCGGCGACATCGCGGCGGTAGTCCTGGACATCGGGCTGCCCGACTCGGACGGTCGGGACGTATGCCAGGCGCTGCGTACCAACGGCTTCCTGGCCCCGGTCATCTTCCTGACCGCCCGGCGACAGCTCGCGGACCGCCTGTCGGGCTTCTCGGCAGGCGGTGACGACTACCTGGCCAAGCCCTTCCATCTGGCCGAACTCACCGCCCGGCTGCGTGCGTCCGTGAAGCGGGCTGCGCCGGCCGCGGCGATCGCGGTCGGGGACCTGATTCTGGACGCGGTCGGCCACCGCGTCACCGTGCACGGCACGGCCGTCGCCCTGTCCCCCACGGAGTTCCGGCTGCTGGCCACACTCGTGGCCGCGGGCGGGAGCGTCGTTCGGCGCCGCGAACTGGTCGCGGCTGGCTGGCCGGAGGGTGCCCAGGTCAGTGACAACACACTGGACCAGTACCTGACCCGGCTGCGGCGGAAGCTGCGTGAAGCCGGCAGCGCGCTGACCATCGGCACGGCGCGCGGGATCGGACACCGCCTTTCCTGAAGCGCCTTGTCCTCGATCAGCTTGAGGGGGGAACAGCGGGCGGCCGAAGCCATTGAGACGCCGGCTTCGACCGCCCACGTGAGTCCGCGGACATGCCCGGGCTGACACAGACGGCCGCCTGCACCGACCACAGCTCGTCGGCGTGTGCCGAGGCGGCGCGGTTCTCGGCGCGGCCCCCCACACTCCGCCCGTCGCCGGGCGCAGGGGGTCTGTCAGCCCATGTCCGTCAGGAGGGCGTTCAGTTCCTTCTCCTGCTGCGCGGGCGGCATCGGCGGATTCGAGTGGTCGATGCCGAAGGTCCCCAGCACCTTGTCCATCTGGGCGTCGATGGAGGTCCAGCCGGTGTTGTCCAGCGGCTGCAGCGATGCCTGGTCGGCGTCCCACAGGTCCCGCAGCGACTGGGCGGCCGTGTGCGCTCCCTTCGCGTTCCCCGAGCGTGCGTCCTTGAGCGAGGTGGAGGCGAGGTTCTTCAGCGCGGCGACCTTGGCGGGCGGGAACTTCTTCACCGCCTGGCCGGGAGCCATCTGGACGGCGGAGGTGTTGTCGGCCTCCGGCGCCGGGCCGGTGTGCGGCTGGCTGTGGGCCCAGATCAGCAGGCCCATGGTGGCGACGGCGAGCAGTCCGAAGCCGGCCAGACCGACGCGCTCCTTTCGCAGGTCACCGGTGGCGTGGGTGGCGTGGGCGGCCTCGTAGGTCTCGGTCACGTCCGAGCGTGTCACCGTCAGGTAGGCCACGGTGGCCAGGATCAGGCCGAGGAAGATCAGGCTGGTGGTGAAGGTGCCCAGCGCGAGGCCGGTCGGCTCGCCCGGCTGAGCGACCTTCGGGGAGGCGAGCCAGTCGCCGATGTTCGCGCCCAGCGGGCGGGTCAGGATGTAGGCGAGCCAGAAGGACAGCACCGGGTTCGCGCCGAACTTCCACAGCAGCGTGATCGCCGCGATGAGGCCGAGCGGCAGCATCACCGAGGCGCCCGGGCTCCAGCCGGTGAGCTCCAGGGTCCAGTCCCCGGTCGCGGTGCCGAGCGCGAAGGTGACGAGAACCGCGAGCCAGTAGAACGACTCACGCGGAAGCGTCGTCACCGAGTGGATCGAGAGGGTGCGCTCCCGCAGCCACCACACGCCGAAGACCACGGCGAGCAGAACCGAGAACACGGCGGAGCTGATCCACAGCGGCACATTGAGCTGGTCGGTGAGGATGTCGGTGTACAGGGTGCCCGTGACACTGACAACGACCACGGTCAGCCAGTACGGGAACGGGACATACCGCTTGAGCCGCATCTGGACGGCCAGGACCACGACGAACACCGCGGTGAAGATCCAGGCCGTGTTCACCAGGCCGACGCCCAGCTTCATGTTGATCCAGTCGGCGAAGCTCTCACCGACGGTGGTGCACAGGATCTTGATCACCCAGAACCAGACGGTGACCTCGGGGACCTTGTTGAGCATGAGGCGCCCGCTGCGTGGGCGTGCTTCCGTTGTCGTTGTCATGCCGGGAGCCTTACGGAGGGAACCTGCAAGCAACCTGACTACGTGGCCGCCTTCGCGGCCGGGAGTGTCACCTGGACGTGACCGCGGCCGTCCGCGATCGCCCGGACCTCCACACCGGCCGAGGCAGCGATACGCCGGACCACCGGGAGCCCCAGCCCGTACCCGCCGCCGCCAGTCACGCCCGCTTCGAAGACCCGGTCGACCTCAGCGGGATCGAACCCTGGGCCGTCGTCCAGGACATCCACCACGATGGCCTCGCCCTGGCTGCGCGCGGTGATCCACACACGGGACTTCGCATGCCGCAGGCTGTTCTCCAGCAGGGGTGACAGCAGCGACACAGCGACGTCGGGCGCCAAAGCCACCTCGGCCTTCGCCGGGAAGGCGACCTCGACCGCGCGGCCGCCGATCGCCTGCCGCGCGGCGGAGCGCAGATCACACCGGGTCCCCTCGTCCGTCCGTGCGCGCGCTGCGCGCAATAGCGTCGTGATCGCCGCATTGAGGCGGTCGACCTCGCTCAGCACCACCTCCGGCACCACCTGCTCGCCGGACAGCTGCGCCAGCTGCGCCTCGCCTCGCAGGACCGTGAGCGGTGTCCGCAGCTCGTGGGCGATCTCGTCGGTGAGCCGGCGCTCGTCCGCCAGCGCGTTGTCAACCCGCTCCAGGAGGCGATCCAGGGTCTGTCCCAGTTCCCCGAACTCGTCACGGGGGGCTCCGAGGTTGAAACGGCGCCCGGGCTCGTGATGGCCCCAGTCGTCGGCGAGGGCGGCCATCTCGTGCACGACGCGCAGCGCGCGGTGCACCACGAGGTGCGCGACACCGCCGGCGAGGAGGATCGTCAGGCCGCCCAGAATCAGCGACAAGGTCAGGCTGCGCTGCTCGGACGTCTCGTAGGGCGTGAGGTCCACCCGGACGATCACCATGACGTGGTGGCCGCCGGCCGGAACCGGCCGCGCGAACAGGAGGTAGTCGCCGACGGTCGCGGTCTGCGATCGCCCCGAGTCCGCCAGCTCCTCGACGCGCCCGACCAGGCTCGGCGGCACGTCCCCGTCGACAAGACGGCCATCGGCATACACCCAGGCGACCTCGTCCAGCGCCTCGCTGCCGTTCTCCGTGAGCACGACACGGCCACCCTTGACGCTGACGTTCGCCGCGACCGCCTCGGCGCGCGTACGGGCCAGATCGTGCGCGTCGGCATCCGTCACCCTGCTCAGCAGCACGTGCGAAACCACCACCAGGATCGCGACCACTGCGGTGGCGATCAGCACGGTGAGCGCGACGACGCTTCGGCGGAATCCCGTCACTGCCATCGATAGCCCACGCCGCGGACGGTCGCCAGCCGCTCGGCCACACCCAGCGGACCGAGCTTGGTCCGCAACCGGCGCACATAGGAGTCGAGGGTGTTGTCGCTGACCTGGGCCCCGTGCGGCCAGCCGGCGGCGGCAAGGGCGTGGCGGCGTACCGCGTCGCCCTGCGAGGCGATCAGGCGGCCCAGTAGCCGGAACTCGGTCGGGGTCAGGCTCATGCTCACCGCATCGTAGGTCACCACGTGCTTCGCCGGATCAAGGACGACCTCGTGCGGTGCGGACGCCACGGTGGCCCGGCGCAGCAGCGCCCTGACACGCACCAGCAGTTCCGGGATGTCGAAGGGTTTGGTCATGTAGTCGTCGGCGCCGGCCTCGAAGCCGCCCACCTTGTGATGCAGTCCGTCCAAGGCGGTGAGCATCAACACCGGCACGTCGACGCCGCGAGCCCGCAGGGCCAGGCAGACATCGCGACCGTCGGCGTCCGGCAACCCGAGATCCAGGACGACCAACTGAGGCGCCGGTGCGAGCTGCCGCAGCAGGCTGTCGGCCGTGGCGGCGACGGAGACGGTGTGGCCGTCGTGCTCCAGGGCGCGCTTGAGGATGCCGCGGACCGCCGCGTCGTCTTCGCACACCATGATGAAAGCCACGTGCTGACCCTAGTGCCCATGGCGGGCACCAGCTTGGGACGGCGGATACGCGACCGGGCCGCCCACGGCATGGCCGCTGCCGCCTTCGCCGCCGCGGTGCTGCCCCCGGCCTCCATCCTGTGGCTGGTGGTCGGGCACGGGGCCAAGCCGCTTCGACAGCGTGTTCGTGAACAGAGGAAGGGCGTCGGCACCTCCGCGATCGACCTGGCCACCACGGACGGCGCCAAGGCCGCGATGGGCGGCGCCTATCCCGCCGTCGGCGTGCTCGCCCGCACCGACTGGGTGAACGCGCACAAGGCCATGGTGCAGAAGGTCGTCGACGCGCTCGTCGCCACCACGCACTGGTTCGACACGCACAGCGCGGCCGACATCGCGAGCAAGCTGCTGGCGTCGTTCGTGTCGAACCAGTGCGTGGTGACCAAGGCCGACTACATCGTGGCCCTGGACGAGGGAAAGGGCCAGTTCCTCCCGGACTGACTCATGCCGGCCGACAGACCGAAGACCTCTCTGGCGGCGGAGAAGCTGGTCGGCAACGTGAAGGGGGGCGGTGGACCTCAGCAAGACGTCCACCGACGACTTCGCCATCCAGGCCAACAAGACCGGTGGCTTCAAGACGACCACGACCCCGGCCCGGTTAAACGGTCGAGCCTGCGCCATGCCCAAGGCCGCCCAGCCGATTGCCAGTTGGACGGCCGTCCGGCTTTCCCGACCGAACGACTCAGCGGACCGGCAGTACCGCGGTGTGTTCCTCGCGTACGGCCTGCAGGGAGCGGGGGTCGAGACCGAGCAGGCTCAGGATCGTCGGTGCGATCTGCTTGGTCTGCACGCTCGCGGAGTCGCGCACGCCGTCCGGGACGGAGGCGCCGGTCACGACGAGAGGTACGGCGAGGTCGTCGGAGTGGCCGCCGCCGTGCTCGGCGACCTTCTTGGTGCCGCCGGTGTAGACGACGCCGTACTGCGCGACACCGAAAAGGTCCGGGACCCGGGCATCGCCAGCCTTGACGTGGAAGTAGTCGGCCGCGGCCTTGCCTGCGTAGACCTTGCTGAGCCCGCTGCGGGTGTAGCCCTTGGGCGCCTTGTTGATGTCGGTGCCGGTGCCGTTCTGTGCGAGCAGGTACTTCTTGGCGAAGGCGGTGGCAGCCGGGGAGCGGTCGGAGAGCCAGAGCAGCATGGCGTCGTCGTCCACGGCGTGCGTGACCAGGTCGGCAGCGCCGGGGTGGAGCTTCTTCCAGGCGGCGTTGAGGCCGTCAAGGAGCGGGCCGTCGTCGACGCGGGTGAGCGCGGCGGGGTCGGTGGGCGACTGGCCGTGCTTGGCGGAGAGGATGACGGTGGTGCTGCCCGAGAGGTGTCGCTTGGCGATCTCGGCGGTCAGGGCGCCGATCTCCGTGTTGACGAAGTCGAGGTTCTTCACCAGCAGCGGGCCCGGGACGTTCTTGGCGGTGTAGCCGCCGGTGAGGCCGTCCGAGGCGGGCAGCTTCTGCGCGGTGGAGACCGACTGGAAGTTGAGGCCGAAGATCGCCGGGGTGCCGACCTTGTGGGTGCGGCTGTGGTCGTAGCCGTCGATCTCGTTGAGGACTGCCTTCACCTTGTAGCCGTCGTACTGCTCGGTGGCCTTGTTGTCCGTGGTCCAGTCGTTGCCGGCGGCGTAGCCGAGGGCGTCGCTGTTGATCTCCGGGGCGAACAGGTCCTGGATGCCGGTGCCGGAGGGGCCGTTGAGGATCTCGTATGCGGCGTGCTTGTCCGACCACGCGGTGCGCAGACCTGCCTGGCGGGCCACCTCGAAGATCGTGTTCACCTTGAGGTAGGAGTGCGGGTAGACCGGCTTGCAGGTCTTCGGGTCGACGGGCAGCTTCGACGCGTTGATCAGGCTCTGCGGGTGGCCCGTCATCGACAGGATGCTGTCCGGCAACCCCGCCAGGCCCTGGCCGGCATCGATAGAGGTCTGGTTCTTGTCGAGGTCCTCGGTGAGGTCCACCTCGACCCCGGGCTTGACGCCCTTGCAGCTGGTGGTTCCCGCCGGGAGAAGGGCGGCGTTGTAGGTGTCGTCGTAGTAGATGCCCGTGGTGCCGGGGCTGCCGCCGGTCGCCTGGGCGACCATGCCGGGGAAGGAGTCGGACGGCGTGGTGGTGCGGGCGTGGGTGTACTCCACGCCGCCGCCGACCAGTCGGGCCAGGGCGGAGTTCGGGTGCCGGGCGATGTACCAGGCCAGGTCCGACTGGTGCAGCCCGTCGACGGAGACCAGCAGGACGTGTCGGGTGGCGGCCGGGTGGTGGGAGGCGGCGAACGCTGTGGGCTGGGCGGCGGTCACCCCGGTGAGAACTCCGGTCGCGGCAAGGAAGGCTGCGGGCCTGACATGGCGTCTGGACATCTGGTTTCTCCCGGGTGTTCGGGGCGGGCTGCGGGTGCCGGGCTCATCAGAGTCGCGCCTTGTGTACCGGAAACGGCGCATGCGTGAACACGCCCGGAATGAGCGGTCGGGTCTTCACCAAGCAGGCATGGGTTCCCCCAAGAAGGAGAGACGCCTGCGACCCCGGCGAGCAGAACGGGGTCACGTCCGCCGGAGCGATGCGCAGGCGGCCGCTCCCACCGATGAGAATGTGACCCTCGTTTTCAGCCAAGGCTCACTGCGACGCAACACCTCCACGGACTGCGGTGAGTTGGAGCGACTCAGCGGAGGCGCCCAGACATGCGAGCAGGGGGCCGGTGACGCAGCGAGCACCCTGGAGACCAAGTCCGTGAGTGGACTGACGCCTGCGAACACCATCGCGCACCGAACATGGCGAAGGACCCCGGGCAGCGCTGTCCGAGGACCGAGGCGTCATGCGCGTGGCGCGGACGGGCTTCACAAGGTCTCGCGATGGTGTCGCCCTCGCGGTGGCATCGACCAGTTGAATGCCAGACCACTTTCTTATGACGCTCTCACCTCACTTGGACGAATCTGGAGTGCCCACACTCACCTCTACATGATGTAGTAGCTGAGTATGGAGAAGGTGGATATGGCCGCCCATACCGTCAATGCCGGAGTGCGACGGCGCTACACGCGCCCGCCTACTGCTGATCAGCCGCGGGCTTCCGACGACGCGGACAACCCCCAGCAATGGCACCGGGGCATGACGCTGATCGGCACGATCAGCCTGTTCATCGGCACCCGCTCGGCCTGGACCCAGGCGATGCTCTCCGATCCGCCCGTCGCCGCGGTCCTCTCCGTCTGTTACGCCGGGATCCTCGTGTGCGGGGTACTCGCACTCGCCGTACGAGGCCGCCGCGCCCTGGTCCGGGTGGACGCCGTAGTTCTCGTCCTCGCGGTGGTCCTGGTGGTCTGCGGTTACTGGCTGAACCACACCGGCACCGACGAGGGCGTACTGACCGCGCAGGCCGCGAACGAGATCGCGCACGGCCGCCCCGTCTACGGACAGCCCTGGCCGTGGCTGTTCGGCACGTCCCATTCCGGCCTGACCAAGACGATGTCCGGCTCGGCCGACTACACGTACGGCTATCCACCGCTGACCGCCCTGCTCGCCGCACCGGTCCACGCCCTGCTGCACACCTCGGCAGCCGCCACCCTGGTCACCACGGGGGCACTGATCGCCGGAACGGTCATGCTGTGGCTGCTGCTGCCCGCCCCCTGGCGGTCGGCGGCCACCGCCGTGTGCCTCGGCTTCGGCATCCTCCCCGGCTATGCCCGCTCCGGCTACCCGGCGATCGTCGCCCTGGCCCTGCTGATCCCGGTGACGGTCTACTGGCCGACCACCGGAGCGGGCGGACGCCTGGGCCGGAGCGGGGTGCTGCGGGCCGTGTGCCTGGGTGCCGCCTGCGCCGCCCAGCAACTGGCCTGGTTCTTCGCCCCGTTCCTGCTCATCGGCCTCTTCGCGGTACGGCGCGGCGAACTCGGGGCTCGTCCCGCGGCGGCCGTGCTGGCCCGTTTCGCCGGCATCGCGGCGCTGACGTGGGCGGGCATCAACGCCTACTTCGCCGCCCAGGGCTTCTCCGCCTGGCTGCGCGGACTGCTACTGCCCCTCACCCAGAAGGCGATCCTGCACGGCCAGGGCCTGATGGGCATCTCCTACTACTTCACCGACGGCAGCAGCCGCCTCGACTACTACTCCTACGCCAGCGAACTGCTCCTCGTCGGCCTGCTCGCCGCGACCCTGCTGTTCGCCCGCCGCCTGGGAACGGCACTGACCGTCCTGCCCTGGCTGTCCTTCTACCTCGCCACCCGTTCCCAGGACGGCTACTTCCTGATGATGACCCCGCTGTGGCTGGCCGCCGCCGCGACGGTCCCCTCCTCGGCCCTGGCCCATGCCTGGCAGCCCCGTATCCCCCGCCTCACCGGCCGCCCCGCGAAAGCCGCCGTCGCGATGGCGCTGGTGACCCCGGCACTGCTGTGCGCCTGCATCGCCGCCGCCAGCCCGCCGCCCCTGCGCATGGCCCTCACCACTCACCTCACCGGCCGGTCCCACCCCTCCGTCACCTCCGTCACGGTACGCGCGGCCAACACCACCGGCACCGCCCTCACCCCGCACTTCGCCAGCCGCCTCGGCCAGGGCGCCTCCAACTGGTGGACCATCACCTCCGGCCCCGCCACCCTCGCCCCGCACAGCACGGCCGTGTACGTCGTCCGGCCTGCGGGCGGCCACCGCGCGCTGCCCGGCGGGCAGCGGCGCATGTACCTCATCGCCGTGACCGGAACACCCATGACGATCAGCACCGCACGCATCGAGGGCACCAGGTAGGCCCTGAATCGGTGAGGGGCAGCCGCACGAGCAACTCGGCGCCGGCCGGGGAATCGGCCATCCACATAAGGCTGCCGTGGGCGGTGACCGTGCGCACGATCGTCAGGCTCAGTCCCACCCCGCCGAAGTTGCGGTCGGGTAGCCGGATCACAGGGGTTCCGGTCTCGGGCGGACCGGGCCCGGAAGAAACGGTCGAAGACATGGTCACCGCCACTGGCAACGAAAGCCGACCCACCCGCCGGGCAGGAACGCCCTTCGCACCACTCATGTCACCCGGTCGATGGCGCCCTCCGGCCGGGTGACGTCCTTTCGCGTGAAGGCCAGGCGCGCCGAACTCGCACACCCGACCAGGTCAGTGCGTCCGCCGAGTGCCTCAGTCGCGCGCGCCGGGCCGCGGAGGCTAGGACCGAGACGGGGCGGAGCGCCGGCGCTCCTGGACATGGGCGTACGCCATCAGGCCGATCAGGACCGCCAGGAGCACGGCCGACGAACCCGGCGTACCCAGGTCGAGACCGCCCTTGGCGACCGGCTTGGTCAGGAAGTCGCCGGCGGTGGCGCCGAGGGGGCGGGTCAGCACGAACGCGATCCAGAACAGCAGCACGTTCGGCACCGCGGGCGCCTTCATCAGGGCGACGAGCACCAGCAGCACGCCGGTCACGAGCGCCGCCCCGCCTGCGTAGCCGAGACCCGAGCTGTCGGACAGGAAGTCACCCATGGAGGTGCCGAGGGTGTTGGAGACGAGGATCGCCGACCAGAACAGTGCCTCGCCGCGGAAACTGACGATGTCCCGGATGACGAACGTCATCCCGGTCAGCTTCCAGACGGCGAAGATGACGACCAGGATCGAGATCAGGATCGCCGCGCCGGCCGGGTAGCCCAGGCCGAGACCCTGCGGCCCCCAGCCAAGTGAAGTGGCGCCGTCCGAGAGGTACTTGGCGCTGCCGTCGCGGTTCATGAAGTCGGACATCGTGGTGCCGGCCATGCTGGTCGACAGAATGACCGTCCAGTAGAAGAACGGGTTGTAGCGCCTTGAGCGCAACTGCACCACGAGGGTCACCACGAAGACCAGGAACAGCGCGATCGTGGTGAGGAAGTAGCCGAGCTTCAGGGTCTGGGCGAAGAGGTCGCCGGCCGTCTCGCCCAGGGTCGTCGCCGCGATCTTCATGATCCAGAAGGCGAGGGTGACCTCGGGCAGTTTCTTCATCACCGACTTGGCAGTGACCACGGTCCGCTGGTGCGCACCGGTAACGTCGGTGTCGGTGAGGGCTTCCGGAATCTCCAAGGTGTCGGACACTCCTGCTTCAGTGGGGGGTATCGGTGGGGGCATGGAAGGGCGCCCGTTCCCGTGAAGGAAAAAGGCGCCCTGTCAACGCATGGTCCGGCCGCGGAGGACGGCCGTGGTGTCCGACTCTGTCGATCAATTCCTGAACGCTTCCTGAACGCCTCCGCGCTGTTCAGGGCGCCTGTCCCGCGAGGGGCTCGCGGTCGATGGCGTCCTTGCGGGTCACCGTCAGGTACATCACCATGCCGAGGATGACCGCCAGGAAGAGGACGCTCGTGACGACGGTGCCGAGTCCGAGGCCGCCGTCGCCGGTCGGCCGGGAGAGGTAGTCGCCGATCGAGGCGCCCAGCGGGCGGGTGAGGATGCAGGCGATCCAGAAGCTCCACACCGCGTCCAGGCCGAGGGTGAAGTGGGCGATGCCCACGGCGGCGATGGCGAGGGGCGAACAGGACCGCGGACAGCCAGTAGAAGGACTCACGGCTGGTGGTGTCGATGCTGTGGATCGACAGAGTCCGCTCCCGCCGGTACCAGACGACGAACACGACGACCAGGATGATCCCGAACACCGTGGTGGTCGTCTCCAGCGCGATGCCCATGTTGTCGGTCAGGTTGTCACTGATCAGTGTGCCGACCACGCTGATCCCGTGCCTACCGGGCGGGCGTGTACTGGCTGGCCGTGGCGCTGCGTTGGCGTTCCGTACGGCTTCCGGCGTTTCGGGACGGTTCGTAGCTCATGAGACACGACCGTGCCAGTGGATACCTGAACGCACCCTGACTGCGCGTGCTGATCACCTGCCCCACACGTACCGTCCGAGAAGGATGCCCTCATATACATCCACGTGTCCCACCTGCGCATATCGGCGTCCCGTCCCGCTCCTGACCTCGTGACGGAAGAAGGCCGCCGTGAACCCTCCCGCTGTTTCCCACTCACCTGTTGACCGTGCTACGAACTGGCTGCGCCGCCGGCTCGGCCGCGCCGTCCTCGTCTCCTACGTCGCTGCTCTGCTCCTGCCGGGTGTCGGCCTGTGGTTGCGCCGCCCGCACGCCGTGCCGCTCGGCGGACCGGCCCACCTGACACTGCACACCACCTCGCTCCTGCTGTCCCTGGTGCTGTTCTCGGCCGGGCTCCAGGTACCCGTCCGCGCGCTCGGCCGCGTGCTGCGGCGCCCCAAGGCCATGCTGGCCGGACTCGCACTGCATCTGGCGATTCCGCTGCTCGTCGTGCCGTTCGTCGCCTTCCTGCTGCGCGGCACCCCCGACTCTGACGGCGGTAGTGGACTGCTCACCGCGATGATCCTGATCGTGGCCATGCCCGTGGCCGCCGGCGCCACCGTATGGACCAGCAAGGGCGAGGGGGACCAGCCGACCATGGTCGGACTCGTCCTCGCCTCCACCCTGCTCAGTCCCCTCACCACACCACTCCTGCTGGCGGCCCTGGCACCGCTGCTCAGCGGCGGCTACGCAAAGACGCTCACCAGTACGAGCGGCTCCGCCCACAGCGGATTCACCCTCGCCACCGTTGTCCTGCCCTGCGCCGCAGGTCTCCTGTGCGCGCTCGTGCTGCCGCCGTCGTGGCAGGCCCGTCTGCTGCGGGCCGTGGTGCCCGCGGCCCTGGCCGGCTCGCTGGTTCTGACCTACGTCAACGCCAGCGGCGCCCTCGGCTCCTTCCTGGCCCACCCGCGTCCGCTGCTGTTCACCGCCGCCCTCGCCGTGGCCGCCCTGGTGTGCGTGCTGTCCTTCGTGCTGGGCCGGCTGGCCGCCCGCGTCCTGCGGCTGGACGCCCCGGTGGCCTCGTCGCTGACCCTGGCCTGCGGCATGAACAACAGCAGCGCGAGCGCGGTACTGATCACGACCTCACTGCCCGACAAGCCCCACCTGCTGCTGCCAGTGCTCGCCTACGGACTGCTGCAGAAGACGGCCGCCAACCGGGTCGTCGCCAGACTGCGGCCCGCATCCCCCGCGGTGTCCTAGCGCGCCACGCTCCACAGGTCCACAGCTGGTACTCGTACGCGAAGATCACCACCTGTACCGGTCCCGGAGCTGGAGCTGGGCCGGTCGACCGATCCCAGGGATGTGCCCTCCGGCTTTGCCGCCGGGAGACGTGCCCGCTGAGGACCCGTCTTACAAGTTCTGGGTTGCCGGGGCCGGTTCCGCCCCGGAGGCGGAGGAACGCCTGCGGCGCCGGAGGGCGGGCAGCGGTGGCGGGGTGAGGAATCCCTCGGCGCGGGCGCTGGCCAGGCCGATGCGGGGGATGTCGCCGCTCTTGGCGAACAGCAGGAAGCGGGGCTCCCACACGGGTCGGTACTTGGCGTTGGCGCGGTAGAGCGACTCGATCTGCCACCAGCGGGAGAAGAAGGTGAGCATCGAGCGCCACAGCCGCAGTACCGGGCCCGCGCCGAGGCGCGCACCGCGTTCGAAGACCGAGCGGAACATGGCGAAGTTCAGCGACACCCGCCCTACGCCCAACTCCTTTGCCCGCAGCAGCAGTTCAACGACCATGAACTCCATCAGGCCGTTCTCGCAGGCGCGTTCGCGGCGCATCAGGTCCAGGGAGAGGCTGTGCTCGCCCCAGGGGACGAAGCTGAGCAGGGCGCGCGGTTGGCCGTCGGCGTCGCGGCATTCCAGCATCACGCAGCGGCCGTCGCCGGGGTCGCCGAGCCTTCCCAGCGCCATGGAGAAGCCGCGTTCGGTCGGTCCGTCGCGCCAGTGGTCGGCCTTGTCGATCAGCAGCGCCATCTCGTCGTCCGTGATGTCCTCGTGGCGCCTGATGCGCACCGTGTATCCGGCCCGACGCACCCGGTTGTGCGCCTGCCGCACCCCCCGCATGGCACGTCCTTCGAGAGTGAAGTCGGCGATCTCCACGATGGCCTCGTCGCCCAGCTCCAGGGCATCGAGCCCATGCCGGGCGTAGATGGTGCCTGCCTCCTCGCTCGCGCCCATCACCGCCGGGGTCCAGGCGTGCCGACGGGCCTCTTCCAGCCAGGCGTCGATGGCACCGGGCCATGCCTCGGGATCGCCGATGGGGTCGCCGGAGGCCAGGCTGACGCCGCCGACCACCCGGTAGGTGACAGCCGCCTTGCCGCTGGGCGAGAAGATGACGGCCTTGTCGCGGCGCAGGGCGAAGTAGCCGAGGGAGTCCCGCTCGCCGTGCCGGGCCAGCAGGTCACGCAGCCGCTGTTCGTCGTCCTCGCCCAGCAGGGCGCGACCGCGCGGGGCACGGAAGCAGGCGTACAGGACGAGCAGGAAGGTCCCGGCGATCAAGATGTTGATGAGGACGTCGACCCAGCGCGGCGCGTGCACGGCGTCGACGCGGTCGGCGAGCGGCCCGACGCTGATACCCCGCAGCAGGGTGTAGGCAATCTCGTCGGTCAACGTGGCGCCGGGCAGCTTGTTGGTGGCGGCGACCAGCAGCGTGCCGATCGTGCCGCTCACAAGGAGACCACCCGCTCCCGCGGCGAGGGCCAGCTTCGGGTTGGAGCGGTTCCCGACGGCCGTGAACTCCCCGCGCCCGACAAGCAGCGCGGCCACGAACAGGCCGGTGAGCAGCAGAGAACCCCAGTTGGTGACGTGCTCGCGGTACGCCTCCTGGGTCATGGCCAGCGTGTAGAGCGCGAACAGCCCGCCGGCCAGCAGCAGGTTGAAGATCCACGCGGCCCGTTTGCGGCGCCGCATCACCATGGCGAGGAAGACCGCCAGCGCCGCCGAGATGAGCCCGGCGGTGGCCAGATACGGGGTGAAGTACTCAGGGACGTTGTGCTCCTGGACCTCGTCGCGGAACGACAGCGAGACCACCGCGGCCAGGTTGAGCACGGCGAGCAGCCGCAGGTACCAGACCGTGGCCGACGCCGCGCCCCCACGCAGCCGTGTGTGTGAGCGCGGCGGCGCGGTCAGGGAGGGAACGCGGTCCGGGGGCGTGTGCTGTCGGGGGTTCGAGGGCGAAAGGTGTGCGGGCACCGTGGGGGTTCACCTCGGAGGGAGGCCGGGATAACCGGCGTGGACGGGGACGGAAGAGAGGTCGGGTCGGTGGGGGAGGGGGGAGAGTACGCGGATCCGATGCATGACCTGGGCTGTTCGTCCGTCGGCGCATCGTACGGTTCCCAGACGCGGAGGTCGTCGTCGGCGGCCGGACTAGGCCCCGCTCGCGAAGTCGAAGGAGGACGGCCTCCACCAGGTCGACGGAGACACCGCCGCCGCGCCCTGATGGATATCGACCGGTGCCAGGGCCTGCCGGTGGCCCACGGTGCGTCGAGGAAGTCGCGCTCAAGCCGTCCTGTCCGCCGAAAGGAGGTCACACCGGGCGGAGCCGGGGGCGCTGGAGCCGACACGGCGGCTGATCTCACCGCTCCTCCTCCCGCGCGCAGGCGATCGACACGTTGTCCGAGACCGTGCAGTACAGCTGCACCCGCACCCCGGCCGCACGCTGGGCCGGACAGAGGAAGACGTTCTTCTCGCCGCTGATGCCGTCCGGATGCCTGCCCAGCCGCAGCGGCTCTCCCTCCGTCCCCGCGTCCAGATAGAGGTCCCAGATCCAATCCCGTGCGGTGCACGCGGTGGCGAGGGCGTCCAGCGGAATCCGTACCTGGAACCGGCCGCCGTAACCGTCGGCGGGCAGCCGCATCTCGGCCTGGCCACCGTCGCGGGCCTGAAGTATCAGGGTGGCCTTGTCGGCGACGATTCCGACCAGGGACAGCCGCAGCACGATCCGTCCCTGGAGCGGCCGAACCTCGTCGACCTCCGCAATGCGCTCCGGGTGCGTGCGAGCTAGTTTGACCATGTTTGGCCCAGCTCCTGCAGGTGACCCTACAGCCTGTAGGGTAATGGCCAGCCTACACACCGTCAGGGGCGAGGGACGGACGATGACCAGACCCGTGCACACCGTGACCCTCGACCGCATCGGCGGCCAGGAGTCGCCGCTCGGCCCGGCCGCGGGACGGGGCCGCAAGGGCCAGTGGTGGCTGGCGGCGGTGGCGGGCGTCTTCGTTCTGGCCCAGCTGATGGTCGTACGACCGGGGATGGGGCTGGGCTGGGACGAGTCGGTGTACGTCAGCCAGGTCAGCTCCCACGCCCCGGCATCGTTCTTCAGCGCCCCGCGCGCCCGCGGCATCTCGCTGCTGGTGGCCCCGGTCGCCGGATGGTCGTCGTCCACCCCGCTCCTGCGGGTCTACCTGGCACTCCTGGCGGGTCTCGGGCTGTTCCTGGCGCTGCGCGCCTGGCGCGGCCTGTTCCCGGTCCGGGTACTCGCACTGGGCGGCGCCCTGTTCGCGAGCCTGTGGGTGACCGTCTTCTACGGTCCCCAGGCCATGCCCAACTACTGGGTGGCGGTCGGCGCCCTGGCAGGCGTCGGCTGCTTCCTTCAGACCCAGACCGATCGCACCCGACGTGGTCCGGTGTGGGGGCTGGGGGCAAGTGCCCTGCTGATGGCGTGGATGCGGCCCACGGACGCGGTGTGGGTGACCTTGCCACTGCTCTTCGTCCTGGTGGTTCTTCACCGGTGGCGGCACGCGCGGCTGCTCATCGCTCTGCTGTGTGGCCTGGTGGCCGGGGCGGCCGAATGGGTGATCGAGGCGTACGTCCGCTTCGGTGGGCTGAGTCAGCGGCTGTCCGAGGGATCCGACATCCAGGGCGGTCTGGGCTGGCACATCGCCATCGGTGACCAACTGCGCGGCCTGGGCGGGCGTTCGCTGTGCCGCCCGTGCACCGGCGCGATGCCGAACCCCGTGGTGACGGCCTGGTGGTTCGCTCTGCCGGTGCTGGCGGCCATCGGGCTGGCCGTGGCCGTGCGGCGCCGGCGTACGCCGTCCACCGCGCTGCCGTTGGCCTGCGCGGTGACGGCGGCGATCCCGTATCTGTTCCTCATCGGCTACGCCGCGCCCCGTTTCCTGCTGCCCACCTACGCGCTGCTGGCCATCCCGGTCGCCGACGCGCTCGCCTGGCTGGTCACCGCGCCGGGCCGGGCCTGGCGGCCGGTCGCCGTGACGCTGGTGGCGATGGGTCTGGCCGGGCATCTGGCGGTGCAGTACGCGGTGTTGGCACACACCGTTCAGCGCACCACGGCCGGCCACAAGGGCTGGGAACGCACCGCCACCGCGCTGCGCCGGGTGGGTGTACGCCCACCGTGTCTGCTCACCGGGCCGTCGTCCCTCCCGATCGCCTTCTACGCCGGGTGCGGCTCCGCCAGTACCAACGGCCCCAACGCCAACACCGACGCCGCGGCTATCGCCCAGGCGGCCCAGCGGATGCCGGTCGCCGTCCTCACCACCGGCGCGGCCCGTCCGCCGTCCTACGCCCGCGGCTGGAGGCTCGTCCGGCTGGACGGTGCCGTGTACGCCTACATCGCCCCCACCGCACGACAAGATCGCGGCGCCTGACCGCCCTGCTCCGGGCCCCGGCGTACCTGGCGGCGAGTAGCGTCGTCGTGTCGCTGTCTACGCCCGGCGCCCTCGGCTCGCTTGACGCCGCACTCACTCCGGCCCTCGTCGCGACGGGGGCGCCGACCCGCACGGCCACCGCGACGGTCGTACTCGGTCACCGGCTGATCACCGCCTGGCTCCCGCTGATCCCAGGGCCGGTGGTGCTGGGCGCCCTGGTGCGCCGGAAGGTTCCGTGGCTGTGGCGTGGTCGGCGCAGGTGGCCTCGTTCGCTGTTGGTGACAGCGTTTGTTGACGGGTTTCAGCAGCAGGGGGCAGGTGAAGAACCTGCTGATGTTCACCTGAAATGGCGGCACCGCGGTGCTGTCAGAAGGCTGAGGAACTTCCGTGTCGGAGCATGGGCCAAGGGTCGACTACACCGAAGTCGTGGATCCGGAAGTGCGCAGTCTGCGAGTGCGCTACTGCCGACTGCGGACTGATGGAGGCGAACCGGTCGCCGAGTTGGAGGCACTGTCCTTCCGGCAGCGATTTGGTGCAGTGGCCGTGGCCGCAGAAGGCATCGGTGGCGTGGAGACCCAGCTGGAGTTCCGACGCCAGGGGTACATGAGCCGACTCCTGCGTCAGTCGCTCGCCGGCATGGCGCAGCGGGTGGACGTCGCCTTCGTGTCCGACGGCATCGAGGGAGTGTACGAGAATTTCGGATTCGTCAATGCTGTCTCCGAAGGCCACCTGGTCATCCCCATACGCAACGTCGAACGCGCAGCAGGACGCGATCCGGGTGCGGCTGCCCCGGGCGTCCGTAACGGCTCGTCGGCCGATCTTCCGGCGATGATCCGTCTGTACAACAACGCACACGCCCAGCGGCCCTGGACCCATGAACGGCATACCGGCTGGAACCGGCTCGTTCCCTCGACCACGTGGAAGCCGGGGTCGCAGACCTTGATCCTGCAGACCGGTGGCACTGCTGTCGGCTATGCCGTGCTGGAGGGGCGAGCCTTCGGAGATCCCCTGGGTTCGCTGGCCGTGGACGAACTGGTGGCCGAGGATGCCGCAGGAGCACGCCTGCTGCTCACGGCCGTCTCCCGGCTCTGCTGGCAGGTGCGCCTGAGTGATTTCTGGGTGCGGGATCCGGCCGACAGCCTCGTAGGCCGAGTGGCCCGCCACATGGGCTGCACCTACCAGCAGAGGTTTCCGCCGAGCGGCGGGATGATGGCCGCCATCCTGAACCGGCCGGGTCTGTTGCGGTCGCTCGAACCCGAGCTGCGGCGCAGGGCCGCCGGTCAGCAGTCGGACAAGGTGTACGACGCAGCGTCCGACGCGTTGCGACGCGGCGACCTGCTCCCCGATGACAAGGCGCTCATTCGACTGCTCCTTGGTCACTGGTCGACCGATGACGCATACGCGCACGGCGTGTCGATCCCCGAACGGTACCGGGACCTTTGCATGGCTTGGTTCCCCGGAGGCGGCGCACCGTCGCTGCCGACCCCGTACGCGCACCGGCTGGACCGGTATTAGACGTGCGACGCCGAATGCGCCCGACGAAGACGCCCTCAGCGTTGCACCCGGAACACCCAGGTGCGGTAGGACCAGAAGCGGAAGAGGGTCGCGCACGCGATCCCCGCGATCTTGAAGAGGTTGCTCTCAAGCGCCGAGTCCCAGCCGAAGTCGTACGTCGCGACGTACAGCACCCCGTTCTCGATGACCAGGCCGACAACGCTGAAGAGACAGAAGAGACCGAACTCCACGGCACGGCCCCGCGGGTCCCGGTGCCGATAGGCGAAATACCGGAAACCCAGGTAGTTGAAGACCATCGCCACGCTGGTCGCGATGACACTGCGTCGCACCACGGGCATCGACGTGACCGCTCGGCTGAGGTTGAACACGGCGAGATTCACCCCGACGCCCAGCCCACCGACGGCACCGAACCTGACGACCTCCCGAAGCAGCGCGGAATGCTCCATGCGCTTCGTGTCTGCCTCATCCGCTGTGTTCACCGGACGCACAGTCCTCCAGAGATTCGGGCTTCGCACGGTCGCCCTCAAGGGTGGGGTGCCGAGCCTCCTCCCTTGGCGTGATCTTCCGCGGAACCGTATCGCGGAGGTCTGCGCGGGACGGTGATGTCGCACCCGCGTGCCCGACCGGTGTGGTTCGAGGAGGCCACCGTTTTCGAGCGTGAGGGTGCGGACAGCGTCCGAGGACAGCGACCAAGTGCCGGGCCGAGCATCGGCCGTTCACCGCGCCCCACAGGCACCACAGCTCCATCGCTCCTCCTTCGCGGCGAGCTGCCAACGGGCTAAGCGTCTCGACTTCCACCTCGCACACCTGAACGCCGTCGTCGCGTCGGCTCGCCACGACTGACTTGCTGTCAGCCGCGGCTACCGAGGGGGCTGGCCGGATACGCCGCCCGGTCGTACCGGCGTCCTCAGCCGCTGCCGTCCCCTGCCTCGTCCTGGCGGACGGGCACCAGCACAGTGAAGGTGGTGGGGCGGCGGCAGATCAGCGAAAGTCTGCCGCCGAGGGCGACGGTGAGGTCCCGGGCCAGGGCGAGACCGATGCCCTCTCCTTCCCCGTCACCGGTGTGTCCGCGCTCGAAGGGCCGGGTCGTCCCGATCCCGCCCTCGTCGGCGACGTCGAAGGCGAGGGCGTCACCGAGGTCCCGGACCGTGAGGTGGACGGTGCCACGGCCGTGCACGCGCGCGTTGTCCAGCAGGATGCCGAGGATCTCGGCGACCGGGGCACCGGGGACGCGGGCGTCGTCCGGTGTGTCACCCGTCGTGCACAGCAGCCGCCTGCCGTCGCGGGCGAACAGCCCGTGCCAGTGGTTATCGGTCTCCCTCAGCAGCCGTGCGACCGGCACGGACGGGGCCCGAGTGCCGGGCAGGCCAGGAGATCGGGACAGCCGCAGCACCTCCTCCACCGTGCCGTGCAGGCGGCGGGTGGTGGCCAGCGCCTCCTCCAAGGCGGGGCGCAGCAGGGCGTCGTCGTCCTGGGCGAGGCCCGCCTCCAGGGTGAGCTGCAGTCCGGTCAGGGGGGTGCGCAGCTGGTGGGAGGCGTTGTTGGTGAAGTCCCGTTCGTGGCGCAGGAGTTCGGTGAGGCTGTGCAGCATCTCGTTGTGGGTGCGGGCGACCTGGTCGATCTCGGCGACGCCGCTGGGCGTGGCGCGTGCGCTCAGGTCGCCGGCGGTGACGGCCCGGCTGTGGCGGGAGAGGTCCTCCAACGGGGCGGCCAGCACCCGCGCCTGACGGCGGGCGACCAGGACCGCCACGGTCAGGGCGAGGGCGCAGGCGCAGGCGAGGACGGCCCACACGGCGAGGACGCGGGCGCGTACGGCGTCGGTGGGCGAGGAGGCGCGGACGACGCCGATGACCTGCTCGGCGTGCGAGACCGGCACGGTGACGGTGAGGTCACCGCCCGAGTGCCCGCGCACCACTGTCGCGCCGAGGGCTCGGCGCACCGCCGCGTCACCGGTCCTGGGGCCGCTGCCCGCCCGCAGGCGCAGGTGGGTGTCGTACAGGCCGAGGTGTCCTCCGGCCGGCGGCGCGGGCAGTTCGACGGGATCGCCGGTCGTGTAGTCCGGGCTGACCCGCACGGCACCCGACAGGGCCGCGCGCTCCAGGGTGTCGCGCTGGTCGGCGTACAGGGATGACCTGATGGCCAGGGCCAGCGGGACGGCGAGGAGGACCACGGCGACCAGGGCGGCGGTGAGGGCGACTCGCACCACACGCTGTCTCATGCCCTCATCCTGCGGGCCGCCGGCCTGTCCGGAGGCGATGCGCCACGCGCTTTTGCCGTCGTCTAACCCTCGGCGTGCCGGGCGTTAACCGGCCGCCTCCTAGCGTCGGTGCCATGACCGATCCCCGGTCGCAGGCTCTCCGGGAGGACAGTGGCCATGGCACCTGTACGCACATCCGCCGCCGTAGGACTGGCCCTGGTCGCGGCGGTGATCACCGGCTGTTCGGGCTCCGGCTCGCACTCGGGATCCGCCACGTCCGCCACCCCGGCCGGTGCGGGCAACGCCCGGGCGACCCCCGCGCCCACCGAGTCGAATCCGCCCGGCGACATCCCCGACAACCAGGTGTACGTGACCTACCGGCCCGCCGGCGGCTTCACCAGCTTCACGGTCAAGGTGCCTGAGGGCTGGGCCCGCACCGGACAGGGCACCACGACCGTGTTCACGGACAAGCTGAACACCGTCCGCGTCACCACGGCCACCGCCTCCGCCGCGCCCACGGTCGACTCCGTCACGAACACCGTCGTGCCCCAACTCAAGGCGCAGGTAACGAAGTTCGCGGAGCCGAAGACGACCGAGGTGACCCGGCACGCCGGTCGCGTCGTCCGGCTGACCTACCGGGGCGACTCCGCCAAGGACCCGGTCACCGGCAAGGTGGTGCGGGACGCGTTCGAGCGGTACGCCTTCTACCGGCAGGGGCATGAGGTGGACCTGACGTTGTCCGGGCCGGTCAACGCCGACAACGTCGACCCGTGGCGAATCGTCAGCGACTCCTTCGCGTGGCGGTGAGCATCGTGCCCGCCCGGTCGTACGACGACGACGCGCTCACCGCCCGCGAGCTGTACCGCTTCTACCGTGCGGGCGAGGAGGAGACCCTGGCCCTGCGCGGGGTGTCGCTGACGGTGCGGCGCGGCGAGACGGTCGCCGTCGTCGGCCCCTCGGGAGCGGGCAAGTCCACCCTGCTGGCGTGCCTGGCCGGACTCGACGAACCCTCCGGCGGCGACGTCCATGTGGACGGTGTCCGCATCAGCCACCGGCCGGAGACCGAGCGGGCCCGGCTGCGCGCCCGCCACATCGGCGTCCTGCTCCAGAGCCGCAACCTGCTGCCGCACCTAACTGTGCGGGACAACATCCGCCTGGCCCAGCGGGCCGTGCGCGGCCGTCCCTCCGTCTCCGCCGAGGCGCTGCTGGAGCAGGTGGGGCTGGGCCGGCGGACCCGCGCCCTGCCTCGGCAGCTGTCCGGCGGTGAACTGGCGCGCGCAGGGCTAGCCGTGGCCCTGGCGAACTCCCCGGCCGTGCTGCTGGCCGACGAGCCGACCGGTGAACTCGACGGCGGCACCGAGCAGTTGGTGCTGCGGATGGTCCGGGAGCGGGCCGCGGACGGCTGTGCGGTCCTGATCGTCACCCACAGCGCGGAGGCCGTCCGGATCGCCGACCGGGTGATCGCCCTGGAGGACGGGCAGGCCCGGGAAACGCGGGAGGCGAGCGATGTCCGGCACTGAGGTACTCGTCGCCTGCCAAGCCGCGGCACTGACCTTCGGACGCGGCCCGACGGCGGTGGTGGCCGTCCACGGGACCGACCTGAGCATCCAGCCCGGCGACCGGCTGGCGATCGTAGGCCCGTCCGGGTCGGGCAAATCCTCCCTGCTGCATCTGCTGGCCGGGCTCGAACGGCCCACCAGCGGCGCCGTCTCCTGGCCCGGCCTCGACGGGAACGCCGACATCGGGCTGGTGTTCCAGGCCGACAGCCTCGTCCCCGCCCTGGACGTCGCGGAGAACACCGCGCTTCCCCTCGTCCTCGCCGGCCGGTCGGAGGCACAGACGCGTCGTCCGGTCTCCGAGGCCCTTGGTCTGGTCGGGGCGACCGACCTCGCCGAGCGGCTGCCCGAGGAGATCTCCGGCGGCCAGGCCCAGCGGGTCGCCGTGGCCCGGGTTCTCGCCCAGGAACCACGCCTGATCCTCGCCGACGAGCCCACCGGCCGCCTCGACCACGCCACCGGCACCCGCGCCCTGGACGCCCTGCTGACGGCGGCGGACCGCACGGGCGCCGCCCTCGTCGTCACCACCCACGACCCCGCCGTCGCCGCCCGGCTCACCGTCCGGCGGGCCATGCGCGACGGGCGGCTGCTCGCACCGGAGGACACGCCATGATCACCTCATGGGCAAGGAGTCTCGCCCGCCATCGGGCCGGACGGCTGCTGGCGGCCATGACCGGCATCGCGCTCGCCGTCGCCCTGGTCGCCGCCCTCGGTTCCTTCCTCACCGCCTCGAAGGCGACCATGACCCAGCGCGCCGTCCGCTCGGTCGCCGTGGACTGGCAGGTCGAGGTGCAGCCGGGCGCGGACCCCAACTCCGTTCTGCGGCAGGTCCGCAGCGACCCCGGCACCCGGGCCGCCCTCCCGGTCGGATACGCCCGCACCAACGGCTTCACCGCCCGGGTGCAGGGCAGCACCCAGACCACCGGCCCTGGCCTGGCCCTCGACCTGCCATCCGGCTACCGCCACCTGTTCCCCGACGGGATCCGCACTCTCGCCGGCTCGCCCACCGGCGTGCTGCTCGCCCAGCAGACCGCCTCCAACCTGCACGCCGCCCCCGGCGACACCGTCACCATCCAACTGCCGGGTACCGGACCGCGCCCGGTGCGCGTGGACGGCGTGGTCGACCTGCCTCAGGCCGACTCCCTGTTCCAGAAGGTCGGCGCCCCCACCCAGTCCCAGCCGACCGCACCCCCCGACAACGTCATCCTCCTGCCCGCCGCCCGGTTCACCTCCCTCACCCGCGGCGCCACCTCCCTCACCACCCAGATCCACGTCGCCCGCGACGCCGGCCTGCCCGCCGACCCGGCCGCCGCCTTCAGCACCGTGACCGGAGCCGCGCACCACCTCGAAGCCAAGACGGCGGGCGGCGCCCTGGTTGGCGACAACCTCGGCGCCGCCCTCGACTCGGCCCGTCAGGACGCCCTCTACGCCCAGATCCTCTTCCTCTTCCTCGGCGTACCCGGCGCCGTACTGGCCGCCGCGCTGACCGCCGCGGTCGCCTCGGCGGGCGGCCAACGGCGCCGCCAGGAACAGGGGTTGCTGCGGCTGCGCGGGCTGCGTCCCCGTCAGATCACCGCGCTCGCGGGCCTGGAAGCCGCCCTCGTGGGCGGCGTGGGAGGGCTGGCCGGTCTGGGCATCGCGGCGCTGACCGGGCGTCTCGCCTTCGGCGCCGCCTCCTTCGGCGCCAGCGCGGCTAGTTGGGTCATCTGGTACGGCATAGCCTTCGTCCTCGGCGCTGCCGTGGCCGCCTGCGCCGTCCTCGTCCCCGCCCTGCGCGACCTGCGCTCGGTGACCGTCGCCGACACCCGCAAGGAGACCGGCGTACGGGCCACGCACTCCCCGTGGTGGCTGCGCTACGGCCTCGACTTCGCGCTCCTCATCGGCTCCTGGCTGGTGTTCCGCGCCTCCTCCGGCAACCAGTACGCCCTCGTCCTCGCCCCCGAGGGCGTGCCGACGCTCTCCGTCTCCTACTGGGCCTTCCTCGGCCCGGCCCTGCTGTGGATCGGCGCCGCCCTGCTGCTGTGGCGCCTGACCCTGCTCGCCCTCACCCACGGCCGCCCGGCCCTGGCCCGCCTCGCCCGCCCGCTGACCGCCACCCTCGCCGGCACCACGGCCGCCGTACTGTCCCGGCGCCGCCGACCGCTGGCCCGCTCCGTGGTGCTGCTCGCCCTCGCGGTGTCCTTCGCCCTCTCCACCGCCGTCTTCAACGCCACCTACCACCAGCAGGCCGAGGCCGACGCCCGGCTGACCAACGGCGCCGACGTCACCGTCACCGACCCCCCTGGCGCCCACGTCCCGCCCGCCGCCGCGAGCACGCTGAAGGTCTCCGGCGTACGACACGTCGAGCCCGTCCAGCACCGCTTCGCCTACGTCGGCTCCGACCTCCAAGACCTCTACGGTGTCCGCCCCGACACCATCGCCCGGGCCACCTCGCTCCAGGACGCCTACTTCTCCGGCGGCACCGCCCACCAGCTCATGCGGCGCCTCACCCAACGCCCCGACAACCTCCTCGTCAGCGTGGAGACCGTCCACGACTTCCAGCTCTCCCCCGGCGACACCGTCAACCTCCGCGTCCAGGACGCCCGCACCAAAGCCCTGCGCACCGTTCCCTTCCACTACGCCGGAATCGTCAAGGAGTTCCCCACCGCCCCCAAGGACAGCTTCTTCGTCGCCAACGCCGCCTACGTCGCCAAGGCGACCGGCAGCGACGCGGTCGGCGCGTTCCTGCTCGACACCGGCGGCAGCCACCAAGCGCAGATCTCCGCCCATCTGCGCAAGCAGCTCGGCACCGGCGCCACCGTTACCGACCTCACCCAGACCCGCGGCGCGGTGGGCACCAGCCTCACCTCCGTCGACCTGGCCGGCCTGACCCGCATCGAACTCGCCTTCGCCGTACTGCTCTCCGCCGGAGCGGGTGGACTCGTCCTCGCCCTCGGCCTGGCCGAACGCCGCCGCACCTTCGCCATCGCCACCGTGCTCGGCGCGAAACCCGGCCAGCTGCGCGGCATGGTCCTCACCGAGGCTCTGCTGCTGACCTCCGGCGGACTGGCGGGCGGCGCGCTCATCGGCTGGGCGCTGTCCGAGATGCTGGTGAAGGTCCTCACGGGCGTCTTCGACCCACCCCCGGCGAGCCTGTCCGTGCCCTCCGGCTACCTGCTCCTGACCGCGGGCGCCGCCGTGGCCGCCGTACTGGCCGCCGCCCTCAACGGCATCCGCGGCGCCGGACGCCCAGCCGTCGAGGAACTCCGTGACCTGTGACCGTGCCCTACCGGATCGGCGGGCCGCCCGCTTCTAGGCTGTCGCCCATGCGTATGCCCGCCACCGCCGACCGCAGCCGACCGCGCGTCCTGGTCGTCGAGGACGACGACACCATCGGCCGCCACCTCCACACCGGTCTGCGCGGCAACGGCTACGCACCCACCTGGAGCCGCACCGGCTCCGCCGCCCTGACCGAGGCCGCGAGGTCCTCGTACGACGTCCTGCTCCTGGACCTGGGCCTGCCCGACATGGACGGCCTCGACGTCGCCCGCGACCTGCGCGCCCGCCGGCCCGACCTGCTGATCATCGTCCTCACCGCCCGCACCGACGACATCGACGTGATCGCCGGGCTGGACGCCGGAGCCGACGACTACCTCGTCAAGCCCTTCAGCCTCTCCGTGCTGCTCGCCCGCCTCCGCGCCCACCTGCGCCGCCGTACCGTCGCCGCGCCACCACCGGAACCCGTCCACCTGGCCGACCTCGTCCTCGACATCTCCGCCCGCCGCTGCACCCTCCACGACGAGGAAGTCCCGCTCCGCCCCAAGGAGTTCGACCTGCTCACCGTCCTCGCCCAGCACCCGGGCGAGGCCGTCTCCCGGGAGACCCTGATGGCCGAGGTCTGGGACGAGAACTGGTTCGGCTCCACCAAGACCCTCGACGTCACCATGGCCGGCCTGCGCCGCCACCTCACCGAGGCCGCCGACACCGCGGCCCACGCCGGCAGCCTGCCCCGCATCACCACCCTGCGGGGGCACGGCTACCGCCTGGAACTCTGACGGCCCCCGGTCGAGCAGCAACCATGGGTCCCCGTCAACTGCGCCCCCAGGGCGGCTGAGCAGGTGCGAAGTCCGGGCAGGGAGAGGCTTCGGCGTGACCGACGGTGGCGGTGCCCCCATCGGCGGCCCGCTCGACGGTAAGCCGGGGGGATAGCGAGTTAGGGCAGGCTTCTTCAAGCGTCTACAGATCTGTAGACTGCATGTGGTCGTGCCGTTGCTCGTGGGCACCGTTGCTTGCGTGACGACGGTCATGTCGCTTTCAAGGTGCAGGCAGGAGGACGCGGGGTCAGAGACGCTTCCGGACTGCACAACGCCCCAAGACGAGGGTCGGAACATCACCCTCCGACCAGCCCTCCCGTGCAACCGACTCAGCCCGAGCACGGTCGCAGCCAGAGCCGGACCCTTCCACGGTGATGCCATTGCTGACAGCCTCGGCCGCCTTGCTCCCGGTCAACCCGACTCTCGCCTGGGTCCTGGCCGTCCTTCTCGCCGCCGCCGTCGCCGTGGCCGCCCTCACCAAGCTGACGCCCGATCAGGGCACCAGCCGGGCCAGGGAGATAGTGACCGCCGGCCTGCGCGCGGCCGTCCAGCTCGTGCTGGTCTCCGTGGCCATCGGCTGGGTCGCCCACTCCCCCACCGGACTGCCCGTGTTCCTGGCGCTGATGTTCACCGTCGCCGTGCGTACGGCCGGCCGCCGCATCACCTCCGACAGCACGTGGTGGTGGACGGCCGTGCCCATCGCAGCCGGCGTCGTACCCACTGTCTCGCTGCTGCTGTCCACCGGCCTCGTGCCGGTGACCGGCATCACGATGATCCCGGTCACCGGCATCCTGATCGGCGGCGCGATGACGGCCACGGTCCTGGCCGGACGGCAGAGTCTGGCAGTGCTGAGGCTGCGTCACGGCGAGGTCGAAGCCGCGCTCGCACTGGGCATGATCGATCGCGACGCCAGGGTGGAGATCGCCCGTTCGGCCGCTTCGGAGGCGCTCGTCCCGGGGCTCGACCAGACCCGAACGGTCGGGCTGGTCACACTGCCCGGCGCGTTCGTCGGCATGCTGCTCGGCGGAGCCGATCCCGTCACCGCAGGCGCGGTGCAGTTGTTCGTTCTCGTCGCTCTGATGGCCGTTCAAGCGGTCGCCGTCGCCACCACCTTGGAGCTGATCGCACGCGCCCGCATCACCGATCTACCGCGCCATGAGAAAGCACCCGACCCACGTCCCTTGCGGATCCCGTGGCTCACTCCTCGGCGACGGACCAGACCCGAGCAGCCGGGCCGGACGCAAGCGCCGTGAGAGGCGCCTCTAACGGCGCAGGGGGCGACTGGCCCAGTCGGCCGCGCCACGCGCACAGCGGCAACGGTGTGTACGGAGCAGGAGAGGCCGGCGCCGAGACGGACCCAGCGATCATGGCAGTCAGGGTCGTGGCGTGGCTGAGCGCCCGCGACCAGGTCGAACTCGGCCAGCTCATCGGCCTCGCCGCCACCGCCACCCTGCTGCTGCGCCGCTACGGCACCGCCCTCGCGGCCACCCGACCCCTCACGGCAACACCCGCGTGAACGGCGGCGGGCAGGTGGACACCGACGACCTGCCCGCCGTATCGGGAGAAGCTCAAGTGCCACAAGGTGAAGTGCGTGGCACGAGAAGGAGCGCGCCGGTCGGTCGCCGGGCCGAACCGGTCATGGGCCCTCCTCGCCCTGGGCGATCTCCACCTGGTGGTGAAAGGCGACGACGCCGGTTGTTCCGGCAGCGACAGACAGGACCGTACAGGCCACGAGGAGGAACGCGGTCCAGCGCGTGGGGCGTGAGCGTCCCTCGGAGGATTCGAGGAGTGCGGTGACGCGCTGCGGAACCGGGCCGGTCGTCGCCGCAGGCGCGAAGTCCGGGCGGGCGGACCGCGCGGCGTGGCTGGCCAGAGCGGCGCGGGCGATGGCCGTGGCGATCAGGCGCCGGTCGCCGATGGCGCCGGCAGCGGCCTCGTCGGCGGCCCGCTCGGCAGCGAGCCGAATGGTGTCGCGGACGGGGCGCAACGCGGGGTGACAGTGGGCGGAAAGTTCGGCGGCGGCCAGGAAGTAGTGGTGGCCGGCCCGGTTGTGGGCGCGTTCATGGGCGAAGAGGGCTTCGCGTTCGGCGGATCCCAGGCTGCGCAGCATCGCGGTGGTGACGACGATCCGGTGGGGCCTTCCGGGCAAGGCGTACGCGTCCGGATATGGCGAATCGACGACGCACAGGTCGCCGGCGGCAGGGCGGCGGTCAGCCTGCGTTCGAGCGGTACGGAAGGCACGAGCCTGAAGGAAGGCCGAGCGCACAAGGGTCCATGCGCCGAGGGTGAGCACCCCGGTGGCCGCCGCGGCGGCGGGAAGGACGAGGTAGTCCGAGGGGGTGCTCAGGGGGTGAACGAGTTCGCCGAGAGCGGCGAAAGCGGGGAACTTCAGCAGTCCCGTCAGAACCAGGGCCCCGAGAGCGGCGACGCAGGCCCCCGCCAGCGCCAGGGCCGAGACCGTAAGAACCCGCAGCGCGGTGGCGGGAGCCAGACGGTCGAAGGTTCGGCGGGCCAGCCTCGGCGCGAGGAAGGGCAGGACCAACGGTACGAACAGCAGAGCCGTCATCGCTCGTCACCCTCCAGAAGCCGGCGCAGGAACTCCTCGTCGCCGGGGTTGAGCTGGGCGACGAAACGGGCTAGGACCGTCTCCCGGTCAGCGTCCCGGTCGAGAACGGTGTGCATGCGCCGGGCGGTCAGACCGGGAGCGTCCTGCACGGGAAAGTAGGCGTATCCCCGTCCCTGCCGTTCACGGCTGACGACGCCCTTCTCATGCAGGCGGGTCAATATCGTCGTCACCGTCGTGCGGGCCAGTCCGAAGCCGAGCCCGGTCTGCACCCGCCCCGGCGTGAGCGGGGCACCGGCGGTCAACAGCACAGCCATGACGGCGGCTGCGAGCTCACCGGCCGGCCGCCTCTCGTCGGTCATGGGGACCAACCTCACCTCCGTCAACGTCTGCCGTTCAGCAGACCGTCTACAAAATTGTAGTCGGTACCTGGCGCCGCCCATGGATGGGACGCGTGTCGGGCGATGCGGGCCAACGGATCCGCCCCGCCATCCTCGACGCATCCGGGCACAGCCCGTTGCTGGAGCAAGGAAGGCACACGCAGTCGCCGGTTGCGGCGGATCCACGAGATCTCACCGTCACCATGGCCACCGGTTCAAGGATCGCGACGCACTCGACGTGGTGGGTCATCGAAGAGGTCTGAACGATGACGGCTCACAGACCCGCGCCACGACGGCGCGGGCGGCCTCAGCGCAGGGGGATCGCTCGCTGGACGGCGGGCGGCGCAGCTCTCACGATGACCATCACCCTCCTGGACGTGACGAGTTCGGTGGCGGCGCCGCCCCTACAGGGTGTCACCGTCCTCGGCGACGGCGCCTACATCAACACCGGCCTGGTCGTCCCGCACCGCAAACGCCCCGGCCGGCCCTTGCTGGCGGGCGAGGAAGCCGACAACAAAGAGCATCGCCGGGTCCGCGCGCGAGTCGAGCACGCGATCGGCCGTCTGAAGCAGTACAAGATCCTCCGCGACTGCCGACAGCACGGCGACGGCCTCCACCACGCAGTCCAGGCCGTCGCCCACATGCACAACCTCGCCCTGACCGCGTGATCAGCACAGCCGCAGGTGGGCCCTGACCTGCAATCTCACGGTCTTCTGCAACGCGCTTTAAGTGCTGTCCCGTAACCGCTGGTCGGGTGCCATGATCTTGCCGTGGCTGGTGTGATCACGGCGTCGGAGCCGTCTTGGATAGCCCCCGTTCAGTGGATTGAGCCCACAGCAGTTCGGCAAGTTGGTCACCGCGCTACGCCGCGAAGGGGTGGCCCCGACCTGCAGGGGCAGGCCGTGGAGCCTGCCCCTGCAGGACCGGGTTCTGCTGGTCACCGCGTACTGGCGGACGAACCTGACACTGCGCAGGCTCGCCCCGCTGTTCGGGGTGTCCAAGTCTGCTGCCGCCCGGATCGTCGATCGTCTCGGGCCGCTACTCGCCCTGCGACAACGCAAACGGTTCCGCAAAGAAACCGTGCTGATCGTGGACGGCACCCTGACCCCCACCCGTGATCACACGGTCGCCGAGCAGTCGAAGAACTATTCGGTACTCCACCAACCATCAGGTCGTCATCGACGCCGACACCTGTCTCGTGGTCATCGTCGGCAGGCCAGTTCCCGGCAACCGCAACGACTGCAAGGCTTGGGAACTGTCCGGCGCCAAAGCAACTGTCGGCCGTACCACCGTGATAACCGACGGTGGCTACCGACGCACCGGCCTGATCATCCCGCACCGACGGGAACCAGGTCAGAGCGACCTCCCGGCCTGGAAAGAGGAACACAACTCCTCCCACCGCAAGGTCCGCGCACGGGTCGAGCACACCTTCGCCCGCATGAAGACCTGGAAGATCCTTCGAGACTGCCGTCTCAAAGACGCCGGCATCCACCACACCACGCTCAGAATCGCTCGCCTCCACAACCTCACCCTCGCCGGGTGACCGGCAGGCAACAGCAGGACAGCCAATACGACAGAGACCAGGAAGCAGGCCGGCTATAACTCCTGTCTCAGTCGCGCCCAGGTATGAGTGTCCAGGCTGTCATGGGGGCCAACGCGGGAGAGCTCGGCGCCGTCGCGTCCCAGAGCCACGATCACGGGACGAACTCCGCGGCTGATCTGGGGAGACGTCCAAACAGCGATGAGACTGCGCTGCTCGGGAACCTCGATCCGGCGGACACCAATGAGAACGTGCCTCACATCCCGCCCGAGGCACACTTTGACGCAACCGATCCATGGGGCCGCGATGATGGAGCGCGGAGGGTCAAGACTGCGGGTGAGACTGAGCACGCCCCCTCCGTCGCTAACGTCGAGCACATCGACGTCGACAGGATCGTCTCCGGATCCGCTGCCGCCCCCCGCATACCGCCACTGCTCGCCGAACCACTCCAGAAGCGCGATGTGCTCACGTATCCGCGATGACTTCGGACGCCACAGGATCCAGATCGCCCCGACACCGGCCGTGTCGTCGACATCGGCCGACACCACGGTCAGCAGGCGCCTCGGCATCCACCACGGTTGCGTCTCATCTCCCGCCAGCGCCCGCTTCACCACGCCCCGCAGGAAACTCTCCCACCGGAGCCCCGCCCACAAGGCCTCTCCCCATGCCTGCATGCGCCTGGGATACCCGGCGCGCGAGGGCATCAAGCCCGATGCCGTTGAGGCAACACCTCACAACCTCCGGCCAAAAGATCATTGCGGGAGAGCCCTTAGACATGCCCAACCGCCACCGTCGCCTACGAGCAGGTCCCTTAACTGGTCCAGTTGCCCTTAGTTCCGCCTACGCTGCCGGGCACACTCATATCGTGTCTCCGCAGGGGGTGTGGCATGGCGCGGGTGGTCGGCGTGCACGGTGTGGACGAGCAACTGCTCAGTGAGGAGAGCCTCCTCAGGGACGGGCGGCCGGCGCTCCCTGATGGGCTGCGCCGCTTTCACGAGATCCGCGGCCGACTGCCGGCGCACCTGCCCGGCCTGCAACCGGAACTGAAACTGCACGCGGGGGTGATCCTGCACTGGCGGCACCTGCCCAGCAGGCTGGCCATCGACTGGGCGCCGGTGCCGTTGTGGTTGCGACTGGGCCTGTCGGCACTCGCTGTGGGTACCTTCGCCTCCGCGACACGCGACGCGTACGCCGTCATCGGGTTTCCGCGCCCACCGGCGCGATGGCCGTGGCAGGCGCCCGGGGTCGGCGCACGCCGGCCCGGGCCGGCGTGGAGCGGGGCCGCCGAGTGAAGTCCGTACGGCTGCACCGGACGACCTTCGTCGCGGCGGGGATATACAACATCGCATGGGGCTGCTACGCCGTGTACAACCCGCAGTGGTTTTTCCACCTCACCGGCATGGCCGCATCGAACACCCCGCAGATCTTCGCGACGCTGGGCATGGTCCTGGGACTGTACGGAATCCTGTATCTGGAGGTGGCCCGCGTTCCGACCCGCGGCTGGCTCATCGCGGCGGTCGGGATGACGGGCAAGGTCCTCGGCCCCGCCGGCCTGCTCTGGCTGATCGTCACGGGAAAGTGGCCGGTGGACTCGATCGTCCTCGTCTCGACCAACGACCTGATCTGGTGGATACCGTTCGGCCTCTACCTCAAAGACGCCTGGCCGTGGTTCCTTCGCGATCTCCAGACACCTGAGCGGGATTCCCCAGCAGCGTGACCCGCGTGGGCGGGATCGAACGTACGGGAAGGGGATCGTCCCGGTAACGGGCTTGGCCGCTGCGGACGTATCGCGGGCCGCAGCCTGGGGCCGCCGACGATGGCGGTCCAGACGCCTACCGGAATCCTCGGAAGAGACACCTGCGTAACTCCCAAAAGATATCGATCGTTATGCGAGCGCACATCACCAACCTGGCCAGAAACAAGAGGACTTGTTCAATGCCGCACGGCAGCGCACTGCGCAGCGCGATCGCCACAGCCCGCACCACACCTTTGATCGGCGTGTACGACATGTACTCGGCATCGATCGCGGCCCAGCACTATGACGGCTTCTTCGTCTCGGGATTCGGGTTCGCGGCGTCCCACTACGGTCTGCCGGACATCGGCTTCATCGCGTGGCCGGACATCGTGGCCTTCACGGAACGGCTCCGCTGGGCCTTCCCCCGACACCACCTGCTGGTGGACATCGACGACGGCTACGGCGACCCGGAGGTGGCCTGTCATGTCGTACGACGTCTGGAACAGGCCGGTGCCTCGGGGGTGATCCTGGAGGACCAGAAGCGCCCTCGCCGGTGCGGTCACGTGGCGGGAAAGCAACTCCTGCCGCTCGACGAGTACCTCGACAAACTCGAACGGGTGCTGGACTGCAGGACCGAGCTGACAGTGGTCGCACGGACCGACGCCACCGACGACGCCGAGATCCTCACGCGCGCCAAAGCACTCGCCGCCACCGACGCCGATGTGGTGCTGGTGGACGGCGTGCGTGACATCGAGGCGATCCGCCGGATCCGCGACACCATCGGTGACAAGCCCCTGCTGTTCAACCAGATCGCCGGCGGCCGCTCCCCCCGTTTGTCACTGAGCGAGTTGGCGGAACTCGGTGTGGACGTGGCGATCTACAGCACCCCCTGTCTTTTCGCCGCGCACGAGGCGATGGACAAGGCTCTGACCGACCTCAAGGCGACGGACGGGCGGCTCCCGGCAGGAGGGAACGACGCGGTCGGCGTCCCCCAGTCCGTCGAACTGCTCACCCGAAACCTCCGGGGGACGCTGGGCACCCACCACGGCTGACATCACGGAGGCGCGGAGACGGGCCGGTGGTGATCCGGCTCGGCAACGCGGCACAAGGTCGCGGTCATACCGATTCCCGGGGGGGGAGAGAGAACGGAGGCTGCCGGCGCCACATCGGCCACGTCGTCGGGGTGTTGGACTCGTTCAGGGGGCGGGGGCTGTGTTCATGCGGTGGTGGTAGTGGCCGAGGACGCGTCCGCCCGGTCCCGGCTCGTCGATGTGCAGCGCGCAGCAGCTTTGCACCAGGCGGTCAAAGACGACCTCGTCCGCAATCCGTGGGTAGTGACAGCCCAGCGGATGACGGTCCTCGCGGTCAGGAAGAAGCGCCAGGAACTGGTCGCGAACCGGCTTGAGCAAGCATGATGGAACAGCAGGCACGGACGCCCCGAAAGATCATGAAGCGTAAGAACTCCATGATCGGGGACCGTGCCTGCACCGCGTCACCCGTGTACTGGCGGACGCCCCGACACGGAGGTGCGGGGGCGCCCGGCATGGGAGCGCGTCAGCTACGTGCTCGACCGGCATGCCGCCGGCAGACGGCTTCTACGTGTGGGGCTCATCAGAGCCGACGACGTGAGTCGGTCCGTCATTTGGCGGCAGGGGTGCAAGATCGAAGGGATGTGTCACCCGGCGCCGTGCGATGCGCCAAATACCTTCCTCGCGGCGGTATTCGTCTTCGTAGGTACCTCCTCCAAGACTCCATCGGCGGTCGGGAAGCTGGGCCATGACCACGACATCGGATCGCCCCGTCGCGCTGTCACCGTCGATGTCCACTGTGTGGTTGGCGGTGGCATGTTGCATGATCGGGAAGGTCCGCCACTGCTGCTCCACGGCGGCACAGATAGCGTCGAATCCGATGAATATCCGGTCAGGGCCGGTTTCCCACGCGGCGTCCGTTGCCCAGATCGCCTCCCAGCGGACACGGTCTCGATGATCGGCACCCACGCAGTAGTCGTGGGCCAGGCGGCGCAGTGCGAACTCGGCCTCGACCCGATCGAGGCGAGCCGTGAAATTGCCCAGCATCGTCATGCCGGGCAGGCTACTGAGAATCGATGGCCCGCGAGACCGCAGCCAATCACTGCGATGCAAACTTCGGCGAACTCCGCCGCAGCGCCGAACGACGGAAAGCCACGATCGAGTTCGTCATCGCCCTGGCCTGCGTCTTCGTCACCGTTCGCTGCCTGATCCACCCGGCCCGAACCCTCTACCGATGGGACATACGACCCCACACCTCCGCATCCGATGACCTACTGGCGGACGCTCTAACAGATACTCATCTCTTTCCCCCCGCCTTCGGCTATCCTCCGAGGGATTCGCCAGGGCTGTGCAACGCCCGCCGCAGCCGGCTTCGCCCCAGGGCCGGGCGGCAACTCGCCGGGCGGAGTCCCGTGTTCTCCTCGCTGTCCCCCGAAGTGCCCGACGGCCTTCCCGGATTCTCGAAGGAGCATGAAGTGCGTGTGAAGGTGCGTGTTCGACAGCGCCCGCAACTGACGGGGTTTCGCGCAGTAGCAACAACAGTCGCGGTGTCCGCGGCCCTCGTCGTGCCCCTCGCTGCGACCCCGTCGAGTGCCAACACGGTCCGCGAGAGTGCGGCCGTCGGCCCGCGGACGCTCGCGGTGGTCCGACAGGACAGCACTGCGGAGACTCACGCTCATCTGCGGGAGTTGGCGCGGAAGCTGGTGGAAGAAGGAGTGCCCGGGGTGACCGTGCGGGTGGACGACGGTCACGGCAGGCCCATCGAGATCTCCGAGCAGGCCGCCTGGACGAAGAAGGACCATCGGCTCACGGCGGACGACGAGGTGCGAGAAGCGTCCAACACCAAGACGGCGATGGCCACCCTCGTCCTGCAACTGGTCGCTGAGCACAGACTCGCCCTCACCGACCCGGTCGACAAGTGGCTGCCCGGCCAGGTGCGCAACGGCAGAGCGATCACCCTGCGCATGCTGCTCAACCACACCAGTGGGCTGTTCGACTACACCGAGGACCCCGCCCTCGCACCGGCCCTCACCGGCCGGGACTCCCACGTATGGACGTCGAAGGAGATCCTTAGCCTGGTGAGCAGACACCCGGCGCTGTTCGAGCCCGGCACCGCATGGTCGTACAGCAACACCAACTACATCGCGATCGGCGCCGTCCTGGAGAAGGCCACCGGCAAGAACCTGGCGGCGCTGGTGCGCGACCGGATCACCCGGCCCCTGGGGCTGCGGCACACCTTCTACGCCACCGGCTCCGCCTGGCCCGACCGGCACGCTCACGGCTACGAACCCGACGCCGCCCACATGCCACCGGACGTCCCCGACGAGTTCAGGAACTACGCCGGACCGCAGCACGACGACCACGTGGACGTCACCGGCGACTACGTGACGGCCGACGGAGCGGATGCCGCGATCGTGTCCACCGCCGGTGACTGGTCCCGTTTCTACGGCGCGCTGATGTCCGGCCGCCTGCTGCCCGCCGCCCAACTGACAGAGATGCGCACCACCGTGCCGGAGAACGGGCCGGGAGACCCGGACGAACTCGGCTACGGGTTGGGCATCGAGACGGCGAAGACCGACTGCGGCACGGTCTGGGACCACGTCGGCATCGTCCCGGGCTACGCGACCTACAACGTCACCGACCCCACCGGCCGACGCACCGCCGCTTTCTTCTTCGCCACGTCCACTCTCACCAAACAGGCGCACCAGACCGGCGCGGCCCTGATGGACGCGGTCAACTGCGCCATCTTCGACTGACCAGCGCGTTTCCGTGGGAGCCGCTCCGAATCACGATGTGAAACGCTTGACTGAGCGGTTCCAACTTGAGTGATCGGGCGGTGAGTTGGCGTGCGGGTGGTGTCCGTGAACAGGCGAAGCTCCTGGTAGACGGGTTGTCGACCAAGGTCAACCTGTCCGCGTGGATGTGGTCACCAGCGGCGGACAGATCGTACTGTCGTCTGCCGACCTGCGCGGTCTGGGGCCCAGGCGTTCGAGGCTCTGTGCGTGATCGGCCGTGAGCAAGGCGGCACCGATGCCCTCGTGGCCGAGGACATCGGACCGTTGCCGCTGCTGACGGCCGGAGCTTTGCGGGCCGCTGCAACCTGACCGGCGGGTGGTCAGTCCGGAGCGTGGGTTTCGGTGACGGCGAAGCCGGCTACTGCTCGATCCGAGACAGGGGCGCTGCGGCATCGTTGGAGTCGCGCGCCGCCTTCCAGGATCCGACAGCGGCAACAGCAGCGACCATCGCCACGGCCAGAGCCAAGGCCGTGATCGGGTCGGTGGTGGTCATCAAAGCAGGACGGTATCCGTACCCCGACCATGCAGCTCGCCGCGCGCGGCGCTAGCCGCGCGCCGGGCCCTGTTGTCGGCGTACACCCGTATCTGCCCAGGGCCACTTCGACGTGTGCACCGACACCTGTGGCCGTTGCCGTCGCCGGCAACTGAGAAGTGCCGCCGTGCACCCCGAAGAAGGCAGGCGCACTCTGTGGACATGAGCGGAAACAGACCCGTAGGCCCGCCTCCGGGACCGACGTCGGATCACACGCCGTCCCCTGCCGTCCGTGCCTCATCCCTCCGCGGATGGATCACTCACACCGCGGTCGCTCTCGGTGGACTGCTGTTGGGAGTCCTGATCGGCATCGTCGGGTCTGGAGGGGGCAAGGACTCTCCTTCCGCCACGGTGACCGTGACCGCCACCGCGACGGGCGCAGCCGTACAGTCGGGTGCCACTTCCCCCAGCGCCACTGCCGGGCCGCAGCAGGAGGCCGCGCCCAAGGAAGGGATTCCCGGCGATGGAACCTTCCTGGTGGGCAAAGACATCGAGGCCGGCACCTACCGCAGCGAGGGCAAGAACAAGTACGGCTGCTACTGGGCACGCTTGAATGACACGACCGGCGAGGGAAGCGCCATCATCGCCAACGGCAACGCCCAGGGCCCGGCCATCATCAAGATCGCCGCAGCTGACAAAGCCTTCCAGACCACCGACTGCAAGCCCTGGAAGAAGATCGGCTAACGACCAGCCAGCGCAACTCCGGCCGCCGCGGTCAGCGGCGACCGGTGGCCAAGATGACGAGGAACTGGCCGCCGCCCGCCTCGATGTCGGCGGTCACCGGCAGCCCCGGTACAAGTCGGGAGAACCGGTCCACGAGCCAATCTGCCGCCTCTTGGGCGTCCCGCCTGGTCGGACAACGGCCGACCATCTCGCGGCCTCCCTTGCGCTCCAGCCTCCCCGCAACGGTGATCAGCGGCGCGGGTTCGACCACGTACAGGCGGTCCGGCCAGGCGATGACCACCTTGACCGCGCCCTTACGGGTGTTGCACCCACGGTGCGCGAGCCGTTCGACGACCTTGGCCTTCCGGTCGGCGGTCCGACTGTCGACGCTGGGCCCCCGCGGGTCGTTCACCGACTCGTCGGGATCGACCGCTTCGTCACACACCCAGCAGCGCCAGCCGTCACGCTCGGCCACATCATCAAGGAGACTCACCCGAGCAAACTAGCCTGCCCGGCCACCACCCCGCACACCAGGTGCTCAAGGAACGGGGCAACCTGCCAGCACCAGGCACCACGCCCAGATCTCTCGGCTGCCCACTCCACGGACCGGCCACCGGCACGCCAACGCGGGCGGCCGGGCCGAGGCGGCCGTCGGCCAGTGGCTGCGCAGGAACCCCGGAACGCTCGGCGTGACCACCAAGATCGGTCACGACACCACCGGCCAGGACATCCCGCTCAGCCACCAGTCGGACGGCCAGTACCGAGTCGTCCGGCTCCGGAATCGATCCATGAACCGCCCCCGGTGACGTGAGGCATCGGAAATCCGCCGACCACCTGTTGGTAGGTGTGCGCGACGCGCAGCACGGCGGCGTCGTCGAGGCGCCTGCCGGTGATCATCAGGTCGGTCGGGTGGCCTCGACAACGCTGTGTGTAGGCGGTCGGCCGACGGGATCCCCTTGGCAGCGCAGGGGGCTGTCGGCATGACCAGCACATCGTGTCGTGTTGAGTCACCGTGCGGCGTCGTAGGCCGAGCAACTCGGCTGACGGGCGGGGACGTTGGTCCGGAACGCGGCGAAGGCGGCGTCGACGGAGAGTGTCCAGCGCTCCGCCGGAAACCCGACCCGGCACACGGCTCGTGGGATCGTCTCGGCGAACGCTACGAAGGACAGGAGCTGTCAGGCAACGGCCGGAAGATCGGGCGGTCGACGCGCGTGGGTGGCCTGCTCCACGCCGTAGGCCAGACTCAACAGGTCCGCCTCGTGATAGGGCAGTGTCATGAGTTCCAGCCCGACGGGCAGGCCTTCGTCGGTGAATCCGGCGGGAAGGCTCACCGACGGCATCCACAGTTGGGATGCGATCACCGTGTCGGTCGGGAACTCCAGACAGCTCCACCGTGAAGCGAGCACTTCATCACGCGTCGGGGCCGCGATGCGCACGTCTGGGAAGCAGAGTGCGAGACTCGGACGTTGAAGGTCGTGGAATAGAAGCGGTGGGCCTCGCGGACGTCCGGTGCGTCGAAGCACATGTGCCCGCCTTCGGCTTGGCCACCATCAGATACCTGCTGACGCACCGGGACCTCGTCCTCGCCGCCACCCCGCCGCCCGTCCGTCGGCGTCCGCCGCGCCCATATCGCCGGCCTGCTGCGGGAGACCGGCACGGAGGGCGACGTGGAACTGCTCACCGAATCACTGCTGTCCTACCTCGCCCCGGCTCTCCTCGACCACCTCGTCCATCATCGCGGAATACCGCAGGAACGCGTGGAAGCCGGGTGGCGGAACCTGCTGGAGATCGCGACGAATGCGGTTGACGGCGTCACACGAGGGGTTACGGGCGATCGCCGTCCAGCGCACCCGACATGAGCCGGCGGACCACCTCGGTCAGCAGGTCGGTGCCCGCGCTGATGTCGTGGTCGTGCGTCGACTCGCCCTCGTTGTGGGAGATTCCCTCGATGCTGGGCACGAACAGCATGATCGCGGGGGCTACGTCCTTCATGTTGACCGAGTCGTGTCCCGCGATGGTCATCATGGTCTGGTGGCTGAGGCCCAGCTCGTCGGCGACGCGGCCGGCGAGTTCGACGCCGGCCGCCGGGAACGATGCCACGCCCCAACCGTGTGTCTGTACCTGCTCGATGGAGACCGAGGCGCGTTCCTCGATGCCGGGGATCGACTCGGCCAGCTTCTTGGCCGCCGCGTCGAGGAGGGCTTCGTCGGGCGAGCGCAGGTCGACGTGCATGCGTACCTCGCGGGCCACCACCACAGGGGAGTTGGGCTCGACGGTCATCTCGCTGACCGAGGTGTGCAGGGGCAAGTCCGTGCTCTGCTCGGCGAGTTCACGTACCGCGACGACGAGGAGCGAGGCGCCGAACAGGGCGTCGCGTCGGTCCGCCATGACGGTCGACCCGGTGTGCGACTGCTCGCCGCGCACCACGACCTGGTACTTGCGTGCCGCCCAAGTGGCGTCCACCAGGCCGATGGTGAGCCCCTTGTTCTCCAGGTCGCGGCCCTGCTCGATGTGGATCTCGGCGTACGCGGCGACGTCCGGTCCGGGGTAGTCGCCGATCGTGCCGATCCCGCGCAGGGCGGTCTCGACGGTGGTGCCTGCGGGGTCGGTGGTCGCGAGGGCGGTGTCGGCGGGCAGCTTCCCGGTGAACACGGCGCTGCCCATCATGCTCGGCTTGAAGCGGGAGCCTTCCTCGTTGAACCAGTTGACCACCGCCACGTTGTACTTCGGTACGGCGTCCGAGTCGCCGTACTGCCGCACGGCCCGGTGCGCGGCGTGCGCCGAGGCCAGGACGCCGTACGCCCCGTCGTAACGGCCGCCCAGCGGCTGGCTGTCCAGGTGGGAGCCGGTGAGGACGTAGGGGGCTCCGGGCGTGGCGGTGAAGAGTCCGAACTGGTTGCCGACTCCGTCGTAGCGGACCTCGGCACCGCGGGCGGTCAGCCACTGATGGAGCCAGGCGCGCTGTTCTCCGTCGGCGGCGGTGGCGGCCTGGCGGTCGACTCCACCGGCGCGGGTGGCACCGAAGGCGGAGAGGGTCGCGAAGTCCTTCAAGAGGGTGGCGTCGGGGGTGCTCATGTTCACGTCCTGTCGGGGGTTGCGGGAAGCGGGGGTCGGGGGCTCAGGCGGCGGTCGCCGGTGCGCGGACCGCGGGGTCCTGGATCAGGTGCAGTACGGCCGGGAGTCCGCTCGCGCGGGCGCGGCGGAACGCCTCGCGGAAGTCGCGGTGCGAGGTCACGGTCTCGCCGTACGCGCCGTACGAGCGGGCCCATGCGGCGAAGTCCGGGTTGGTGAGCCGGGTACCGGACGGGCGGCCGGGGTAGGCGCCCTCCTGGTGTTCGCGGATCGTGGCGTAGCAGCCGTTGTCGACGACCAGGGCGACGAAGACGGCGCCGTGGCCCACGGCGGTGGCCAGTTCCTGGCCGTTCATCAGGAAGCAGCCGTCGCCCGCGACCGACACGACCTCGCGTCCGGGGAAGACCAGGGAGGCGGCGACGGCGGCCGGTATGCCCATGCCCATGGCGCCGTTGCGGGGGGCGACGAGGGAGGCCGGGGTGCGGTGCGGAAGGTGGCGGGCCGGCCAGAGGGCGTGGTTCCCGGCGCCGTAGGTGATGACGGTGTCGGGGGTGAGTTCCTCGCGCAGCACGCTCATGACCGCGGTGAGGTCGACGTAGGTGTCGTCGTCCGGGGTCGTCGGTTCGGGGGCGGGAGTGGAGAAGTGCGCGTGTGCCTCGCCGGCCGCCTTGAACCATGCGATGTCGGCGTCCGGTGACGCGGGCGTGGTGACCAGGTCGAGGACGAAGGACGGTGCGTGGGCCGAGACGAACTGGTCGATGCGGCCGCTGTGGCCCTGCGCGTCGCCGGGGAGGACCAGCACCGTCTCCGAGTCGAGGCCGCGGGTGTATCCGTCGCTGAGGACGTCGCCGCGCGGGGCGCCGAGGAAGACGGTGAGGTCGGCCTCGTCGAGCAGTCGGGCGGCGTGGTCGCCTCGGCCGTAGCCGAGTGAACCGGCGTAGGCGCCAGCGCCTTGGAGGTCGTGGGGGACGGCGTCGTAGGCGCGGAAGTCGGCGAGGACGGGGATCGCGTGGCGGGTCGCCCAGCGCATGAGTTCCTGGCCGCTCTCGGCGGTCCAGCCCTCGCCTCCTACGACGATCAATGGACGGCGGGCGTGCTCGAACCGCCGTACCAGTTCCTTGAGTTCGGCCTCGGCGGCGCGGGGGCGGGGCACCGCGAGCGGCTCGACCGAGCGGGAGGGACCCACAGGCAGGGTGAGGACGTCCTCGGGAAGGCCGATCACCACGGGACCCGGCCGACCGCTCCGCGCCACATGGACGCTCTCCGCGACGACCCGGGCGGCCGAGGTGGGGTCATCCAGCATGACGACCTTCTTCGCCGTGCTGCCGAACCACCCGGTGAGGTCGAACTCCTGGAAGGACTCGCGGCCCCGGTCGGATACCGGGACCAGGCCGACGAAGAGGAGCATCGGGGTCGCGTCCTGGTACGCGGTGTGGACGGCGATGAAGGCGTTCGCGGCACCCGGACCCCGGGTGACCATCGCGACCCCGGGCAGCCCCGTGAGCCTGCCCTCGGCCAGTGCCATGAAGCCGGCGCCGCCCTCGTGCCGGGTCACCACGGTGGAGATCGGTGAGTCGTGCAGGCCGTCGAGGACGTCCAGGAAGGACTCGCCGGGAACGCCGTACACCCGCCGTACGCCTTCGCGCTCCAGCTGCGCGACGAGCAGATGGCCGGCGGACAGGAGGCGCTCGGAGGGTTCGGGAGACTCGGGTGCGACGTTCGCCATCGGGGGTGTGTTCCTTCTCTTGAGGCCGCGGGTGCCCGGTCAGTGTTGCTTTCGGAGGCGGTCGCGGGCACGGGGCAAAGGACCCCGGATACGGGCGCCGCGATGTGCAGATGAACAGGAGTGGATGCGGGGACCGGGTCCGTAACACGAAGTTTTCATCCAGTCTTCGTGGTGCGACGTGGCGCATTGGTCATCTGCACAGTCGACGGGCCGTGGCGGTGTGCTTCTGCTCCTTGTGGCCGGTGAAGGGGGCGATGCACGGTGGGCCGACCCGATGGCGCCCGCACAGCACCCAGCCGCTTCCTCTGCTCAGACCGGAGTCCCCATGACCGCTCCCGCCTCCCCGCCGACCCCCGACAGCCGGCTCGACGCGACGAAGATGCGCAGGATCTCCCTCGCCAGCATGGTCGGCACCACGGTCGAGTGGTACGACCTGTTCCTCTTCGGCACCGCCTCCGCGCTGGTCTTCGGCAAGGTGTTCTTCCCCGAGTTCGACGGTGCCGTCGGCACGATCCTGTCGTTCCTGACCTTCGCCTCCGCCTATCTGGCACGCATGGTGGGCGCCGTGCTCTTCGGTCACTTCGGGGACCGTCTGGGCCGCAAGTCCATGCTGCTGATCTCCCTGACGGCGATGGGCGTGGCCACCTTCGCCATCGGCCTCGTCCCCGGCTACGGCACTCTCGGCGTGGCCGCGCCCCTGCTGCTGCTCGGCCTCCGCGTGGTCCAGGGCCTCGCGCTCGGCGGCGAGTGGGGCGGTGCCGTACTGATGACCGTCGAGCACGCGCCGGCCGATCGGCGCGGGTTCTTCGGGTCCATGGTCCAGATCGGCGTTCCGATCGGGACGCTGCTCGCCAACGGGGCGTTCCTGCTGGTGGCGTCCACCACGAGCGACGACGCGCTGTACTCGTGGGGCTGGCGGATCCCCTTCCTCGCTTCGGCGCTCCTTGTCGGCATCGGTGTGTACATCCGCCTCCACATCGAGGAGACGCCGTCCTTCAAGGCCGTCCGCGACGAGGGTGCCAAGGCGAAGATCCCGTTCGTCGCCCTGATGCGCCGGTACTGGCGCCAAGTCCTGCTCGGCGGTGTCGCGACCCTGTCCACGGGCTCGACCTTCACCCTCATGGTGGCCTCCGGCGTGAGCTACGGGACAGGCGACCTCGGGCACTCCAAGAACCTGATGCTGTGGGCGGTGATGGTGTCCTGCGCCGTCGCCTTCATGGCGATCCCGTACTTCGGGCGGCTGTCCGACCGGGTCGGCCGCAAGCCCGTCATCTACGCGGGCATCGCGGCGGAGGCCGTCCTCGCCTTCCCGTTCTTCTGGCTGCTGGACACCGGATCGGCGCCCCTGGTCTTCGTTGCCTACGCGCTGATGATGCTCGCCTTCTCCGCCAACTACGGCCCCATCGCGACCTTCCTCGCCGAACTCTTCGGCACCCACGTGCGCTACTCGGGCCTCTCCGTCGCCTACATGCTGTCGGGCCTGCTGGGATCCGCCGCGACACCCGCCATCACCGCCTGGCTCCTGTCGGCCACCGGGAACAGCTCCTCGATCGCCTGGTACGTCCTCGGCGCGGCGACCCTGTCCCTGCTGGCCCTGTTCCTGCTCGCCGAGACCCGGTTCGGGGACATCGACGAGCCGGGCGTGGCATCCCGGTCCGCCGGCCGCCCGATCGGGGCCGTCGCATGAGCAGCGGTACGAGCACGGATACGAGCCTCGGCGGGATCACGCGCATCGACTCACCGCCGGACGTCCCGGCCGCCGTAGGCCCCTATGTCCAGGCGACGTCCGCCGGCGGTTTCGTCTTCACCACCGGCCAGATACCGGCCGCCCCGGGACAGTCGACCGGCACCTTCGAGGACGACGTCCACGCGACCCTGCGCAACCTCGAAGCCGTGCTCCACGCGGCGGGCTCCGACCTCGACCACGTCGTCAAGGTCAACACCTACCTCAGCTCACCGGACCAACTCGCGCCCTACAACAAGGTCTACGAGACCTACTTCGCCGACCGCCGGGCGGCGCGGACGACGGTGTGCGTGGGCCTGTGGGGCGTGACCCTGGAGATCGACTGCGTCGCGGCCGTCAGGCCGGAGGGAGAGCGGTGAACGTCACGGCCCCGGCTCAAGCAGCCCTCGCACAGGCCGAGTTGCTGGAACGCCTCCAGCACGTCGACCTCCCCACCCTCGGCCACCTGCTGGAGGACGGCTTCGTCGATCCGGCGATACGGCGGCTGGGGCAGCCGCGTCGGATGGCCGGTACGGCCGCCACGCTCGCCCTCGACGCTCCGGACGCCACGGCGGTCAACCGCGCGCTCGTCGCGCTGCGCCCCGGCGAGGTGCTGGTCGTCGACATGCGCGGCGACCACACCCACGCGCCGATCGGCGCCGTCACGGTCGCGGCGGCGCGAGCGCGTGGCGCCGCGGGCATCCTCGTCGACGGCGTGGTGACCGACGTCGACGCGCTCGCGAATCCGCACTCCGGCCTGCCGGTCCACGCCCGAGGCAGCAGTTGCCTTACCACCAAGCGGCTGGACGGCGAAGGCGGGCGGCACCAGGTGCCCGTGGACATCGGCGGTGTCCGTGTAGCGCCGGGCGACATCGTCCTCGGCGACGCCAACGGCGTCATCGCCCTGCCGCCGGCCGCACTGGCCGCCGTACTGCACCAGGCGGAACTGTCCGACGCTGCCGAACCGGAACTCCTCGCACGGATCCGGGCGGGCGAGGACCTGCGGACACTCCTCCACCTCGGCTGATCCACCTTGGCTCCGCGAAGGAAAGAAGACACACGTGACGGAATACAAGATCGTCGACCCGGCCACGAACAGGCTCGTGCGGCGGTATCCGACATCGGACGACGCCACGGTCGACCGCGCGGTCGAGGCGGCGGCAGCTGAGTTCGCCGACTGGCGACGACGCCCGGTCAAGGAACGCGCCGAACTCGTCCTCGCCGTGTCCCGGGAGTTCGGGAAGCGACGCGAGGAACTGGCCGCGATCATCACCCGCGAGATGGGCAAGACCACCCGCGAGGCACTCGGTGAGGTGGACCTGTCGGCCGCGATCTTCGCGTACTACGCCGAGCACGGCCCCGACTTCGCCGCGGACCAACGGCTCGACATCCGCGGCGGCGACGACGTGGTCGTACGCTCCGAACCGCTCGGTGTGCTCCTCGGCGTCATGCCGTGGAACTACCCCTACTACCAGGTCGCCCGCTTCGCGGCGCCCAACCTCGTCCTCGGCAACACGATCATCCTCAAGCACGCTCCCAACTGCCCCGAGTCGGCGCAGGCCATCGAGGACATGATCCGGGCGGCCGGACTGCCGACCGGCGCGTACGTCAACGTGTACGCCACCAACGAGCAGGTCGCCCGCGTCATCGCGGACCCGCGGGTCCAGGGCGTGTCGCTCACGGGCTCGGAACGCGCCGGGCGTGCGGTGGGCGAGGTCGCGGGCCGCCACCTCAAGAAGTACGTCCTCGAACTCGGCGGCTCCGACCCCTTCGTCGTCCTGCCCGACGCCGACCTGGAGGCCGCCGTCGGCGCGGCGGTCGAGGGCCGGATGGGCAACGCGGGCCAGGCGTGCACCGCCTCGAAACGGTTCATCGTCGTCGACTCCGTCTACGACCGTTTCCTGGACGCTTTCACCGACGCGGTGCGGGGCCTGACCGTCGGGGACCCCACCGACGAGGGCGTCTCCTTCGGCCCCCTGTCCTCCGATGAGGCCGCCCGGACCGTGATCGCGCAGGTGGACGACGCGGTGGAGAAGGGCGCGACAGCGGTGGCCGGCGGCAAGCGGCTCGCCCGCGAGGGTGCCTTCGTCGAACCGACCGTCCTCTCCGGCGTCACGCCCGGCATGCGCGCGTACCGGGAGGAGATCTTCGGCCCGGTCGCGGTCGTCCACCGCGTCCCCGACACCGCGACGGCGATCCGCCTCGCCAACGACACGCCGTACGGCCTGGGCAGTGTCGTGTTCGGCCGCGACCTCGACGCCGCGAAAGTCGTCGCCGACGCGCTCGACGTCGGCATGGTCTCGATCAACGGCCCCTCCGGCACCCAGGAGGACCTTCCCTTCGGCGGGGTCAAGCTCTCCGGCGTGGGGCGGGAACTGGGCGCGTACGGCATGAGCGAGTTCGTGAACCGGAAGGTCGTCCGCGTACGGGGCTGAACCCGTTGCTGCCGGGCGGGAAGGAGCAGGCCAGGATGGAGCACATGCACACTCCGACCTCGCCCTCGGCCCTGCCTCCGCCGGACCCGCATGTCGTCGCGCTGGCACGCCAGTGCCTGGAGGAGATCGACAGCCTGGTCGACGAATGGGCCGAGTACGTGGGACCGCTGCGTGCCTCCTATTCGGAGCTGGTCTCCCCGCAGGAGTTCCGCGACAGCGCCTGGCAGGCGTTCGAGGTGCTGCTGCGTACCGTCGCCCGGCTGCCGGTGCCCGAACACATCGCCGGTGTGTCCGAGCGGGTCGGCGAACAGCGTGCCCGGCAGGGTGTTCCGCTGGACGCGCTGCTGCAGGCCGCCCGCGTGGACTTCCGGGTCGTGTGGGCCGCGCTGGTGCGGCGCGCGGGGGACGAGGGCAGGGCGCAACTCGTCAACTCCGCCTACTACGTGTGGGAGGCGGTCGAGCACCACGTCACCGGCATCATGACCGCCTACCAGCGCACCGTGCTGGAGATGGGGCGGCGGACGGAGGACGAGCGGCGGCTGTGGTTCAGCCGGCTCCTCGACAGCGACGGCCGCAACCCGACCGTCGTGCAGGACGCCGCGCGGGCGCTCGGGTTCCAGGTGTCCGGACGCTTCCTGTGCGCGGTCACCCCTGGAGGCGGCGAGGCGTCCCTGCGCGGCGTGGCGAACGCACTCCGTACGCTCGGTGCCCCGCTGCAACAGCAGGCGGTCGCCTCGGACATGGTCCTGGTCGTCCAGCTGAGCCCCAGACTGACCCGGGACGCGGTACTGGCACAGCTTCAGGGAACACCGTGCGGAGTCTCCCCCGAGGTGACCGGACTGACCGAACTGCCCCGCGCGGTCACTCTGGCGACCGCCACGGCCCGCGTCCTGCCGCCCGACGCCACCGAACCGCACCGCCTGGAGGACAGCTGGCTCGACGTCCTGGTCCACCGGGCCGGGGACCTCGGCCGGGATCTGGCGGCCGACGTGTTCGGCGGCCTGCACGCGGGAGCGCCCCCTGCGGAGGCGGACCGGCTCCTGGAGACCGTCCAAGTGCACCTTTCGGGCAGCGGCTCCGTCGCCGACACGGCCGCCGCCCTGTACTGCCATCGCAACACCATCCAGCAACGCCTCAACCGCTTCGCCGAACTCACCGGCCGCGACCCCAGACGCCCCAAGGACGCGGCGCTGGTGGTACTGGCCCTCAGCGCGAATCGCCTGCGCCAGATGTGAGGCCGGAATGCGCCGGACCTGGTGGTTGGGCCGGATCTCGCTTCTTGCCTCACTGGCGATGCCCGTCTGGGTCAGGGAGCCCGGACCCGATTGTCCGCTCGTTGGCCGGGCCGGAGCGGTCTCCCGGACGACTCGCCGCGACACAAGCGCGACAACAGCGGGTGATGGTAGGCCCCTGCCGAGGAGTGTGGACGGCCGACGTGAGAGGAAGTCGCCCGGCCGATCTACGACTTCGATGCCGTGGCGGACGAACGGCGCACCCGTGCGGACGATCTCCAAGCCGCCGATAGCGTGCTCGCGGTCCTCATCCGACCCGGGCTGATCAGGCGCCAGGGACAGCAGAAGAAGGCGACTTCTTTCGATCGGGTATTGCGAGCTGCAATGCCCAGACGCCGCCTTCAGGGCAGGAAGATCACGAGAATGGCAGCATACGTACTGGTGGCGAGGGTCGTGACGTAAGCCTCCTGCCACCGCGGGCCCCGTGAAGACGCCATTTTGGGGTGGCGGGTACGCAAGGCGCTGGCGACAGTGGCAGCGACTGTGAGGGCCAGGCCGCTGAGAATGATCACATTCGCTGTAGTGACATTTGCTGTCACATGTAATCCAGCAAGCACCCTCAAGGCCGTGCCTGTCAAGACCGGGAGGACTCCGAGTCCCGCTACCCAGAGCGCGGCATTGTCCGCGTCTTCCTGCGAGCCAATCCACTCCTTCTTTTTCCACTCGTCGTAGTTGGGCGAGTGGATCGGATGAGTAGCCCAGCTGTCTCCCAGCGCAAGTGCAGTAAAGAAGACCCCGAGGGCTCCGGATATGCCAGTGATCAACTGGAGGAGGAGCTGGGCATCGGGTAGCGCTAGAGAAGCGAGTAGTTCGAACGCTGCGACCACATCGACGAGTGCGATGACGACCGGAACAGCGGCGAACATCACTGCTGATGTCAAGTTTGGGGTGAGGGAGCTCTCTCCACCGATGGCAGCCATGGAAATTGCTCCGATGATGCTGCCGATGACTGTGACCACGAGAAGTCCTGCCGCGAACGCAGCGGCCGGGCTGTGACGTTGGAGGTCAGTGAGGTTAACAAACACGACGACGACTGCGGGCACTGCCAGCGCGCCGAACGTTCCAACGATGGGTGCGTAACCAGCTGCGCCCCTCCGCGCGTCGTAGTAGCCCTCGGCAGGGTCGTGCGCGTTCTCCGGCGGCGAACCGAGCACCGAGGGAGTGGCGTCGGGCCGTACCGCCTTTTTGCTCGTCGCGAAGGCGATCAATCCAGTTATCGCTAAGGCAGCAAGAATCCGTTCTCGATTTTTCATATGCCCCCCGGAGATCCTCCATGAGGTTACGCGTCCGCTCGGAGCATCTGTGGCGAAGATGCGAATCCGTGATGTCTTGAGCCTCGCTGCATTCCATCGAGTGTGATTGCGGAGGGGCCGGAACACAAGGAGGAGCTACTCAGCACGGAACGAGCTCACGGCTATGCGCAGTTGGGCACACCACCGTGGGAAGTCGCCGGGTTGATCTATTCCTTCGAGACGGTCGCGAACGAGCGTCGCCCGCGCGGACTGCTTCTTGGTCGCCGACGATGCTGGAAGTCCTTGCCCGACGTGGACCGATCCAACCAGAGGCAACTGACCGAATGGCAGCGAAGTGGTCAGCCAGCGCGCGGCTGTACCTGTGCGTCCGTGTGTCTGCGACAGGCTCTCGGCCAGAGGTCTACGCCGGAGCGCGTGCTGGCCACCGACTCGCAACGGGGGGCTGGCCCGTCACCACGGGGGAGGCGACGGGCCAGGCCTGAACCCACGGTGCCATACCTGTACTCGGCCCGCCCGGTCTGCGAGCGAAGTCGCTACTTCTAGAGCAGCCGCAGGACGCCGACGACTTTGCCCAGGATCTGCGCCCCGTCGCCGGGGATCGGCTCGTATGCCGGGTTGCGGGGCATGAGCCATACCTGCCCGTCCTGTCGGCGCAACGTTTTGACCGTGGCCTCGTCCTCCAGGAGCGCGGCGACGATGTCGCCGTGGTCGGCACTGTCCTGGCGTCGCACGGTCACGATGTCGCCGTCACAGATCGCGGCGCCGATCATGCTGTCGCCAGTGACCGTCAGGGCGAACAGGTCGCCGTCGCCCACGACTTGGCGGGGCATGGCGTAGACGTCCTCGACCGTCTCCTCGGCGAGCAGGGGCGCGCCGGCCGCGATGCGTCCGACGAGGGGGACGTCGACCTGCGTCCCGGTCCTGCCGTTCAACTCGGGCACCCACGTGGGCCGGACCCGGTAGGCGCGGGGACGGTGCGGGTCCCGGAAAAGGACACCTCTGCTCTCCAGAGCCATCAACTGGTGCGCGACGGACGAGGTGCTGGCGAGGTGCACGGCCTGGCCGATCTCGCGCATCGACGGCGGATAACCCTGCCGGTCGACCGCCTCCCGGATGTAGCTGACGATGGCCGACTGACGGGCCGTCAACTGTCCCTCGGCCGCTTGAGGGCCTGGGGGACGGCCGCGGCGAGCCGACGTGCTGTTGTCCATCCCGGCACCTCCGTACAAGATCTCCCAGGTCGTGACCCTAACCTGCAATATCCCCGGAATGGAACACCTTTTCGACTCCCTTCGGGCCCGTCGTCGCACGGCGGATCGCTGTGTCTGCCGCTTTCTCGTGACCTGAGTAGTACGACGACCGGGATGTCATGCCACCAGGAGCCCGACGTGGTTGCCCGGGTGTGCGACAGGTCTGGCCCATCGCCACGGGGGAAGGCGATGGGCCAGACCTGGATCCACGGTCCCACACTCGTCTTGGGCGTGTTCGCTCTCCGGGTGAAGTCTCCGCAGGACGGTGTGACGTGGACTCCTCGGGAACCCGCGTGACCGCCAAGCAGGACCTCGTATCCACGGGAATGGCGATGGCGGCATCCACAGGGTTTACCTTCGGATTGCAGGCCTCTTCGCGCAGTGTCGGGCGTCGGCGTTGTCAAGTGGTCGCGGACCCCACTTCACCCCACTTCGACAGGTGACGCGAGGCGCCAATAAGGGGCAATACGTTCTCTGGGGTCTCGTTCCCGGAGGGCAAAGCGGTCTTATTCGCCCCCGCTGGAATCCCGCCCCCACTTCACCCCACTTGCTCGACATCGCACCGCTGAGGACCCAACGGGTGCTTCGCTCGTGTCATGACGTCGACATCACCTGCGGCTTATGACGCCAGCGGCCGGATCCAGCGCGCGCCCCGTAGTGCCGTGTCCTCCCGGAGCAGGGGCCGTTCAGTCTCGACCGCCTCCGCCGGCTTCGACGGCTCTGTGTGTCCGCGGGTTCGGCGTCCGACTGCCGTCCGTACGCCGTCGCACTGCCATGTCACTGCCCTTTCGCCCGACCCCAGATGATCTGGGGCACCGCCGTGCTTCGATGTCGCCGAAATGATCTTTAACGGCGTTAACGGAGGCCGCTGCCTCAAGGGGGTGTTGGCGCGCTGCATGCTCGGCTTCGATCAACCCACAGGCCGGCCCACCCACCGGCACGGAAACACCACCACATGAACTCCCGAGGGGAAGCCGGGCTGGACACGCCCGTCAAGCCGAACCGGCCGGCTTCTCCCCGGGTCACAGAAGACCCCGCAACTGGAGGAGTACATCAGTGACTCAGACCGACCGTAGTACGTCCGAGCCGGCGTCGGCCATGACGACAGCGCTCACCTGGATCAGCGCCTTATCCGTGCTGGGTACGATCATCGCGGTCATCGTGCTCACGCTCACCGGGCACAGCAACTACATTGCCCCCGTGATCGGGCTCGGCGCCGCAGCGGCGGCGGCCGGCGGGACCGTGCAGGTCCGCATTCACATCCGACGCTGAACAGCAGCCGCAATTGCATCCTGCGTCGACTGGCCCGGCGCCGAGGCGGGGGGTGAACCCGCGCCCGACCATCGGCGGCGGGGGCAACGACCGGAAAGCCCCCGGCGGCGCACAGCATCGGCCGGACGTCGTCACGCCGCCGGGGCTCCCCAGTATTCCGTCTCGACCACCGTGCTTTCCGACCGGCTGGCCGATGTGCTGATGGAGGAAGAACAGACCACAGCGCCTCTACGAGGCCGCGCCGCTGGTGCTGAGGGCGATGGCCTGGTGGGCGCGGCGGGAGAGTTCGACGACCCGGGGTTCTCGGTGCCAGGGCGCCATGGCACGGACGACGCCGGCAAGGTAGTCGGTCGCGCGAGTGGACCGTACGTGGCTGAGGATGATGACGGCGCGCTGTCCGTGTGCGAGCGCCTGGTCGAGGTCGCGGTGTTGAAGATGTGCGGTGGCCAGCACAGTCATCCGCAGTCCCACGGAGCGCGTGTAGTCGTTCGTGGACATGGGGGTGGCCCGGTTGTTCCAGCGCAGAGCTGCGGTGGGCAGGCCGAGGTCCCGGTGGATCTCCACGGCGTCGGCCGCCATCCGGGCGGGCGTGTAGTAGCTGATCCATGCGGGTTCGTCGCCCTGGCCGGTGTCGGCGCGTTCCAGGAGCTGCTCGGAGGAGGCGAGCGCGCCGGCGGCGGACCGGGCGTCGCCGAGGCTGGCGTGGGCTCGGGCCTCGATGAGCTTGGCGAAGGCCAGCACGCGGGGCGCCGCCTTGGAGCGGGCGCGATCGTAGGCGCCCTGCGCCATGTCCACGGCTTCGTCGGGGTAGCCGCGCAGGATGGTCTGGAGGGCCATGTTGGACAGGACGTGGCAGCCGATGTCCAGACGGCCTCCGGCGCGGGCCATGCGCAGGGCCTGGATGAAGTGCCGTTGGGCGAGGGCGTGGTGGCCCATGTCGAGCGCGCTCCAGCCCGCGACGCGCGCCAGTTCGGCGGTGCCGGCGAACAGTTCCTTGCCCACGGCGTCGGTGTAGTCGGCGTGCAGGAGGGGGATGGCGCGCTCGTTGAGGAAGGCCGCCGCTTTCGAGGCCGTGCGGGTGCCGCCGCCGTACTTCGAGTCCGAGCGCTGCGCGTCGGCGGCAGCCGCCCACAGCGCGGCAAGGTCCTGGCGTCCGACGCGGTTTCTGCCGCAGTGGGCAGCATCGGCCTCGGCGGGCACGGCCAGCCACCGGGTGACCGGTGTGCTGTAGGCGCTGACGGCGAAGGCGGTTGTGACGACGGTACGGCGGTGCACGGTGCTCCAGAATCGTGTCGCGGCTTGGACGGCCTCGTGAGTGTCCCGGTGGAAATCCAGGCCGACGCGGTCGGCGGTTTCCCGCACCTGGGGCATGCCTGTCTCGGCCGGGTCGACCGGCCGTCCTAAGCGTTCCTCCAGCGCCCGGACGATGAGCGCGGGGACCGGCGGGCGGGGAACCATGCCGCGGCGGGTCCAGTTCACGACGCTCGTATGGGTGTAGGAGGAGGCGATCCCGGCCTGCTCGGCGAGGTCGTTGACGCGCCGTGCCAGCGCGTGGTGGCTCATCCCGGAGGCTTCGATCAGCTGGGCCAGTGCGTCGTTCGCGGTCCTGGCCGGGTCGGCGCTGAGTTCCATGGCAGTGGCCTCCTGGGAACCGGGTCCCGCCGGATACACCGTGGGGCAGGGCCAGTTGGGTTTTGAGCGTAGGAGTCTGCGACCTGCGGCCGGGAGGGTTTTCCCGTTGTGTGCCCCCTTCGTGAGCCTGTGGAGGGCACGGGCGGCGGCGTTTCCTGCGGTCATCGCACTTTCGTTCGGGGCGGCAGCCAGAGGGCCGTAAGGACTCGGACCGTCCGGTTGCTCGGCGCGGCCAGGTGACTGCGGCGGCGCTTCGTCCCGTCATGCAACTCCGTGGAAGGGACCTGCTCATGAATGTGCTCGTGACCGGGGGCGCCGGTTTCATCGGCTCCCACTTCGTCAAGTCGCTACTGCTGGACGATGACATCGCCAAGGTCACCGTGCTGGACGCCCTCACCTACGCCGGCCACGTCGAGAACCTCGGGAAGGCCTTCCTCGACCCGCGGCTCTCGTTCGTCCACGGCAGCATCCTCGACGGCGTCCTCGTCGAGCAGGTCATGGCCGCCGGGCAGACCCACGTTGTGCACTTCGCGGCCGAGTCCCACGTCGACCGCTCTCTGCAGGCCGGCGGGCCGTTCGTCCAGACGAACGTAATGGGCACCCAGGTCCTGGTCGACGCCGCCTCCCGTCACCAGGTCGAGCGGTTCGTGCACGTCTCCACCGACGAGGTGTACGGGCCGCTGGCCGAGGGGATGGCCACGGAGGACTCTCCGCTGCTGCCCACCGTGCCCTATGCCGCCTCCAAGGCGGCCAGCGACCTGATCGCCCTGAGCGCCTACCGTACCTACGGGCTGGGCGTGTGCGTGACCCGCTCGTCGAACTGCTACGGGCCCGCCCAGTACCCGGAGAAGATCATCCCCCTGTTCGCCACGCGCCTGCTGCGCGGCGAGCCGGTCACCCTGCACGGCCGGGGCGAGCACGTCCGCAACTGGCTGCACGTGGCCGACAACTGCCAGGGCATCGGCGCCGTCATGCGCGGCGGCGTCCCCGGCGAGGTCTACAACATCGCCGGCGGGACCGACCTGACCAACGCCCAGCTCACCGAGATGCTGCTGGAGGTGTGCGGCGCCGGACCGGAGCTGGTGACCTACGTCCCCGACCGGCGGGCCAACGACCGGCGCTACGCCATGGACTGGAGCAAGATCGCGAACCAGCTCGGCTACCGGCCCGAGCGGGACCTGATGACGGAACTGGCCGCCACCGTCGACTGGTACCGCCGCAACCCGGAGCGCTGGGCACCGCTGCTCCAGGCCCCGTACCCGCTCGCCGTCCCTGCCGGGGTGTGACGCCATGACCGAAACCACCACCGGGCGTCCCCGGCGGATCCTCGTCACGGGCGTGGGCGGAGCCCCGGGCCTCGATGTGGCACGCCGTCTGATGGCCCTGGGCTGCGAGGTCATCGCCGCCGACAGTGACCCGAACGCGATCGGCCTGCAACTGCCCGAGGTCACGCCGCGGGTCACCGTGCCCGCCTGCGAGGCCGGCTACAGCAGCAGCGTCCTCCGGCTGTGCGCCGAACTGGGGCCCGGCGCCGCGGTGTCGGCCGTGGAGCAGGAACTGCCCCAACTACTCGGTCTGCGAAGCGAGTTGGACGACCTCGGCGTGCGCACATGGCTGCCCGGACTGCCCGCGATCGAGGCCTGCACCGACAAGGCCCGCTTCGCCGAGGTGCTGTCCGTTCACGGCATTCCCGCCCCGCGTACGGTCCTGCCCGACCAGCTCCGGCAGGCCCCTGAAGGGCCGCTCGTCGTCAAACCCCGCCGGGGGCAGGGCGCCAAGGACGTCATCTACTGCGCCACCCGCGCGCAGGCGGCCGTCCTGTGCGAGCTCGTACCCGACCCGATCGTCCAGGAGCGGGTGAGCGGGCGGGAGTTCACCGCGGACTGCCTCGTCGACCGCGACGGCCACGCCAGTGTGATCCTGCGTCTCCGGCTCGTCGTCAAGGGCGGACTCGCCATGGTCTCCTCGACATTCCGCGACGCCGAGGTGGAACAGGAGGTGTTGGCGGTCCTGGCGGCCACCGGCCTCCAAGGTGCCTGCTGTGTCCAGGGCTTCCTGTGCGAGGGCGGCCCGCACCGCGTCCTGATCACCGAGGCCAACCTGCGGTTCGCCGGCGGCTTTCCCGCCGCCGAAGCTGCGGGCGCCGACATCGTCGGCCAGTACCTGAGCGGCCTGTTCGGCCACCGCATCGACCACGACCGGCTCCGCTACAAGCCCGACGTCCGTCTCACCAAGTCGTACGAGACGCTCGCCGTCACCGAAGGGATCGCCCCGTGATGACCACCTCCGCCACTGCCCTCGCCCCCGTCGCCGGGGCGGGCGCCGGCGCCCGCCCCTTCCTGTTCGGACCCGAGGACTACGCGCTCCTCACCGCCCTGCACAGCGGCCAGTACAACCACAGCGACGTCTGCGACCGTTTCGAGGCGCAGGTCGCCGACTTCCTCGGTGTGGCGGACACCGTCGCCGTCTCCTCGGGGACCGCGGCCCTGCACGTCGCCCTGCTGGCCGCCGGGATCGGGCCGGGCGACGAGGTCGTCGTGCCAAGCTTCACGTTCTGCGCCACCGTCCAGGCCGTCCTCGCCACCGGAGCGATCCCCCGCTTCGCCGACATCGACCCCACCACCCTGTGTACGGAGGCCGCCCAAGTCGCCGAGGCCCTCACGCCGACGACCCGGGCCGTGATTCCCGTCCTGTACGCGGGCCGGGCCGTCGACCTGTCCGCCGTACGCCCCGAACTCGACCGGCAGGGCGCCGTCATCATCGAGGACGCCGCCCACGCTTTCGGCTCCGCCCACGACGCCGCTCGTCGCGTGGGCGCCACCGGCGACCTGAGCTGCTTCTCGTTCGGCCCGATCAAGAACCTGACCTGTGGCCAGGGCGGCATGGTCATCCTGCGGAGCCCCGAGGAGGCCGCCGCCTGCCGGGCCTTGCGCAGCCTCGGCATCACGGACACGGTTACCACCCGCGCCGACATGACCAGCTACCCCGTCAGCGGCTTCGGGCTGCGCGTGCAGATGCCGTCCCTCAACGCCGCGATCGGCCTCGCCCAACTCCCCCACATTCCCGAGATCGAGCAGCGGCGCCGCCAACTGTGGCGGTCCTACGCCGCGGCGCTGGAAGGGATCGAGGGCGTCGACCTCGTCGACATCGACGTCGCGCGCACGGTACCCCACCTCTGCGCGGTCCGTGTCCCCCAGCACCGGGAGGAGGTCTTCGGCGCCCTGCGCCGGCTCGGCATCGGCGTCGGCACCCACTACCCGCCCAACCACCTCCAGCCCGCGTTCGCCTCCTGGCACCGGCCCCTGCCGGTGACCGAGCGGATCGGGCGTGAGGTCATGACCCTGCCCTTCCACCTCTACCTGGACGACAGCGACATCACCCAGATCGCGGACGCACTGCGCCACGCCCTCGCCCAGGTGCAACGGTGACCGCGGCCGGGCCCCGGCGCCTGCTGGTCGTGTGCCTGGGCAACATCTGCCGCTCCCCGCTCGGCGGCGCCGTCCTGGCCACACGGGGCGGAAGCGCCGTCGAGGTACGTACGGCCGGTCTGCGGGACAAGCACGTCGGCCGGCCCACCCATCCGATGATGATCGACGCGGCTGCCGCCCGCGGCTACGACCTCACCGCACACCGTGCCCGTCAGGTCGACCGGGACCTGATCGGATGGGCCGACACCGTGCTCGCCATGGACCACGCTGTCCTTGCCGCGCTCCAGGAGCTGGCCGCCACGCCGGACCTGCCGAAACTGCGCCTGTACCTGGACGGGCAGGACGTCCCCGACCCCTACGGCGGCGACAGCACTGTCTTCGCCGAGGTCGCCGCGCTCGTCGAGACCGGCGCCTACCGGTACCTGCTGTAACCGCCGACCGTCGTCAGCCGGACGCGGCGGACAAGATCACGTCCACCAGCCTTTCGGCCGCGTCCGGCCGGCCGTGCGCGCGGGCCCGCTCCGCCATCGCCGCGCGCAGGTGGGGATCGGCCAGCAGTGGCTCCAGCGCACGAGTCAGGGTCTGCCCGGTGACGCCGTCGGTCAGCGCCACGGCGGCGCCCGCCTCCTGCAGGTAAAGGGCGTTGTGGAGCTGCTCGTTGCCCGCCGAGGTGGCCAGCGGGATGAACAGGGCAGCCTTGCCGAGCGCGGTCAGCTCGGCGAGCGTGCCCGCCCCGCTCCGTGAGATCACCACGTCCGCGAGCGCGAGGACGTCGGGAAGCTCAGCCCCGACGAACCCGGCCAGGTGGTAGCGGGCGGCAGCCTCCGCGGGAAGCGATGCCGCCCGCCCGCGCAGGGTCTCGACGTGGTTGGGGCCGCACTGGTGGATCACGTTGGCGTAGGTGAGCAGCCACGGCAGCACCTCGGCCACGACGTCGTTGATCTGCTGGGAGCCCTGTGCGCCGCCGGTCACGTACACGGTGGGCCGCCGGTTGTCGAAGCCCGTCAGTCCCAGCGCCTCGACGGCCTTCGCACCATGACCCGACAACACCTGCGGGCGCACCGGATTCCCGGTGACCACCGCGATCGCCTGGGAGGCCGCGGGCAGCAGGTCCAGCGTCGACTCCGAGGACACCGCGATCGCCGTCGCCGACGGGGCGAGTTTGCGGTTGGCCAGGCCCAGACGCACCGTCTGCTCATGCAGCACCAGCGGACGTCGGCACATGCGTGCCGCGAGCCCGGCCGGAACGGCCACGTAGCCGCCGGTGGCCAGGACGGCGTCCGGCCGGAAATCCGCGATCACCTTGCGGGCCTGCGCCACCCCCAGCGGCACCCGCGCCATGTCCGCCATGTTCGCCGCCGACAGCATCTTCAGCGGATTCGACGACCGGCGGATCTTGCCCGTGGCGACCGTCGTGAACGGAATTCCCTCAGCGGGAGCGACCCTCGCCTCCAGACCGCTCTCCGTCCCGATCCACAGCGTCTCCAACGGCCGGCCGGACAGCGCCAGCCGCTGCTGCAGCGTCCGTACAGCCGTCAGAGCAGGGTAGGTGTGCCCCCGGTCCCGCCGCCCGTCACCACCAGCCGGAAAGCACCGGACGACGCGTCATGAGCACTGTTCACCAAGGAGATCCCATCTGACCCGTACTAGAGGAGAAGCGCTCGTACCGTAGCGGACCCGAGCCCCGCCGCGAGTAACGGGAGAACGAGCGCCGAGCCCGTAGGGCGGGTGCCGGATCGCGGAGCGCGAGCCTCTGGCGGCCGCTGCCGTACGACGGGTTCGGCCGCAAGCGGCACCGGTGCTCACACCGGACTGGGCGCGGCTCGACGCCCCGGGCGGGGAGTGGCGGGTCTGGCGGAGTCCCGGATCAGTTGCGTGGGCTGTTACCGAGGGGCTTGGTCATGGCCCGGTTTATCTGGTGATCGCGTCCAGAAACGTAGGACGGGCAGGACACGTAGCCGGCGCGGCGGTAGAGAGCCAGCGCGGCGGTATTGCGTCGGCCGGTCTCCAGCATGATCCGCGTGGCACCGAGCGTTGAGGCGTGTCGCTCAAGGTGTTCAAGAAGGTAGCGGCCGACTCCGTGGCCGCGGGCCTGGGCAGCGACATACATGCGCTTGATTTCGGCAGTGTGCGCGTCGAGGAGGCGTATCCCTCCGCATCCGACCGGTTCTTCGCTGATGTGAGCGATGAGGAACAGGCCAGGCGGGTCGAAGTCTGTCTCGGGGGTGGTGTCCGGGTCGTCGGCGAAGCCGTACAGGCCGATCTGTTCCGCGCGCAGGGCTCGGGTCAGGCGGCGGGCCGCCGGGTGGGCGTAGGGCGTCAGGCGTATCGCGGCCGGGGCGTCGGGAGCCGTGGGCACGGAGCTCATGAAGCCGATAGTGCCCTGTCGACGGCGGTAAGCGCACGGGTGCCGTTGCGGGCGCGCGTGCAGGCACACGGACGAGCGAGCTGCTGCGGGCGCCGAGTCATGCCCGCAGTCTGCTTTCCCGCGAGGTGCGGGGAAGGCTCATCCGGCCAGGACGACGGGGTGCATGGGTGCACCGTGCGCGAGGACGCCGGTGAGCAGGTCGACGAGACCGAGGGGGTAGACGGTCTCGGCCGTGGCGCGCAGTTCGGAGAGGGTCCACCAGCGGTGTTCGCGAATATTGTCGGGCTGTGATGCCCGGGCCGGGTCGACGTCGGCTGCGGAGACGCGGGTGAGGAAGTACTTTTCAACCTGGCGGACCTCACGGCCGCCGACAAGGTGGTCCTTGCTGCGCTCCGCGAGTTGGACCCCCAACTCGACCGCCTTCTCGTCGATACCGAGTTCTTCGCTCAACTCGCGGAGCGTCGCCGTGGCGTGGTCTTCCCCGTCCTCCAGTGAGCCGCCGGGTGTCGCCCAGAAGCCGCCGTTCTCGTCGTAGCGCAGCAGCAGGATGCGATCGTCGGCGTCGAGGACGATGGCGCGGGCGGCTTCCCTAAGCGGCGGAGTGGAGGTCGTCATGCCCTCCAGTGTGGCAGTCCCCGAAGGCGGGTCAGGACCGCTCGACCAGGTATTCGCCAACGCAGGCTGCGTCCAGATCGCAGGCCTGGAACGTGGCGAGCGCGTGGGCTGGAGTCTCGACGATGGGCTCGCGGTCGTTGAAGGACGTGTTCAGGACGACGGGCACTCCGGTGAGCTGATGGAAGTGCTCGATCAGTGCCCCGTAGGCGGGTGCGGTGACCGGGTCGACGGTCTGGACGCGTGCGGTGCCGTCGACGTGCACGACTCCAGCGATCTTGTCCGCGTGGTCGGGGCGTACGGGCGGGGCGAGCAGCATGAACGGGCTGAGCACGTCGAGGTCGAACCATGCGCCGGCGTGGTCGGCGAGGACGCTCGGTGCGAATGGCCGGAACGTTTCGCGGTGTTTGATCCTTTCGTTCAGGGCGTGGGAGCTGGCTGTGGTGCGGGGGTCGGCGAGGATGCTGCGGGCGCCCAGTGCGCGGGGTCCGAGTTCGCTGCCGCCCTGGAACCAGCCGATGATCTTCCCGTCGGCGATCATCTGGGCGGCCGTGCGGGCGATGTCGCTCTCGCGCCGCCATGTGAACGGTGTCCGGCGGCGTTCGACCAGACCGGATCGGGGGTCGCGGCGCAGGGCCTGCTCGATCTCCTCGCTCGTGTAGTCGCGGCCGAAGGAGTCGCTGGACAGGGGCCGCCGGGGCAGTTCGCCGGTGAGGTGGTGCCAGGCGTACAGGGCGCAGCCGAGGGCCTGGCCGCGGTCGCTGGCTGCGGGCGGGGCGAAGTAGCCGGTGACCGTGTCCAGGCGGTGAAGCTTGTCGGCGGCGACGCAGTTGAGGGCCACGCCGCCGGCGACGCACAGGTTGCCCAGCCCGGTCGCGGTGATGGCCTGCTCGGCGAGCGTGCACAGGGCCCGCTCGGTCTCGGCCTGGACGTAGGCGGCCGCGTTCGTTCCGAGTTCGTGCGCGCCGCGGCTGTCGTACGGGCCGAAGTCGAAGCCGGTCCGCATCGCGAGATCGGCGATGCCGGGAGCATGGGTGCGGGTGAGACGTCCGTGGACCTGGGTGTCGACGACGTCGAAGAGCGGGGCGAGGTAGTGGGACGGGTCGCCGTAGGAGGCGAGCGCCATGGTTTTGCCGGCCTCCTGCTCGTGCCAGCCCAGCCAGTTGGTGAACGCCTCGTAGGTTGCGCCGATGCCGCCCGCGCGGGGCCTCGTTGGCGGGTTGCCGCCCAGGCGCTCGATCCCGTCGGGGGTAGCCCGGTAGTGGGTCTCGGTGTCGTTGTTGTTGCCGCCGCCGTCGACGACCAGCACGGTCGCCTCCTCGTACGGGCTGAGGCAGTAGGCGGTGTAGGCGTGGCTGAGGTGGTGGTCGACCGGGAGGATCCGTTCGGGGTCGATGCCGAGGTGAGTGAGGCCGGTCTCGGTCCGGGTGGGCGGAGTGCGGCCGATGCCGCTGACCGCGACCAGGTCGACGTCGGCGAGGGTGAGGCCGGCGGCGCGCAGGCAGTACAGGAGCGAGGCTTCCCATCCGGGGCTGTAGCGGGTGCGGTTGAGGCGTTCCTCGGAGATGGCGACCATGACGGTGCTGGTGATCAGGGCGGCGCCGCCGTCGTGACCCACGTTGATCCCGACGGCGCACGGCGTACTGCTGCTCATCAGGCGGCCCTCCGGGCGGGGGCGGCGAGCGGGTTCCACAGCCGGGTGTGTCCGGCTCCATCACGGTGCAGGGCGCCGAGCTGGCAGAGCTGGACGGTGCCGCCGCGGTGCGCGATCGGCGGGGTGAAGGGGTGTCCGAAGGCCTCCAGTCCGCCGAGCTGGGTGTAGGCGTCGAGGAACTGCTCGTCGACGGTCGGCCGAGCGGTGGGCGCGGGCGTGGTGGTGAGGCGCCGCGCGGTCTGGTCGAGGCCGGCGTCCGCGAGCACGTCGGCGACTTGCGCGAGGACTGTTTCCCGGGTGGAGCCGTCGGTGTCGATGATCGCCGGTGGGCTCGGGCACAGCGTGGGGGCAATGTCCGTGTAGAAGGTGTGGAGCCTCTCCAGGAGGCCTTCGTCGAACCACTGCTTCCACCTGGGGAGTTCTGCGACGTTGCCCCGGCGGGTCAGGCTCTGGTCGGGGCTGACCAGGAGGATCGCGGTGCGGACTGTCTCGGGGAGTTCGGGGGCGATGCGGCGGGCGTAGAAGTCGCGGGCCGTGCGGTAGGGCAGGGAGTCCTCGGCGCGGGTGGCGTAGCAGTAGGCGAGGGCGCCGAGGTGGTTGCGGTCGGAGATGATCAGCCGGGTGTCCTTGTCGGCGGCGAGCCGGCGCATGGCGCGGGCCTTGTCGAGCTCGTGCCGCAGGAACCACAGGGAGTGTCCGGCCGGGCTGGGGTGCACGGGCGCGGACAGGCCTGCGGCGAGACGTGCGTTCGGCTCGCTGAACCAGACGGTGTCGTCGCCGAGGGCGCACACCATGCGGGCGAGCAGGGAGGTCTTGCCCGCTCCGGGCGGGCCGTCCAGGACCAGTACGGGGGCGTCGTGGGCCACGATCAGGTGTCCTTCCGTGTGCGGGTGCCGGGTCGGGCGAGGCCGGCCAGGGCGAGGGCGAGGTCCTCGACGCGCAGCGCGAGGTCGGCGCTGGTCGGCAGGTCGGCGGGGTGCTGTCCGGACAGGCGGGCGTCGACGGCGTTCCACATGGCGGCGAACGGGTCGCCGAAGCCACCGGTGGTGCCGTCCGCAGTGGTGAGCTGGGTGGTGGCGGCCGGCTCGTAAGGGCGGGCGAAGTCGATGGTGGCGGCCTCGACGGTGTCGGCGAGGTGGATCTGTTCGCGGAAGACCCCGGCCGGGGTCGCGCTGATGACCAAGGTGAACGGCTCCCCCGCTGGTCCCTCCAGGAGCGCGTGGAGGGAGGATCCGGCCGGATCGAGGCGGCACGCCGCGGCGGTGATGCCGGGGACGGCCAGTACGAGTGCGGTCAGCAGGTGGTAGCCCTGCCACAGCAGGATCTGCAGCGCCGTCACCTGGTGTGCGTCCAGGTGCTCGGGAACGGGCTGGGGCGGGTCCTGAGCGAAGGTGTAGGGCGCGAACCCGGGCGGGAGGAGGCTGCGGCGGGTGGCTTCGTCGACGCCGTCAGCCTTGACCAGCCAGCCGCCGGTGGGCTCGGGCACGTGCGCGAGGGCCGCGTGCAGCGCGGGGTCGTGGGCGCGCATCGCGCCGACCTCCAGCAGCAGACCTGCGTCCTTGGCCCGGGCGGCGAGCTTGCGGGTACGGACGGCGTCCAGGCAGACCGGTTTCTCGGTGACGACGTGGACGCCGGCGTCGAGGGCCTCCTCGATGAGCGAGTCGTGTACGCCGGTGAGGATGACCAGCACGTCGGCGTCGGCCAGGAGGTCGCCGATGCCGGACGCGGTGCGGGGCACGGCGAACCGTGTCTGCGCGGTGCGGGCCCGGGCGGGGTCGCGGTCGGCGACGGCGATCACGTCGAACGCGTCGGACGCGGTGAGCAGGGGGAGGTGGAGACCGAAGGCGGCGGCGCCGCATCCGGCGACGGCGAGCCGCCACGGCCGCACGGTGGTGGGGGTCATCGGGGTGCCTCCGCGAGGGTGAAGCAGCGGGTGGCCGCGTGGTGGGAGCGGCGGGCGATCTCGCCTGCGGGCAGGGCCCGCAAATCGGGGTTGAACAGCTCCACGCTCACCGGCCCGGCGTATCCGGCCCGGGCCAGGGCGTCGGCGAAGACCGTCCAGGCCAGCGCGCCGTCGCCGGGGAACAGGCGCTGGCTGTCGGTGAGTTCGCCGGTGGGGCAGCCGTTGGGTGTGTCGGCGATCTGCACGTGCGTGATGCGGCCGTCGAGCGCGGTGAGGTGGGCCGGGTCAGCGCCAGCGGCTGCCCAGTGGAAGGAGTCCACCAGCAGCCCCGCGGTGTTCGTTCCGGTGTCGTCGAGGAGTTCGGCCAGCCGGGGCAGGGTGCCTGCGACCGGGTGCGGGCCGTCCAGTTCCGGCGGCAGTCCGGTGCGGATGCTGACCGCCTCGACGGCGAGCCGCACGCCGTACGTGGCGGCCGCGGTGGCCAGGTGGGCGATCCTCTGCCGCGCGACGGTCCATGCCTCAGCGGTGCCGAGCGGGGAGCGGGGGTTGAGGACGGTCGTGGCTACGGTGCAGCCCAGCGCGGCCATGGTCTTCAGCCTGTCGTCCAGACCGTTCAGGCAGGCCTCGTACGTGACCTCGTCGACCAGGAGCGGGGCGGGTAGGACGGGCCCGGCCGGCAGGATGCCGCTCGCGGCGGCCACGCTCACACCCAACTCCGCGAGCAGGCCGTGTAACGGCCCGGTGCCATAGGCCTGGGCCTGCTGGATGGAGACCTCGACCGTGGGGAATCCGGCGCCCGCGGCCAGGGCGAGGAACTCCGGCAGAGGCAGGCCGGAGACGGTTGCCGGATTGAGGCAGGGCACGAACCGTGCGGCGTCGCCGGTGACGGCGGCAGTCATGCCGTGGCCAGCTTTCCGTCCAGCAGCTGCTCGCGCAGCATGCCCAGGTCCGCCATCACGTCGGCGATCGCCTGCCGGACACGTTCGGCACCGATGGGGCTGGGGCCGGAGGTCTGCACGATCGCCTGCCAGGGGTCGGTCAGGTCCCGGCCGGACTGGGAGACCAGTGCGACGGCGCAGTCCAGCCCGGTCTCCTCGTGCAGTCGGCGCGCGGCCTCGGCAGCCGCCAGGTTGTAGAGCTTGCCGACGTGGTAGACGGGGTTCTTGCCGGAGACGCCCTCGGCGGACCAGGGCCGCAGCATGCTGATCAATCCGTTGGCGCGGTTGCCGCGGCCGACGACGCCTTCGTCACCGGACTCGATCGATGATCCGGTCGCGGTCAGGTACAGCTCGGGACGGCTGTCGTCGTCGCGGGTGTTGATGGAGACCGTGACCTGATGTTCGGGCGCGATCCGGCTGGCGATGTCGGTGATCAGGTCGCGGGCCAGGGTGCGGCAGGAGATGTAGCTGTCCAGGTCGGGGATCTCCTGGGCGATCTGGGGCACGCACGCCGTCAGCCGGACGCGCGGACCGTGCCTGACGATCATGAGCTTGATGTCCGTGCCGTAGTAGGGATGTTCGGCGCGGAACGCCTCGCTCGTCAGCTGCTCCTCGATGCCGAGGGCGAGCTGCTCGCCGATCCCCAGCGGCCAGGAGGCGACCCCGGCCGAGGTGTCGTTGCTGAACATGCGGTGGCGTTCAGCGAGGTCGTCCAGGGTGCGTGGGGCGAACCACCGCTGCCGGGAGGCTTCCCGCTGCGCGGTGGCCGCGTCGCTGACTGCTCCGGGGCTGGAGGCCTGCGTCAGTCGCGTCCGTACCTGAACCCACCGTTCGGCGTCGAGCAGCGGCAGCGCCCTCGCGAGGTGGTTGCGCGCGGCGGTGGTGACGATGTCGGTGACCGGGATGGTGTGGTCGCCGAGGGCGGCGGTGATGCGTCCGTTGACCAGGACCTGGACGGGCGCGGTGAGCTCGCCGTGTCCGAAGCGCACGTCGGCGGCCCCGCCGAGCAGGGACGTCTTGTCGGTGTTGTGGTGCAGGATCGCGCCGAACTCTTCCAGGCAGTAGCGGCTGTAGGCGCGGGAGATGGCTTCGGCCACGCCGTCGGCGAGGGTGTCGGGGTGACCGGCGCCCTTGCGTTCGACGACCTCGACCCCCAAGAGGGCGGAGGCGGCGGACAGACCGGTGGTCGTGATCACTTCCATGCGAGGGACTCCTTCGTCGGGGCGTGCTGGGCAAGAGAGACGGGGCGGCAGCCGAGCAGCCGGAGCCGGCCGCGTTCGATGTGGTAGGCGCCGATGCGGACCAGGTCGCGGGCGGCTTCGACCGCGCGGGAGCGGTCCAGGAAGGTCCATCCCGCGGCGAGGTTGATGACGGCGGCGTGCACGGCTTCGCAGCCGGCCTGGATCGCGGCGGGCTCCACCGTCACGCTCAGATGCATCCGGGCGACGCACACGCCGTGCCCCACGCCCTGGCGGACGAAGTAGCGGAGGGTCGTCTCCGGGCGGTAGACGGGGTGCGAGACGATGGCGGCCGGTTCGATGAGGGTCTGGTGTCCGGCCTGGCGGGCCCGGTCGATGAACTCAAGGTCCTCGCAGTCCCCCATCCACCGGCCCCGGCGCCCCAGGTCGGTGCGGAAGAGGCCGATGTCGAGCGCGGTCTGCCGGTCGAAGAGCAGATTGCAGCCGGTGACCCAGTACGGCCACACGGCCATCTCCCGGCCTTCGGGCCAGTCCACCGCGCCGTGGCACTCGCGCAGCGCCTTCGTCAGCGCCGTGACCTGGCCGCCCGGGTAGGTGACGTGGGTGCGGCCGCCGACGGCGAACACCTTCTCTTCCTCGATCGCGGTGACGAGGGCCTCAAGCCAGCCGGGCTCGGGGGTGATGTCGGGGTCGGTGATGGCGACGTACGTGCCGCGGGCCGCGCAGATGCCGCGGTTGCGGCCCGCGCTCAGCCCGGGGGTCGGCTCGTACAGCACTCGCACGGTGAACGGCCAGTCGCCGTCGCGGACCGCGTCCGCGATCGGCCTGATAGGCCCGGGCAGGTCGTTGTCCACGACGACCGCTTCCAACTGTGCGAGCGGCAGATTCTGTTGGGCCAGGGCGTCCAGCAGGTTCCGTACGCGCTGGGTGTTGCCTCGGGCGCTGACGACCACGGAGACCAGCGGCGGTTTCAGATCGGGCATGGGCACTCCCTCCTCGCTCGGAGATCAGTGGGGTTGCCGTTCATGTCACCGCCCGCACCCCACCGCCGGGAAGGAAAAGGCTGTTGCGGACGTGTTGCGGACGGTGCGCCGAAGTTCTGCACAGCACGTGCCCGACTGGCTACCGTGACGGAGCATCAAGAAGACTGCGCCAGAGGGGGACCCGCCATGTCCGACCAGCTGTTACCTCACCCGCTGGCAGCTCTGCGCGCCGAACTCGGGCTGACCGGCGGGGCCTACCTCGACCGCCTCGACGATGTGCACTGCGCCCTCGGCTACGGCCGGATGGCCAAGAGCCGGCAGAAAGTCTCCCGCTGGGAGAACCGCGTCAACTCCCCCGAGCTGCCCGCCCGGTACGCCATGGCCCGCCTCCACGGCATCCCCCGCGAGGCCGTCACCGTGCTCGGCTGGCCGGATTTCCTGCTGCTCGCCTTCCCCGATGACCGTCCCGTTCTCGACAACCCCTGGACCCTGGCGGGTACCGTGGCAGCAGTAGCCGCTGCCACTCGGGGAGGCTCCATGCAGGATCGACGGGGATTTCTCATCGCCAGCGGAGCCGCACTGACCGGCCTGGCGACAAGCTGGAGCCTCGCACTCGCCGAACCGGCCGAAGCTGTACCCGATGTCCCGGCCGGCACCACCCTCACGAACCCCCGCCTCACTCGGTCGCTGCTGGACACCCTGGAGCAGCGCCTGGACGACCTGCGCCACCTCGACGACGTCCTCGGTGGCGCCCGCCTTCGCCAGACCGCCGTCGCCGAGTACGACCTCCTTGAGGGACTCGCCAAGCAGACCGGGCAGCACGGACCGCTCGAACACCGGTTGCTGTCCCTGCTCGCCGAGTCAGCCCGCATGTGCGGCTGGCTCCAGTTCGACTCCGGACGCCACGCCCGCGCCCAGCGCTTCTACGTCACCTCGCTGCGCGCGTCCGCGAGTGCCGGCGACCACCAGGTCGGCGCCAACACCCTGGCCTTCATGGCGATCCAGGTCTACTCCGAGGGCAACCCCCAAGACGCCGTCGCCCTGGTCCGCACCGCACAGGACGCCACCGTGCGCCGTTCCACCCCGCGTGTGAAGTCGATGCTCCACGCGCGGGCCGCCCGGGCTCTGTCGAAGACCGGAGACCGCACCGGGTGCTGGCGCGAACTGGACGCCGCACGGACCGAATACGCCCGCGGCCCCCACGACGACGACCCGTCGTGGTCGTACTGGCTCAACCCGGGCGAGATCGAGATGCTCGCCGGATCCTCCGCACTCGATCTCGATGACCCCCGCCGCGCCCTGACCCACTTCGACCAGGCACGCCATGTGCAGTACGCGGCCGACGGATACGCACGCGACCACGTCCTCTATCTCACTCGCACTGCCCGCGCCCATCTCCAGTTGGGTGACCTGGACGCCGCCTGCGCCATTGCGACGGACGCCTTCACCCAGAACGCCACCCTCAACTCCTCCCGCCCGTCGGACGCACTCAGTGACCTGCGTGACGAGTTGGCTCCCCACCGGCACGTCCGGACGGTACGAGACTTCCTGCTGCTGAGCGCCTAAGGAGCAGAGGTCCGTGGCGCACGCGCCCTGTCCGGGCGCCCGCCCTGCACGTGGCGCGCACGCGAGCCCGAGAGGTTCCTTGGGCTCCTGCTGCGTCACGGCGCACTTCGCTGGCGTGGTCTGCGCTCTGGCACCGACGTGCCACAGGTGGGTAAATGGCAGCGCGGCGTTGAGCCCAACGAGGAATCCCAGGTCTACATCGCAGAAGCACTCGGCTGGCCTGCGGATATCGTCCGTGCCGACGACTGGCCGAACTGGCCGTCGCTCACCGCTGACGGCGGGATCCCGCCGGACCCCACAGTCCCGTGTCCGCCCTGAGAGAGGCTCTGAGAACAGCGATGGACCGTCGCACCTTTTTCACGATCTCTGGGGCTGCCCTATCCGCGCTGGCTGCGGACTGGGCCGTCGGCCCCGCCTCCGCCCTCACCCAGGCCCACGACGGCAAGCCCATCGGCGAGGACTTCGTCGCCTTCCTCGAAACCTCCACCCAGCATCTCGCCACGCTCCCGACCGAGCAGCGCCAGCACACGACAATGCTGCTGGACGCCCACCTGTCCACGGTGACCGAGCTCCTCGAACACGGCCGCTGCAGCCCGGCCGTCAGACTCCGCCTCCACACCCTGGCCGCTTCTCTGTCCCAGACCGTGGCCTGGCACCGCTTCGACCTGGGCAGCCACACCCACGCCAGCCAGAACTGGGTCGCCGCCCTGCACAACGCACACGCCGCCGGCGACCACGACATGGGCGCCGGCCTCTTGGGCGACCTCGCCTACCAGGCCGCCTGGCGGCGCGATCACACCACCGCGGCCAGCATCCTCAACCACGCCCTGACCCGCGCCCACAACCCCGCCGCCCGCTGCCTTCTCCAACTACGCCTCGCACGGACCCTCGCGGCGCGAGGCGACCGAGGGGAACGACGCTCCGTTCTGCGTGCCCTCGCCGCAGCCGAGAAACACCTCAACGACGCCGGCGCCGACCGGCCCGCCTGGTGCGCCTGGGTATCCGCCGCCGACCTCGCCGTCGACTCCGGGCAGGCGCTCCTGGACCTCGGCGACACCGCACGCGCCCACCAGCTCATCACCGAGGGCGAGCGTCTGCTGCCCACAGCCCGGGACAAGACGAAGAGCGTGTTCCACGCGTACCGCGCGGCGAGTCACCTCGATCTGAAGGAACCCGAGCCCGCTGCGGCCGCCGCCACCCAGTCACTCCTGCTGGCCCGCCGCATCGGCGCACCCCGCTGCGTCAGCCTCGTCAACGACCTCCTCCCCCGCTTCCAGCCCTACGCCCGCGCCCAAGGCGTTCCGGAACTCCTCCAACTCGCCGCCGCCTAGCGCGAAAACCCCGTGGGTTCGTACGGGGGCCCAACAACGCGGACCGTTCGCCTGCCTCGTCGGGTCACTCCGGACAGCCGGTCCAGTCGTCCAACGCCATGTCGCACGGCCGGCACCCCGGTGACCTCGGAGTCTGAAGGCCGATCAAATACCGTCGCCTCACTCCGGCAGCGGACCATACTGGGGGAATGCCAGCACGAACGGCCCGCGTTTCGCACGACGCGCAGTGGAGGTCCTTGCCCGACACATCCCGAGCCCTGGTGATCCGCAATCGAGCCGACGAGCAGTTCCTTGCCGTCGAGCAGCAGCACGACCGGATCGTCGCCTTCAGCCGATCGGCGGTCGGGCTGGCGTTCTTGCCCGTCTCGGACATCGCCCGCGGCCAGAGCGACATCGACTTCTTCCTGCTCTCGCTGCGACGACTGCACCGGGTGTGTCAACTCGTGCGCAGGAGCGCACTGCCCACAGGGCCCCTGCGCCAGGCCATGGCGACGTTCGAGCGGCAGGTCTTGCCCGTGACCGGTGTGCGCAACGCGCTGGAGCACCTTGACAGCACTGCCGTCAGCGGAAATGCGGGCTTCGGCTACGGCATCGGGGAGGACAGGGTGTTCATCACCCACAACGGCACTCGCCTCGACACCAAGACGCTCTTCCTCGCGGCTCAGGATGTCCATGCAGCCATCCGGCTCGCCGTCGATCCGATCGCGGCCGCAGATGTACATGGTCAGGACCCGATCGTCGAGCTACCTGGATCTGCCTGACCTTCTGCCGCCGGCTGCGTGTCGCCCAGAACGGTCTGGCTGTGTACGCGAGTACGGGCTCTGGTCCACTTCTTGTGGTCGCGTACGCAACGTCACTGTCGATCTTCATGCTGTCTGTGATCGTCATCGATCCTGCGCGGCATCACGCCGATGATCAGATTTTCGAGGGCGTGCGGCATTGGCCCGAAGCTGGCGACCCAGGTCTCGACAAGGTAGATCTCACTGTCCTCATCGATACCGAGAAAGAATCGGCCGTGATCGAGCTCGCCGAGCGGGAAGAGTCGTCTCTCCAAAGACTCGCTCCATTCGGAGAAGCGATCATCCTCTCCCCAAGTCAGCTCCGGGTCCAGCTCGAATGGTTCCCGGGCGCAGTTGATTCCCGGGCCGCCGATGCTCACGATCAGCCCTCCGAACTCCTGGAGAAACTTCTCGGCAGCGTCGTGCATGACGATTCCGACCGCTGCGAACCGGGACCGCCAGCCGGTCGTGTCGACCCGCCTGCCCGCGGTCCATCCAGAAGCCTCCAGGACCTCCAGCACCTCTGGCGACCACTCATTCATGACAGGCCCAGCCCCCAGCTTGAAGCATGAGGCGATTATCCCAGCAGACGATCCGAGAGAGAACAGCGTGTGACCGCACCACAAGAAGTGGACCAGAGCCGAGAACCGACACCGGCCATAGGCGCACTGCGACGCAACGCTGATGAGGATCTCCGAAACCTCCACCGCGGTTCGGCTGATCCACCAGACTTGCTCTTGATTTCCCGACAGAGGAGGGCCGGCAGGCATGGCGAACAGCGCACTTCTGGTGATGGACGTCCAACGGGACATCGTGGCCATCGCCGACGACGGTTCCGGATACCTGCCGCGCTTGCGCAGGGCGATCGACGGTGCCCGGGCCGCCGGCGTCCCCGTGATCTACGTGGTGATCGGGTTACGGCCGGGCGATCCCGAAGTCAGCCCGCGCAACAGGGTGATGACAAACGCCGTGCGGGCGGGCCCTGTTCACCGAGGGCGCCCCCGGCACCGCGATTCACGACGACGTTGCGCCCCAGCAGGACGACGTGGTGGTCACCAAGAGGCGCGGGAGCGCGTTCTCCGGCAGTGACCTCGACTTGGTGCTCAGGGCTCGCGATATCGACAGCCTTGTTCTCACCGGCATCGCCACCAGCGCTGTAGTGCTGTCCACTCTGTGGCACGCCATCGACCTGGACTTCGGCCTCACCGTCCTGGCCGACGGCTGCCTCGACACCGACCCCGAAGTGCACCAGTTCCTCACCGAGAAACTGTTCCCGCAGTGGGCAGACGTCATCGCCGTCGAGGACTGGCTCAAAGCCATAGCACCGCAATAACGCCTGGCCGCGCGCCGCCACTGCCCGCGCCACCCGCGCGGTCAGCTCCGGCGCTGGCTCTGGTCCACTTCTTGGGACCAGAGCCCACAGCCAGGGAGACCGCAAGCAGCGGTCGGTTGCCCGTGCTCCGTACGGGGGACGGACGGCGGCCCGGCCGCAGTCCTGCGCCGGGAGCACCCTGCCGCCGACGTGCGGCTCCAGATACGCCGACCGGAACCGGCCGACCGAGCCCCGCAGTTGGGTGACGTACTCGGATCGGCTAGCTTTTGATCAGCAGTCATGGTTCCGATGCACCGCTAGACCAGCAGTCGCAGGACCAGGGCGATCACCTCAACCCCCAGGGGTGCGCGACCGATGCGCATCCCGTCCTCGACCAGGGAGCAGCATGGCTACCGGAACCGTGAAGTGGTTCAACTCGGAAAAGGGCTTCGGCTTCATCGAGCAGGACGGCGGCGGCGCCGACGTCTTCGCCCACTACTCGAACATCGCGTCCTCGGGATTCCGTGAGCTCACGGAGGGCCAGAAGGTCGAGTTCGACGTCACCCAGGGCCAGAAGGGCCCGCAGGCCGAGAACATCAGGACCATCTGACCCAACGCACCACAAGGCGCTCCGTACCGCACCGGTACGGAGCGCCTTGCCGTCCGGCCGACGTCCCGGGGCTACGGCAAATACCCCTGCCTGCGCGCCCGGCCGGATGGCCCCGGGCGCGCAGCCGACTGCCCGATTCAGGCAGACAGGCCGAAAGGGCCCGGGGACGGTCCCCGCGCCGGGTCTGTGTCGCCGCCCGCCGCAGGTCGGCGCGTCGGGTCCCCACCTGTCCGGGCTCCGGCCCGGACTGCGGGGCGCAGCCGCCTTGCCGAATCCGACCAGGCAGAGGCGCTGGGTGTGGCCAGGGTGAGGGGTGCCGTGGGCGATCGGCGGCGTGCTCGATGACGCACACCCCGGAGCGTGGGACACGAGTCTGGTCCGGGGCGACACACCGGGGCCGGTTGCCTCCGCCGTCGCTGGATGACGACCACCTGTAAGAATTCCTAACGAAATGATCTTCGAGATGGTTGGATCACTCCGGAACCGATTATCCGGGGGTGCGAAGTGGCTCGGCCGAAGCCGTGGGAAGCCGATGACGAGTTGTGGGCGGTGGTCCAGCCGCTGTTGCCCACAGTCGAGCGTCGGCCCCGGCATCCGGGACGCAAGCGGCATCCGGACCGGTTGGCATTCCAGGGCATCTTGTTCGTGCTCCATACCGGGATCGCCTGGGAACACATGCCGCAGGAACTCGGCTTCGGGTCAGGCATGACCTGCTGGCGCCGCCTGGCCGAGTGGACCGAGGCCGGGGTGTGGCCCCGGCTGCACGAAGTTCTCCTCGCCGGGCTCCGCAAAGCGAACGCCCTGGACTTCTCCCGGGCAGCGGTCGACGGCTCCCACATCCGGGCCTTAAAACGGGAGCCAAGACGGGACGAAGTCCTGTCGACCGGGGCAGGACGGGCAGCAAACACCACCTGATCACCGACGCGACCGGCATACCTCTTGCTGCCACTTTGACCGGTGGCAACCGCAACGACGTCACCCAGCTGATCCCGCTCCTCCATGCCGTGCCGCCGGTGCGGGGCAAGCGTGGCCGACCCCGACACCGTCCGGATGTCGTGCTGGCCGATCGCGGCTACGACCACGGCAAGTACCGCCGGCTGGTCTGGGACCTTGGGGTGAAGCCGCTGATCGCCCGCCGGGGAACCGAACACGGCTCCGGGCTCGGTGCCCAACGCTGGGTCGTGGAGCGCGCGTTCGCCCATCTGCACTGGTTCCGCCGCCTGCGGATCCGCTGGGAGGTACGCGACGACATCCACGAAGCGTTCCTCACCCTCGGATGCGCACTCATCTGCTGGCGACGCCTGAACGACGCCGTCGTCCGTTAGTTTTTCTGCAGGGTGCGGGTGACACCCGCGATGACCGCGGTCGTCAGCACCCAGCCGAAGGCGATCAGCAGGTAGGCCAGCCACTGGAGACTGCCGTCCGTCCAGTACCAGGCCGTGCGCTGACCCAGACCACCGATGGGGATCAAGAGGTCGAGTGTGTAGACGAGGGGCTGGAACGGGGCCCCTTCGCCTCGTTGGACCGGGTGGGGAGAGTGAGTACCGAAAGACACTGTGCCCAGCAGGGTCAGGACCAAGAGCCAGACGCCGGCCAGCCAGGAGCGGTAGCCGTACCCGACGGTCACATCGAGCAGATGCCCCCAGACACGCGCGGACAGGGACAGGGATCGGCGCCGGTGGCGCTGCTTGGCCAGGAGAACCCGGCGGGCGTCGTCGTCGTGGCCGATCGTCCGGTACCAGTTCGCCAACTGCTCGTACGGCTGCGGGCTGTAGCCCGGGCTGCGCCGTATCCATGCCACGCGGGAGGCTGCGGACTCCCGCCGTCCCGTCGCCTCGCGCCGCTCGCCGGACTCCACCTTCTTGATGGAGCCGTAGAGGAAGCCTTCCAGCTCCACTACGTCCGGCCAGCTCTGCTCGCTGTCATAGAGGTAGGACACCTGCGCGCCCCGTAGATCCACCGTGCCGGACGGCAGCCGCGCGAGAGTGAGGTCGAAGTCGGCGGCCTGCATGAGCCTGCAGGTCAGAGCCGGGCCGTCACCGCCGGGTGGCCCGTTCAGGACGGCTCCTTCGAAGCTCAGGCTGTCCGAGATCTGAGTACGCCGCAGTTGTACGGTCCCGTTCGCGGTGAACCCGTCGGAGAAGTCGAGCCGCGAGGCGACGGCGTTGTTCATGGCGAGCGCCACTCCGCGTGGGCCGGGGTCTTCCAGGTGTGCGCCCTGCATGAACAGCCCGCGAGGCAACTGTGCCCCCATCAGCCGGATTTGCCCTTGCGCGACGAAACCGCCCCCGCAGAAGACGCCCCCTTCCATGAGCAGTCCGCCGGCGGCCACGGCCCATCCTCCCGGCGCGCTGATGTGGGCCCCGTTCAGGAGCATGCCGCCGGTCACTCGCGCGTCACTGAGGGACAGGGCGGTGCTCACGTGGTTGAAAGGCGAGGAAGCGAGGCTTTCCACAACGGAGCCCCGCAGGTCGAGGTTTCCCTCGATGCAGGCGGAGTCGGCTTCGATGCCAGGCACCCGGCTGCCTTTGATCACGAGCGTCTGAGTCGATGCGCCGAGAAGGTCGACCGACTCCTCGAACCAGCAGCCTTCGAGCCAAAGAGCGTAAGTGATCTGTGCACCGGCCAGGTTGAGGCGTCCGGATATCCGTGCCCCGGCAAGCCTCAGAGCCGCCACGGTCCCCGGCTGTACGGCGTTCGCGCCCAGGAGAAGTGCCACGATCACGGCGGCCCGCACCGTCCGCGCGGAATCCCACCGCACACCCTCGGCAACGCGGTCGTCCTCCGGCACACCCGTGCGCAGGTCCACGCGGCGTCCCTGGGGGAACGCGTCCCACAGCTCACGCTCCGGTGAAGTCAACTCGTCGTATGAGAGCACCCATGCAGAGTAGTGATCTTCCTCCGCGCTCGCCTTGCCCCACACACACTGATCGGAGGGCCGTCCATTCTGTTAGGGGTTCTACGTGAGGAGCGGCCGCTGTCCCGTTCGTGCCATCTGGCCTTGACTCACCAAGTCAGCGCCTCTGTCCGACAGTTCACCCGATGGAAGGCATATCCGGCCTTCACGCGGCATCGCCGGGTGGGCGCCCATACAGTCTGCGTGCTGTCCGGATGGGGCGGCGTCTGTCGCTGACACATGGAGTGGGACGTGAGGTCTTCAGGGCGTATGGCTGTCTCGGCAATGGCCGTGGCCATGGCGGCTGTGGGAGTGGGAAGTGGTGCCCCCGCATCCGCCGCCCCCGTAGCAACGCCGTCGTGCAGCGGGGCGGAATGCGGCAGCCTGAAGCCGACCAGGCTCACAGCCAGCCAGGCCAGTCTGAACGTGACCCAGATGCAGTTGGAGAACATCAACGCGATGGCGTCCGACGCGGTGACCGGGGAGCCCATTCGCGGCGCGAAGATCGTGTTCGCCACCATGGGTGGCAGGACCCTGGGGACGGCCTACACCGACTACGACGGCATCGCCGCGATCGCCGCTCCGGAGAACCTGGGCCCCGGAACCCTCCAGGAACTGCTGGGCGGCTACGAAGCCGCCATGATCGGCGACGGCGTTCACGCCCCGGCCGGAGCCCACGGAGCGATCACGGTCGGCACCGACCAGGGCCCCGGTCTGCCGGGCAACCCATGCGCCGTCTGCAGCGACCGCGCGCTCAAGCAGGACGTGGTCCCGGTCGACTGGAGCCGGTAGCGGTGCGCATCTTCCGCCGGCGGTCCCGGGCGGCCGACCCCGGCGCCCCGGCACGGCTTCGGGCCGGGACGCGCGAGAGCAGCGGTGTGGCGCCGGTCGGCCCGGTCAACGGCTACGCGGTCCTGGAGACGGTGGCCACGCTGCCCATCAGTACCTGGCGCTACCTGTGGGAGCCCGAGGACGTGCGTCATCTGGGGCCGATGGCCCAGGACTGGCAGACCGCCTTCGGCTTCAACCAGGACGCCACCACCATCCCCGTCGTCGACAGCCTCGGTGTCGCCCTGGTGTGCATCCAGGCACTGCACCGCCGGGTGGAAGAGCTCACGGATGAAGTGGATCGTCTGCGAGGGGCCGCGAGCGTGAGCACGTCCGGGACTGCGTGACGACGCCGGACGGCCTGCTCTGCCACTCCGGCACGCGGCCGGGGAAGGCGGTCCCCGCCGACCCCTCGTCGCGATCCAGAAGACATATCCCCATGACAAGGCAGGACACCGTGGCACGACACGACACTGTGACGGCACCTTCCCAGGCAACGGATCGCCGCTCGCCGGTGTGCACGGACGCGGTCTGGCGGCTTCCGGTGACGGTCTGCCGCATCACCCAGTTCCTGGGCGAGCAGACAGCCGACGCCTTGCTGGAGCGCGCGATCGCCTCCGCCGACGACACATTGAAGCCCTCCATGATCCGCGACCACGAGGTGGTCCCCGACTTCCGCCGGTCCCGCTCGCGCCACGACTTCGCCGCACCTGAGCTGCTGGCGGCCATCGACGAGGTGCTGGAAGCGGTCGAGCACACGCTCGGAGTCTCCTGCCGGCACACCGAACCCAGCTACAGCCTCAACGCGCACAACGACGGCGACTTCTACCGGCCGCACCAGGACACGAGCGTCGAGTTCACCCCCCGGCGTCTGCTCACCTTCGTGTACTACCTGCATCGCACACCCCGGCCCTTCGAGGGGGGCGAGTTGCGTGTGTTCGACGCGGCTCTGCCGCTGCACACCGAGACAGCCGGGAGATGGCAGGAGCGCACCTGGCGGGACTGGGGGCCCGAACACGACAGCATCGTGTTCTTCCTCCCCACCGCCTGGCACGAGGTACGGCCGGTCAGCTGCCCCAGCAAGCAGCACGCGGACAGCCGCTTCGCCATCAACGGCTGGCTGTGCAGCCCCGACCCCGCCAACCGCGAGACCGACACGAGCCCGTGAGACGCATCGTCGCCGAGCCCAGCTGACGGGTATGCCTGGTCGCCGGGTTGGCGGTCGCGCCGGACAAGACTCCGCGGCCGCCAGTGCGAGCGGGTGATCTCCAAACCACCGACCGCCTGACCGCTTTCGGCCGCGTAACCCCTGAGTCCCGGGGCTCCGGGAAGATCAGCGGGAGCCCACGGCGCCCACCACGCCGCAACCGCCGTCTCCAACACGGCTACTACGTTTCGGCGTTGCACGGCATCGGGCACAGCGAGGAGCCGCGCCGGTCCTATGAATACAAACGGGCCGAGGGCGAGCGTCACACCCGGGCTGCCCTCACCTTCGCCCGCCGCCGCGCGGCCAGGCTGAGCGCCGAACGCCGCGCCGCGTGGGACGAGTTGGGCATGCGCTGGTGAGCGCGGCCTCGCAGGGCTTGCGAGTCGTTGTGCGGGGCGCGCAGTTGATGCCCGTTCCCCTGCGGCCTTCCGCCACCCCGCAAAACCTGCTGATCACGTGGTCCGCTGATGGAAGCGACAGCCGTGTGCGCGCGGAGGCTGCGTAGGACGTTTCGATGGTGTTCGAAAGGGTGGCTGGCATCCACGGGCGACACCTACGGTGTGACGCACATTCGACAGCTTTACGGGGGAATCCATGACGACCGAGGTGGTCTTAGACCGAATCAGCAGACAGGACGGAGGGGGCAGACGGCGTCTGTGGGCACTCGTCCTGGCCCTTCTGTCCGCCTCCGCGCTGGCCATGAACCTGGGCAGCGCGCCGGCGGCACACGCCGACTACCCGGGCCCGAATCCGCCGCAGGCGCCCGCGGACTGCGCCAAACCGTGGGTGATCCTTTCCGCCTACGGAACGGGCGAGAGCACGGACGACGGGCACCCCAACGGCACCGTGGGCGTCAACAGCACCTACATCACGGCCCTGAAGAACTCACTGTCCAAGGCCGGTGTCGCAGACGGCGACATCGCCGTGCGGAATCTGTACTACCCGGCATCCGCGGTGGACTGGCCCTGGGCTTACGGCCCTGACGACTACTGGACGTCCATGGGCAAAGGCCGGGACAAACTCGTCCAGGAGATTGCTTTCTACGCCTCCTGTCCGAGCCGCCCGACACTGATCCTGCTCGGCTACTCGCAAGGCGCCCAGGTGATCAAGAACGCCATCGCGCAGGACGCGGTCAAGGGGAACAAAACCAATTCCGACGAGGTCGGCGCCATTGTCAACATCGGTGACGCCTCGCGCTACAACGGCCAGATCGGGATGGGGCAGAACGGGCAGATGCTCACCCTCAACCCCGACTACTCGGACGGCTCGGCCGAGGCGGCGCGCGGAGGGCTGATGCAGCGTCTGGCCGTGCCGGACGTGTTCGCGGGATTCCTCGGCGACGGGCGGTACTTCGACGTGTGCCGGACCGACGACGCGGTCTGCAACGAACAGGCGTATCCGGGCTCCGACGAGTGGCTGGACCGCTGGGTGGGAGACTTCGCCGACAGCGCGATCGGGAGCAACGCCCCGCACGTGATGTACCGGAACAACGGCCTGGACCAGAGCCCCGCGGACAAGGTGAAGGCCACGGCCGTGGCGGCCCGGGTCGCCGACCGGGCGGTCAGCGCGGCGGTGGCGCAGCGCAATGTGGTCCATCCGCCGCCGGACACCCCCGAGCACGTGTGGGCCACCAACGTCAACGTCCGCGCCGAGCCGACAACGGAGTCCGGCATCGTCACCGTGATCCCGGCGCCGACCACCGTGTATGTGCACTGCCAGAAACACGGGCAGTCGGTGACCTACGGCGGCATCACCAACGACGCCTGGTCGTATCTGCCGCAGCAACAGGGCTGGATCAGCAACATCTTCCTGTCCGGGCCCGCCTGGATGCCCGGCGTGCCGGAGTGCCACTGAGTTGTGTACCGGTAAGCGCCGGTCCCCGCCGCGGTGCGTGGCGGCGGGGGCCGGCGCGTCGAGCGCAGCGAAGAGTAGAGGGCGTCCGAAGAGCCTGTTGGCGGGACGTTGCCTGGCAGCGGGGTGGTGGTGCACTTTCAGGGGCTGGGGTGTGCGGGCTGTGTACCCGCTGTTCGACGGGATCTGTCCGATCCGGAGTGGGAGATCCTCCGTCCGTTGGTTCTGGCGGTCGGGCCCGGTGGGCGACCGGTGATACACGCGCGGCGGGACATCCTCGACTCGCTGGCTCACTGGCTGCGCTGGCAGCAAGAAGGCGTCTGGGCCCAGGAGGTCGGGGAGAAGCAGCCGATCCTGCTGTCGGTGATGAGTGGCCCGCGCTGCGAGCATGAAGCCTGTCGGTCACGTTTGGTCAACCGTCCGGTGTCTGAGGTCCGGCGGGAGGCCTGCCGATGGGTACACCTACGGCGTCCCAAGCGGAGAGGACGGCACGGTGTTCTTCACTGTTCCCGCTGTAGCGGGCGACGGCGGCCTCGGCGGTGAGACGTGCCCAGTCGGCGAAGAGGGGTGTCTCCCCCACCTCACCGGAGGTGAGCGCATCCCACCAGATGAGGCCGGCACGCTCCCAGGCCTTGCCGCCCAAGGCCGCAGCAACGAGAAAGAAGGCACGACTGGGGATGCCGCCGTTGATGTGGACGCCGCCGTTGTCGCGTTCGGTGTGGAGGTAGTCCCGCATGTGGTCAGGTTGCGGATCCTTGCCGAGCACTTCATCGTCGTACGCCGTGCCCGGGGCCTTGAGTGAACGCAGGCCGACGCCGTTGACCGAGGGCATGAGCAGCCCGGCCCCGAGCACCCAGTCGGCCTCGTCCACGGCCTGTCCGCGTGCGTACTGCTTGGTCAGCGAGGCGAACACATCCCGGATCGAAACGCTGAGGGCGCCCGATTCGCCAGAGAAGCTGATCACCGATATCTCGGGAATCCCAGGCCAGACCTCGCTCGCGACCACCTCGGGGCACTGGGTGAAGCGGCCGAAGATCTCCTCGTCACCGTCCCCGAGGACGATGTACTGCCCGGTCCAGTAGGCGTTGTTGTAACCCACGTCGTGGTGCACGACAGCCACCAGAGGCCCACCGCTCCCGTCGATCGAATCCCGCCCCAGCACTTCCGACGCGAAGGTGGCGGCGGCTGTCAGCCCGTCGTACGCCTCATCCACCGCGGCGTCACCGGTGGGTGGCTGCCCGCTGTAGCGAGCCACCCGGAGGCGATCATGCTCGAACGACGTGCCACCCTCCGCGTCGAACACCACGTACTGGGCCACATGCTCAACACTGGGCAGGATGACCAGCGAGCCCTCCCTCAGAACCACACCCGGTCCTGTGTAGACCAGTTCCAGGGCCAGGTCTCCGGTCAACCGGTCCAGCAGCGGCAGCGACACGACGCCAGAGGTCGCCAGCGGCAGGGCGTGAACGTCCGCCAGGCGCCCGCCCTCCAGACGTCGAGTCCACGTCTGGATCTGCTTCCTGGAGACCTGAGCGATCGCGCCGATCTCCTCGATGGCAGTGGCGATGCGCCGGGACTCGTTGCCGAGCCACTGCTCACGGACCGCAGGTGTGAGCGTGTCGTCCGCTATGAAGGGAACCAGCTCCAGGGCCTCGTATCCGCGGTGCACCGTCTCGAACGACCGTCCATCACGCCGCCGCGCCAGCGCAGCGCCGTGCCTGTCCCATGCCGCCCGCGACAGCGTCGGCGCCGCCCAGTGCCCGGTCTGCCGGAAGTACGCCACGGCTGCGCTGTCCCGAGTGAGTTCTGCGTAGATCAGCCGTGCCGCCGTACGTAAATGGGCCCGCGTCCGAAGCCACGCCGCACCCCCGGTGGCAAGGCCACCCCCCAACGTGCCAATGACCGCCGCTATCAGAGCGCTGTCCACCCAGACAGGATCTGCGTCGCCGTCGACCCCGACAATCGCCCCTCAGACGTATTTCTCACACGCCCTCGTCGGCGCAGAACCGCGCCTCAGCGTGCGGGCACCATCCGGGTCATAGCCCACGTCGTCCCCGCCCTCCCGCAACAGCTCGCCGATCGGGAGTTCTTGGCAGCGACCGTCTGGATCCCGGTGCCGTCGCGGACGCCGGTCGACTCGACGCGGCTCCTGGCCCGGGCCGGCGCCGTCCTCGTGGGCGTGGGCGAGCAGGGCGGGTCCGGTACCGCGGCCGCTGTACCGGCCTCCCGGACAAAAGCGTCACCAGAAACGGTCCCCGGCACCCGCGGGAAATGTCCCCGCGCAGGCTGACCCGTTCCCCACGTCTCCGGAACATCCCTCACGGTCACTCGGTAGGGCCGCCGAAGCTGCCGCCTCCCCAGAGTCCTTCGCAGCCACCGCTGATTCGCGCCGTGGCTCTTGAGCGAGCACGCGTTGGGTAGTACGACCGGAGCGCCTGGCGGGGCAAGTTGATAGGCGCCCGGGACGAGGGAGGACGCGGTGCGAGCGAGGATGTCCATGGGGAGGATTGCGTGGATAGGCGTGGCAATTGCGGCGGCGCTTGGGCTTGTGCTGATGACTCCGTTCCTCCTCATGGAGGTGGGACCGAAGAACGCGGACTGGGCCAAGTTGAGCCAGATCAGCCAGGCGTACGGGGCTCTGTCGGTCATATTGTCCGCGGGCGCTCTGGCTGGAGTTGCGGCCTCGTTGGCCTACCAGTCCCGGCAGACCCGCATCGCCACCGAAGAGACGACCTGGACCGCGCACCGGGAACTGCTCCTGCTCTCGCTGACGCAGCCGGAGTTCCTCACCTGCTGGGAGCCGCCGTCCGTTCCCATGACGCCGGACGAGTGGCGACGCATCGTGTACACCAACCTCATCCTCCAGGACTGGGAGAAGACGTACTCGTTCGGCTTGATGACCGACACCCAGTTGACCAGGACGTTCGAGCTGCACTTCGAGGGACAGACAGCGCGGGACCATTGGCGTAACTCACGAGAGAACTACCTGCGCTACGCCGATCGTGGAGCAAACCGGCGGATCCGGCAGTTCGCGCGCGTTGCGGATGCGTCCTACGACGCCGCTGTCGCCGCCGGGCCGGCAGTCTCCGCAGGCGGTTACTTCGTCCAGCCGACCGCGCCCCATCAGCCGCCATCACCTGCGTAGGCAGCGCTGCCTCGGACGGCAGTCGTCGCCACTGGGCAGTGAGGCCGCCCGGGTTGCCCGACGGCCCGGCTCGTCAGTCTTCGATCAGGACGCCCCCCGGTGTCGATCAGGAACAACAGCCCTGGGCGATGCAGTGCAAGCCGCTGCCCGGAGTATCTCCGGGCGGCGGTGCCGTTTACCGGTACCAGTACTTGACGCCTCGGTGGTGCGAGCACGTCCCGCAGGCGTGGGCACCGTAGGAGTACGAGCGGTCCTTGCGCTTCGCGGTGACTCCGCGCGGATGCGCCGAGTTCGCTTTGCAGACACCCGTCGTGTGCCGCGCGCACGTGGCGGCCGCCGCATCGGCCGCCACGGCTACGGGCACCAGCAACTCCCCAACTCCCCCGCCATCACTGGCGCCGCAACGGCGCCCTGGAATGTCGTCAGCATGATCTGTCCCTCTGGTCGTTCCGAGAGACGAGCACGCATCCGTCGGCTGCGACACCAGGACAGACCCAGCGGACCAACGCGCAGCAGTGAGCGTCATAGCACGGCCAGGACCTCCCGATCAGCCACCAGAACGTACATGCCCATGTACGGGCCTCGCTGGACAACCTCGGCGTCGAGGTCATCGACCTCCTGCTGTACCACTGCGACGATCCGGCCCGGCCCGTCACCCAACTCGCCGACACCCTCGTGAGGGCTCGTCCAGGCCGGACACGTCCGCCGCGTCGGCGTCTCCAACTGGCGTACGGAGCGCCTGACTTCACTCGCGCACGAACTGGCCGAACGGGATCACACCCTCGTGGCCAGCCACCAGTTCAGCCTCGCCGAACCCGATCCGACACTCCTGGGCAGTCCCCACGCCGACGCCACCGTCCTCGGCGTCGTCCGCCAACACCGCCTCCCCCTGCTCGGCTGGTCCGCACAGGCCCGCGGGTTCTTCGCACGCACCGGGACGCCGGTGCCCATCGGGTCCGATGGATCAGAGGAAGCGTCGTATCGGTACGACAGCCGTCTCCCTGACGCGTTGGAGCAGCGCGCGCCGCTTCCACCGTCCGGCGCTGATGAGTTCGCTGTGCTCAAGGTCTTCGGTGAAATGGCGGTCCAGCGTCGCGGTGAACGCGGGGTCCAGTACGGCGAGCATGACCTCTTCGTCGTGGTCGAGGGAGCGGCGGTTGAAGTTTGTCGAGCCGATGAGCGCCGCGGTCCTGTCGACGGTGACGACCTTGGTGTGGAGCATGGTCGGCTGGTAGTGATAGATCTTCACCCCGCGGGCGGTGAGCTCCTCGTAGTAGCGCTGGCCCGCCAGTTGGCAGACCCGCTTGTCGGTGTACGGGCCTGGCAGCAGGATCTCCACCTCGACCCCCCGGCGGGCCACGGCGCACAGCAACTCGATGAAGTACGCGTCGGGCGCGAAGTAGGCGGTGGCCAGCCGGATCCTCTCCTCCGCGGTCTCGATCACCACGCGGAACAGGGTCTGCATGTCCTGCCAGCCGAAACTGGCCGAGCCCCGCACCACCTGCACCACGGCATCGCCCTGGGGGGTGTGGTCGGTGAACCGGTCGCGGTCGTCGAAGAGTTCGTCGTGGCACTCGGCCCAGTTCTGGGCGAAGGCGGCGGCCAACCCGTCCACGGCCGGGCCCCGTACTTCTACGTGGGTGTCTCGCCATTCGTCCGGGTTGCGGGCGTCACCGCACCATTCCTCGGCGATGCCGACACCGCCGGTGAAGGCCGTCTCCTCGTCGACGACAAGGACCTTGCGGTGACAGCGATGGTTCTGCTTCAACGGAGACAGATACAGCGGCTTGCGGAACCAGGCCACCTTCACGCCGGCCCGCTCCATCGCCTCCAACTGGTCCTTCTCGATGAGCCTGCTCCCGAAGCCGTCCAGCAGCAGCCGTACTCTCACGCCTGCGCGTGCCCGCTCCGCGAGCGCGTCGGCGAACTCCCGGGCGATCTCCCCCTTCCAGTACACGAACGTCATCATGTCCACGGTGTGGCGGGCGGAACGGATCCGGCCCAGCATGGCGCCGAAGATCTCGTCCCCGTTGCGCAACGGGAGCAGCGCGTTGCCTTCCGTCGCCGCGATCCCTATGAGGCGCTCCAGCCGGCGTCTCATACGCCGGGCCCGCTCGTCGAGGACCTTACTGACGTCCTCCGTGTCGCCGGGCTCCTCGGACCTGACGCCTACCGGCGTCTCGGCGTCTGCGTTCTGCAGGTATGCCATGGCTGCACCTTCCTGGACATCTGATCGGCGAAGTGTCGTGCCCCTGGGAGATGAGGGGCACGACACTCCTAAATGCCTGCTGACCTGCTGTTACACACTTGCAGGACCTTCCATTGATCATCGCTGTTTTTCATCACCTTGTGCAACGCACGTGCAAGATGATCTTGAATTAGTGACGACGCATCAGAGATATCTGAGTGCCCGTCAGCCTTCACGGAGAGTGCTCGCCACAGGGGCCTCGCAATATCCGCACCGACGGTGCCACTGCCGTTCCTGAGATTCGGAGTTGGGTCCTCGCCGCGCACGCGCATCAAGCGCACTACACGCTACGGCCAGTTCCCGCCCGGACCCTCCACGCACCGGCGCTCCTTCGATCATCCGGCCGACCCCCACGTCCGGGTCAGCGACCTGCTGACCCAGGCGCCCGCCGACAGCATCCGCGACGACCCTGCCGGGAGCGCGTCGAGACGACCAGTGAACTGCGCGCTGCCGTCGTCGGGCCTGCCAACGGGATGGGAGGGCGGACGCGTACGTCGAGGTCATCAGGACCATGAAGGACACCTGCACGGACATGTCCGTGAAGTACAAGGAGACGGCTCGTGGGGGCCTTGCGGTGAATATCATCGAATGCCGAGTAAGTGGGCCCTGACCAGCGCGTTCGTGTCTTTCAGCGCTGCCAGGGCCTTCCCTGCTTACGCGGCGGAAAGTCCCCGGAAACTCCCTGGGACAGGCGTGAAAGTCCCTGAAAAGTCCCTGGCCTGGGACGGGTTCCGAGGCTGGGGGAGAGTGCATCCGGCCAGGGAGCGCGCTTCCTTGACCAGGCGCACCGCCAGGTTCTGGAGACCATCCCCACAGGTGCAGGGAACACAGGTCGCCGAAGTTGTAGTCGTCGCTGCGGCTGGGACCATCCCCTGCGGGTGCGGGGTTGGCCCCCATCCACCCGTGGCACCCGAGGCACGGAGCCTCTGCACCCCGCACCCGCGGGGTTGGTCCCAGCCGCCCAGCGCTCGCCGTTTCCACCCCCAACTGCTCCCCGCACTCGCGGGGATGGTCCCCAGGAAGACATCGACGGCTTCGCGAAGAAGGTGTGCTCCCTGCACCTGCGGGAGGTAACCATACCTACGCGTTACAAGTACTGGCCAAAGCTTGCTGGATGGTTCCGGACGGTGCTTCGGTGTCCGGAACCACCAGGTCAGGATAGGTTCGCCATGAAGCACGGTCCACGACAGGACGGTTCCTGCCACACCGTCCGCTCACGCATCGCTCACGCAGAAGGGGCTGCTGGCCAGTGCGTTCGCTACTTCAGCTAGCCCTTGGCGGATGTTGGTGACGTTGTTTGTGCAGTTGTCCGAGGCGGAGACAGTGGCTCCCCTCCCGCCCTACGGTTTATAAGTCCCATTATGAGATTGCCCGGCACTGCGGGCAGAGACCGGTGAGTTCGACGGTGTGCTCGACCTCCGCGAAACCGGAGATGTCGGCCACCCGCGCGGCCCAGGTCTCGACCGCCTCGGAGTCGACCGGGGTGCTCAACCCGCAGGCGCGGCACAGCAGATAGTGCTGGTGCTCGGGGAACGCGCGGTGGCGGAAGAGGCGTTCACCACCCCGGTCGCGTACGACGTCGGCGCGCCCGGCTTCCACGAGGGCGGCCAGGGTGCGGTAGACGGTGTTGAGGCCCACGCGCGCGCCCTGAGTTCTCAGTACGTCGTGCAGGGCGCGGGCGCCGACGAAGCCGCCGTGGTCGATCAACGCCCTTACCACGCTGGCGCGTTGGGCGGTGCGGCGGCCGATGAGGTCCAGGTCGTCGGCCGGTGCGCTCATCACGCCTCCGCGAGACCGGGGCGGGCATGGGGTCGGCGTACGCCGATGAGCGCGACCGCGTAGACGGCCGTGGCGACGGCCATGATGGCGAAACTGGGCGGCAGTTGGGGAACGTAGTAGCTCAGGGCGAGGCCCGCCCACATCTCCGCCACCGCGAGTCCCGCGGACAGGGCGAGGGCGTGATACGGCCGGTCGGTGAGCCGCTGGGCCGCGCCCGCGGGTGCGGCGAGCAGGCCGAGCAGCAGGAGTGAGCCGACCGCCTGGGTGGCCTCGGCCGCGCAGGCGCCGACCAGGATCAGGAAGACCAAGCCCAGTACCCGTACCGGGACTTGGCGGGCCGTCGCCACGGCCTCGTCGACGGAGGCGAAGAGCAGCGGGCGGGCCACGGCGAGCACGGACAGGCAGATGAGGGCTCCGACGACGGCCGCAAGCCACGTCTGTCCGCTGGAGAGTCCGAAGATCGAGCCGAAGAGGACGTTCACCCCGGCGGTGCCGTTCCCGGTGTTGCGGGATGTGGTGTAGAGGGTGAGGAAGAAGACGCCCAGACCCAGGATCCAGGAAAAGAGGCTGCCGATGACGATGTCGTCGGTGCGACTGCGGCGGCCCAGCGCGCCGAGCACCACGGCGAACAGCACGGTGGCCGCGAACAGTCCCAGCCGCAGGTCGTAGCCGAGCGCGAGGGCCGCGAGCGCCCCGGTGAACGCGACGTGGCTGAGCGCGTCGCCGGTGAACACCTGGGCGCGCAGCACCAGGAAGTACCCCACGAGACCGGCCGCCAGGGCGATCGCGGTGCCGGCCAGCAGCGCGTGCACGAAGTAGGGGTGCGTGAAGGCGCTCATGCGGCGACACTTCCCGCTGTCCGGGGCCCGCCGACGGCTGTGGTCCGGTGTCTGCCGAGGGCCGTGTTGAGGGTGCGGGCCGCGCGGGCCATGACGTAGCCGGCGAAGGCGAAGGTCGTCACGTAGAAACCGATCGGATACGGCGAGTAGTAGGCGGCGATCAGCCCGGTCCAGGTCACCGCGATCGCGATCACCACCGAGAGCGCCAGGCTCGCGGCGGGCCGCGCGGTGAGCTGTTGAGCGGCAGCGGCCGGCATCACCAGCAGGGCGAACACCAAGAGCGTGCCGGTGATCTGACTGGCCTCGGCGGTCGCCGTCCCGAGGAGGACGAGGAAGACCACGGACAGGGCGCGTACCGGCACCCCGCGTCCGGTGGCGACGTTCCCGTCGACGGAGGCGAACAGCAGTGGCCGCCCGATGACCGCCAGCACGCCGAGCGCGAGAGCCGCCACGATCGTCAGCACGGTCACCTGGAGGGTCGTGATGCCCAGGAAGCTGCCGAACAGCAGGGAGTTGACCCCGCCGAGGAAGCCCTTGTACAGGGCGACGAAGAGGAATCCGCATGCCAGCAGGAACGCCTGGACCGTGCCGGTCAGCGCAGACTCCTGGCCGCTGCCGCCCTGCCCGGCGCGTGGTATGGCGGCGATCACCAGGGCGCCGCCGATACAGAACGCGAAGTAGCCGAAGCTCGCGCTGATGCCCAGCAGCGTCGCGCAGGCCGCGCCCGGAAAGCTGACCACGGCCAGGGTGTGTCCGGCGAAGCTCTGCCGCCGCAGCACCATGAACCAGCCCATCACGGCGGCCAGTAGGGCCACGACCGTACCGGCCCTGAAGGCGTTGACCATGAACGGGAACGCCCAGATCTGCTGCAGGTCGGTCAGCGGATTCCACGACCAACCGGCGGTTGTGTCAGCCCAGTTCACGACCCGTCTCCCTCGGCGTGCCGGTCGGTGTGGACGGCCGGCGCCTCGGGCTGGCCGACCACCACCAATCGCCCGTCGCTGGTGCGCAGCACCTCCACCGGTACGCTGAACAGCCGCGACAGCGTCTCGGTGGTGATCACGTCCTGCGGGCGGCCCGCGACCGCACCGCCCTCCGCGATGTACACCACCCGGTCCAGCCAGGGCAGGATCGGGTTGACGTCGTGCGCGACCATGACGACGCTGACGCCGGCCTCCCGGCAGATCCGCCCGATCAGTGCGGCGACCGCGCCCTGATGCGACAGGTCGAGGCTGTCCAACGGCTCGTCCAGCAGCAGCAGTTCGGGGTCGCGGGCGAGCGCCTGTGCGATCAGCAGCCGTTGTTGCTCGCCGCCGGAGCACTCGCCGATCGGCCGGTGTGCGTATGCGCTCGCGCCGACCATGTCGACGACCTCGGCGATACGGTCCCGGGTCGCCCGGCGCCGGGCACTGAACCGGGCGGGCACCGGCAGCGGAACGCCCCAGCGGTCGCCGTCCAGGCCGAGCCGCACGATATCGGTGCCGCGAATGCGCAGGCTCGCGTCGAAACTGCGGCGCTGCGGCAGATAACCGATGCGCTGACCGGCTCTGCCGGGCGCCTCACCCAGCACCCTGACCTCACCGGCCGCCGGGGGCAGAATGCCGAGCAGCATCTTGACCAGGGTCGACTTCCCGACCCCATTGGGACCGAGGACGGCCACGAACTCACCGGCGCCGACGTCCAGATCGACACCCGACCACAGGGTACGGCCACCGACGCGCACACCGGCGCCGCGCAACGACACAACGGGAGAGCGCGGCGGCTGCGGTGCGGCCGGTTGCGCGGGGACTCGGTGCCGGGCCGTGTCGCCCGGCCGGGTAGCCGGATTCACGGTGCTCACCTGCCCGTCGCCTGCCCCAGGGCCTTCTCGATGCCCTGCAACTGCCGCACCTGCCAGGCCTGGAAGGACGCCCCGGCCGGGGTGAGGGTCTCGGTCACGGTCGCGACCGGTATGCCCTCGGCCTTGGCCGCCTTGACCTGGGCCTGTACGTCCGGGGTGGCGTTCTGGCTGTTGTAGACGTAGACCTTGATCCGCTTCTCGCTGATCTGCCGGTCGATCGTCTCCTTGTCCTTGGCCGTCGGGTCGGTGCCCTCGCTGATGGCGTCCAGGAAGGACTCGGGCGTGAGCATCTTCAGGCCGAGTCCTTCGGCGAGCGGGGTCACGATGGACTCCGAGGCGCCGATCGGGGTGTTCGCGTACTTGGCCTTGATGACGGCGATCAGCTCGTTGTACGGCGCCAGGGTCTTGGTCTCGAAGGTTGTCTTCCGCGCGTCGAAGTAGGCGGCGTCGGCCGGATCCAGCTTCTTGTAGTCGGCGGTGATCTTCTCGATGACCTGGTGGACGTTGTCCGGCGAGTACCAGCGGTGCGGGTTGCCGCCCGGTTTGATACCCACCAGGTCACCGACCTTGAGATCGGTACGGCCGCTTTCGGGGTTGGCCGACAGCAACTTGTCCGCCCAGGCGTCGTAGCCGATGCCATTGACGACCGTGTACTGGGCGCCGGCCACCAGCCGGCCGTCGGCCGCGGTCGGTTCGTAGTCGTGCGGGTCGGCGTTCGGGTTGCTGATGATGCTCTTGACCTGCGCGTGGGTGCCGCCGAGCTGGGAGGCGATGCTGCCCCAGAAGTTCTCCGCCGCCACGACCTTGATGGTCTTGCCCGCCGTCGTCGACCCGGCGTTGGCGGTGTCGTCGGACGCGGCGGTGGAGCAGCCGCTGACGGCGGCCAGCACCGCGACGGCGGCCAGGCCGCCGGCGATCAGGCGGGCGGGGCGGGATATCGAGATGCCGGCAGTACGCACGACGCGGTCTCCTTGACGGGCTGATGGGCCTCGCACACAGGGCAAGGCCCGGTGGAGCGGAACACCTTCGACCGTAGATGGAAACGATTGTCACTACTAGAGAGTCGGCTGATCCAAATGAAAATCATTACAGATACTTGACTCTTGCCGGTATGCGGTGATGTTGGTGGTGATCTCGGCGATGTGATCGTCGCGAGGTGGCGTCAGCAGTCGCGGAACTCCGGGGACTGGTTGAGGATCTGGGACCGCAGGGAGGTGAAGCGGGCGTACGTCTCGCCGCCGCGGCTCTCGGGGCGGAAGGCGGCCACCCGGTGGCAGTTCTGGAAGGCGAGGACGATGCCGAAGTGCCGCTCCAGGCTGCGGCGGATCGCGTCGCTGGACAGGGCGCGCAGCAGCTGGCCGCGTTCCTTCTCGGAGGGCGGCGGGGTCTGGTTGTCGGTGAACTCGGCCGTGCTGGACAGCAGTTCGGCGACCAGGCGGTCACGAGGTTGTAGGCGTACGGCAGGGACGTGCGGACCGTTTCCACGAAGTCCTCCTCCCGCACCTCACCGTTCTCGGCTTCGGCGAGCAGCTGCGGGGAGACGTCGAGCGACATGTAGGGAAGTCCTTGTCTGTTGTGGCTTGTTCTGGTCTGTCGGGTCCGTTGCGGAGCTGGTTCTGCCGGGTCAGGCGAAGGTGGCCAGGGCTGCGGGGCCGTGCTGGAAGTCGGGGTCGACCTGGGTGGTGAGGTCGTGGCCCGTGGCCTCGTTGGCCCAGGCGGTGGCGTTGCGCAGGTGGAAGTCGACGGCGTGGTGCTGGAAGACGGTCCAGTCCTTGGGGCGGGCATCGACGGCCTCGCGCAGCCGGTCGAGGGTGCGCGCGTTGTGGGGCTCCAGCTCGCCGGGGGCGCGGCCCTGCTCCTGGGCGCGGACGAACGAGGACTGCTCGCAGTGGGCGACCAGGTCGTCGCCGACGTGCTCACGGAGGAAGGCGAGGTCGTCCTCGCCGGTGACCTTGTTGCCGACGACGCCGATCGGCACGCCGAACTCGGCGGCGTGGTCGCGGTACTGGCGGTAGACCGAGACGCTCTACCGGGTCGGTTCGACGACGAGGAAGGTCATGTCGAAGCGGGTGAACAGGCCGGAGGCGAAGGCGTCGGCGCCGGCCGTCATGTCGACGACGACGTACTCGCCGGGCCCGTCGACGAGATGGTTGAGGTACAGCTCGACCGCGCCGAGCTTGGAGTGGTAGCAGGCCACTCCGAGGTCGTTCTCGCCGAAGGCTCCCGTGACCATGAGGGCCACGTCGCCGACCTTCTGGACGTGGTGGGCGTGGATCTCGTCGTCGCCCATCAGCCGCAGCAGGCGGGAGCCGCGCCCGGGCGGGGTCGTCTTGACCATGGCGGCGCGGGACGCGATCCGCGCGTTCGTGCCGCGCAGGTAGTCCTTGATCTCGCCGGTCCGTGCACTGAGCGGCGGTGCGGTGAAGAGTTCGTCCTCGTCGAGACCGAGCGCGTAGGCGAGGTGCTGGTTGATGTCGCCGTCGATGGCGACGACGGGCGCGCGGGAGCGGGCCAGATGACGGGAGAAGAGGGCGGACAGGGTGGTCTTGCCACTGCCGCCCTTGCCGACGAACGCCACACGCATGCTAGCCACCCCTGTTGGAAATGGATTTCATGAGCATAGAGTGGGGAGGCGGCTGAGCGGTGTCAAATCATTCGCCGCCAAATGGCTTGCCGCCACAGTGAGTTGACCTTGAATCCACAGGAAGGCACGGACATGAGCGACGCGGGGCGCGGCCGTCGGGGCCACCCGTTCACCCTTGTCGTCTGCTCCTCCTGCCGGACCGCGCCGGATCAGGCAATGGACGTGCTGCGCCGGGCAGTTCGAGGCTGCCCGCACGGGGTGATGGTCTCCACCGGATGCCTGGAGAGAGTTCTGCACTGCCGTCGCGACCGCGGACTGCATGCCGCGGTGCAGCCGTGCGCGGTGGACCGCAGGCCCACCGGAGGCGTGGTGCGGATCGGCCCGATCGTCACCGCCGCCGACGCCGAAGCGGTCGGGGCGTGGCTGCGGGTCGGGATGCCCGACGACGGCACGCTGCCCGAGCGGCTCCGCGCGGCGCCCGCCCCATGGCAGGTCGCCCGCCTCAACTGAGGGGCTACTCCTGCGCGTGCCGGATGGCGTCCAGGACGATGTGCGCGACGTGGTCATCGGTGAGGCCGTACTGGATCTCGCGGGCCTGACGCCGGGCGGTCACGATGCGGGAGTTGCGCAGGACCCGAAGGTGCTGGGAGACCAGCGGCTGGCTCACCCCGAGGGCGGTGACCAGCTCATGGACGTACTTTCCGCCCTCGGACAGCTCCCGCACGATGCCGAGGCGGACGGGCGAGGCCAGTGCCTTGAGGAGGTCACTCGCTGCCTCCAGGGCGCGTATCGGCTCGTTCGCGGGAGCTGCCGGGGAGGGGGGAGTCGTCGTCACATGCACACATTAGCAAGTGACAATGATTTTCGATCTGGGTGAGGGCCGCCGGGGGACGGATCAGTGATCGTCCCAGTGGCCCTCGTGGGCGGCGTGGCGGTGGCCGTCGTGCACGTAGTCGACGTGGTCCTCGTGCGGAACGGCGACATGGCCGCAACCCTCGCCGTGCAGGTGGTCGTGTCCCTCGTGGGCGCTGTGGGCGGCGCTCGCGCACTCGTCGACGTGGTCCTCGTGGACCTTGTGGAGGTGGCCGTCGTGCGCGTAGTCGGTGTGGTCGCCGTGCGGGACGGCGACGTGGCCGCAGCCCTCGCCGTGGGTGTGCGTGTGGCTGTCGTGCGTGCGGTGCTCGGTGGCGGTGGCCATGTCGTACTCCTGCTTCCGCTTCTGCTTTCGGGGTGCCCGCGGCCGTGTCCCGCAGGCGATGCATGGCGACATTAACATATAGCAACTCACGCATGTGTTGGGCCGTGTAGGGAGCCCGGTGCCCTGCCCTGACGTCAGTCGAGGGTGCGTGCGCCGAGCCGCAGGTGCTCGATGTGGTGGACGGCCTGGTCGAGGAGCTGGGCTACGTGGTCGTCGTAGAGGCGGTAGACGATACGGCGGCCGTCGCGCTGCCCGGTGACGAGGCCGAGGGCGCGCAGGAGGCGGAGTTGGTGGGAGACGGCGGACTGTTCCATGCCGACGGCGGCGGCGAGTTCGGTGACCGAGTGCGCGGAGTGGCGCAGGGTGGTGAGGATCAGCAGGCGGGAGGGGGTGGCCAGCGCCTGGAGGGTGGCGGCCACCGAGGCGGCGGTGACCTCGTCGAGGCGGGCGGCCACGATGATGTCGCGGCCGCCCTCCGTCTCCTCCGGATGCTCACCGGCGTGCACGGAGCCGGGCCTCGCGTGGCGGGCGGACGAACTGGAGCTCCAGCGTGGCCGGGGGCTGCGCGACGCCCGGTCCGCCGGCCGCCGCCCAGTTCACGACCTCCTCCGTGCAGTCGTCGTCCATCGCGAAGCCGATCCAGACGGCCCGGCCGCCGGCCCGGCGTCCGGCGGCGGAGGGCTGGACGCCGATGACGTTGGCCTGGTCGCAGGGGCCGAGGCAGTCCGTCGTACGGACATGGAAGCCGTGCTCGGCGGCGCCCGCGCGCAGCCGGTCCAGCTGCCAAGCGTGGTCGGTGCCCGGGTGTTTGCGGGGGTTTCCGCAGCAGCAGCCCCGGCAGACGACCACAGTGCAGGGCTGCGAGCGGGCGGCGCCGATCGTCACCGTACGAGGGTTCACAGGGCGGTCCTGGAGGGGACGCCGTAGGCCCGGACGCGGCCGTTGCGGTACGCGGCGATCAGCAGGTGCGGGCCGACCCAGGCGAGCGCCGCGACGGCAGCGCCGTCACCGGTCAACTCCCGTACCGGGCGCAGGCGTTGCTGTGCCCGTCCGGCCGTGGCGTACCACAGCGCCACCGTGCCGTCGGCTCCGCCGCTGGCCAGGTGGCCGCCGGCGCCCGGGCGCCACGCCAGTGCCGTGATCGTCTCGTGGCAGCGCAGGGAGCGCGGCGCGGTGCCTGCCGGTCCCTTGCCGGAGAAGTCCCAGACGGTGATGTCGGGTGCTCCGTCGGCGGCGAGCCAGAACCCGCTGCTGTCGAAGGCGAGGCGGGAGATCTTCTCCGAGTAGCCGGACATGGTCAGTTCGCCCCCGTCCCGGGTGCGCCAGATGTGGATGGACGCGTCCTGGTTGCCGCTGCAGATCCACCGCCCCGTGGGCGCGACGGCGAGCGCGAGGTGCGAGCCGACGTACGGGTAGGTCACCACCGGCTTCGGCGTGTGCCGTTCGTGCCCCTGCACCGCCCCGTACGCAGCCACCGCGAGCCGCCGCCCCTGCCGCATCCAGGCGAGGTCGGTGATGGTGGACGCGGCAGGGTCCGTACGCCACAACTCCTCGCCGTCCGCGTCGAGTACGAGGGCGCGGCGCCCGGAGGCGATGGCGACCCGCTCGTCGTCCGCCCAGGCCGCGGCGGCCGACCAGGCGCCGGCCTCCCGGACCGTCGCCCGCCCGTCCGCGCGCCGCCACAACGCGTACCCCATTGGCCCTACGGCCGCCAAGTGCCCGCCCTTTGGCGCGAGTTGCACACCCAGCGCCCCGCCGGGCAGCTCCAGGGCGCCCATCTCCGCGCCCATCGCCGCATCCAGCACCCGGACCGTGCCCTCGGCACCCGCGACGGCCACCAGATCACCGCGCGCACTGAGCGCGACAGGCGCGTCGTCGACGGCGATGTCCCACACCGTCAGAGCTTCGACGGCGGTGCTCACGCGACCGCCCCCGCCGTGACCAGGCACGCCGCGAAGCCGCGCTCCAGTTCCTCGCGGTCGAGGTGGCGGCCGATGAAGACGAGCCGGTTGCGCCTTTCCTCGCCGTCCCGCCAGTCCCGGCCGAACTCCCCGTCCAGGAGCATGTGCACGCCCTGGAAGACGTACTGTTTCGGTGCCCCGGCGATGGCGAGAATGCCCTTGGAGCGGAAGATGTCGACGCCCTTGGTGCGCAGCAGTGTGCCGAGCCAGGGGTTGAGCTTGTCCTCGTCGAGTTCGCCGGGCAGGTCGATGCCGACCGAGGTGACGGTGGCGTCGTGCTGGTGCTCAGTGTCGGTGAGGAAGGACGGGTCGTCGGCGAGGACCCGCTCCAGATCGAACGCGCCCACGTCCAGTACCTGTTGGAGGTCGATGCGGGCGTGCTGGGCGGGAATGATCCGTACGCCGGAGTTGATCCCGCGGACGCGGCGGATCACGTGCCCGATGGCCTCCTCGTCGGCGAGGTCCGTCTTGTTGAGGACGACCCGGTCGGCGAACGCGATCTGCTCGACGGCCTCGTTCTCCACGCCCTCGGGCTTGACCTCGTCGAGGTGCTGGAGCACGTGCGCGGTGTCGACGAGGGTGACGATGGCGTCCAGGCGCAGCTGCGCGGCGATCTCGTCGTCCATGAAGAAGGTCTGGGCGACCGGCGCCGGATCGGCGAGTCCGGTGGTCTCGATGAGGATGTGGTCGAACTTCTCGCGCCGGCGCATCAGCGCGCCCAGGATGCGGATGAGATCGCCGCGCACGGTGCAGCAGATGCAGCCGTTGTTCATCTCGAAGATCTCCTCCTCGGCGTCGAGGACGAGCGCGTCGTCGATGCCGACCTCGCCGAACTCGTTCTCGATCACGGCGATCCGCAGGCCGTGCTGCTCGGTGAGGATGCGGTTGAGCAGAGTGGTCTTGCCCGAGCCAAGGAAGCCGGTCAGGACGGTGACGGGAACTCGTTCGTCACGAGGTTCCGCTGTGGTGGTCAATTCGGGCTCCTAGTCGTGCTGTTGGTCCTGGTCGCCGACGAGCAGGACGCCCCGCAGGTCGGCCTCGGTGATCCGGTCGGCGGGCGTGTGCAGGGTCCAGCGGCGCGCCGGGCCGTCCATCGGAAGTGCGGCGACGACCGTCTCCACGGGCGGACAGCCCGGCTCGGTGCAGGTGAGCTGACGGACCATGACGGCGGTGTCCTCGTCGAGGCCGAGCAGCCGGCGCACGGTCTCCTTCAGTTCGCGCAGCTGCGGGCTTGGCGGCCCCGGCTGCCTCGGTGATCGGGCTCCCAGCGGCACGACGGCCCCTCCCCTTGTTGGTCTGCGGTGGTGTCGCAGTCGGCGCACAGGCCGGTGAATTCGACGGTGTGCCGTACCGCGGCGAACCCGGCGTCGGCCGCGATCCGTCCGGCCCACTCCTCGACGACCCCGGACTCCACCGCACGGCTGAGGCCGCAACAGCGGCAGATCAGGTAGGGACGATGACCGTCGGCGGGCCGCCGACGGTAGAGCCGCCCGCCCGGCTCGTCGCGTACGACATCCACCCCGCCGTCCGCCTCCAGCTCGCGCAACGCTCGATAGACGGTGGTCAGGCCGATCGGCTGGGCCTCGGCGACCAGCATGGCGTGCAACTCCTGGGCCGACACGAAGTCCTGACAGCCCGTGAGCAGACGCAGGACCGCCCTCCGTTGCCGGGTTGTCCGCCCGCCCACAACGGATCACCTCCATCAGCGTTCGCCGCTTCGGTACAGCCAAACACCGTAGATGAAAATGAAATCCATGTCCATGTGAATGTCGATTCAGATATGAGGTGAGGGTGGTGGCGCGCCAGACCCGCTAGCAATTCACGATTCCATGAATTCAGGATGTTGTGTACTGTCGGGCTGTGCTGACTGTTGCCTCTGACATCGACGTACTGGCCCGGTTCGGTCGCGCGCTCGCCGACCCGATCCGCTGCCGTATCCTCCTCGCCCTGCGCGAGAGCCCGGCCTACCCCGCCGATCTCGCCGACGCCCTGGGTATCTCCCGCACCCGCCTGTCCAACCACCTCGCGTGCCTGCGCGACTGCGGCCTGGTCGTCACCGTGCCCGACGGTCGCCGTACCCGCTATGAGCTGGCCGACGAACGCCTCGGGCATGCGCTGGACGCCCTGCGTACCGCTGTGGTGGCCGTCGAGACAGATCGCACGTGCGTCGACGCCGACGAGAAAGGGTGCTGCTGATGACGGCGATATCCCTCGGACCGTCCCCGGTCCGCCGCGATCTGCTGGCTCGCCGGATACGTCTGCTGGTCGCCGCGACGATCACCTACAACGTCGTCGAGGCGGCCGTCGCCCTGACCGCCGGCACCCTCGCCTCGTCCACCGCGCTGATCGGCTTCGGGCTGGACTCCGTCATCGAGGTCTCCTCGGCCGCCGCGGTCGCCTGGCAGTTCTCCGCCCGTGAGCACGCGGTACGCGATGCCCGCGAGAAGACCACCCTGCGCATCATCGCCGTCTCGTTCTTCGCCCTCGCCGCCTACGTCACCGCGGACGCCGTACGCGCCCTGACCGGCTCCGGCGAGGCCGAACGCTCAGTCCCCGGCATCGCGTTGGCCGCCCTCTCCCTCGCCGTGATGCCGTTCCTGTCCGCCGCCCAGCGCGGCGCGGGCCGCGAACTCGGCTCCGCCAGCGCGGTCGCCGACTCCAAACAGACCCTGCTGTGCACCTACCTCTCCGCGGTGCTCCTGACCGGCCTGATCCTCAACGCCACCCTCGGCTGGTCCTGGGCCGACCCCGTCTCCGCCCTCGTCATCGCAGGCATCGCCGTCAAGGAAGGCCGCGACGCCTGGCAGGGCAAGGGCTGTTGCGCGCCGTCCGGCGCTACGGCGGTTCCTGCCGCCAACGCCGAGGTGGGCGATGGGTGCGGCTGCCGTCCAGGGTGCGACTGCTGCAACTGACCCTCCACTGGCACGGGGATGGGGAGTAGGAACAACTACACGGTGCCCTCGGCGGAGTTGGTCCAGGCGGTTTCGCGCAGCAGGCGCAGGCCGTTGAGGCCGACGATGACGGTGGAGCCCTCGTGCCCGGCGACGCCGAGGGGCAGCGGGAGGGTGTCGAGCAGGTCCCAGGCGACCAGGGCGGTGATGAACACCCCGGCGATGGCCAGGTTCTGGACGACCAGGCGGCGCGCGGCGCGGGAGAGCCTCACGACGGCTGGGATGGCGGCCAGTTCGTCGCGGACGACGACGGCGTCGGCGGTCTCCAGGGCGAGGTCGGAGCCGGCCCTGCCCATGGCGATGCCCGTGTGGGCGGTGGCCAGCGCGGGTGCGTCGTTGACGCCGTCACCGACGACGAGCACCCTCCGCCACTGCTCCTCCCACTCCCGCACGGCCGCCACCTTGTCCTGCGGCAGCAGGCCGGCGCGTACCTCGGTGATGCCGACCTCGGCGGCCAGGTGCCGCGCGGCACGCTCGTTGTCGCCGGTCAGCAGGACCGGCGTACGGCCGGTCAGGCGGGTGAGCGCGGCCACGGTGGCGGCGGCGTCCGGCCGCAGCCGGTCGGCGATCCCGAGCACCCCCACCGGCACACCGTCACGCAGCACGACGACCGCCGTACGCCCGGTTTCCTCCAGCTCCCGCACCACCTTCTCGTGGGACCCGTCGGCGGCCGGCAGGCGGGCGGGCGAGCCGACCTGGACGGTGTGGCCGTCGATCGAGGCGGTGACGCCCTGACCGGGGACGGAGGCGAAGTCATCGGCGACCGCAAGAGGCAGGCCGCGTTCGCGGGCGGCCGCCACGACGGCGCGGGCCAGGGGATGTTCGCTGGGATGCTCGGCCGAGGCGGCGAGGCGGAGCAGCGCATCCTCGTCCAGGTCGCTACCGCGCAGCGGGCGGACGTCGGTGACCTGGGGGGTGCCCTCGGTCAGGGTGCCGGTCTTGTCCAGCGCGACGGCGTCGATCTGCCCGAGGCGTTCCATCACGACGGCGGACTTCGCGAGTACGCCGTGCCGTCCCGCGTTGGCGATCGCGGACAGCAACGGCGGCATGGTGGAGAGCACCACCGCGCACGGCGAGGCGACGATCATGAAGGTCATCGCCCTCAGCAGGGCCGAACTCAGCTCCTCGCCGAAGGTGAGCGGGACGGCGAAGACGGCGAGGGTCGCGAGGACCATGCCGATCGAGTAGCGCTGCTCGATCTTCTCGATGAACAGCTGCGTGGGGGCCTTGGTCTCGGAGGCTTCCTCGACCATCCGCACGATCCGGGCGATCACCGAGTCCGCCGGGTCGCGCTCGACGCGTACGCGCAGGGCACCGGTGCCGTTGACGGTCCCGGCGAACACCTCGTCCCCGGCCTGCTTGGCCACCGGCAGCGGCTCACCGGTGATGGTGGCCTGGTCGACGTCACTGGCCCCGTCGAGGACCTGGCCGTCGGCGCCGACGCGCTCGCCGGGCCGGACCAGGACGATGTCCCCGACCGTGAGGTGTTCGGCCTCGATGCTCTCCTCGGTGCCGTCGGGCAGGAGGCGGGTCGCCGTGGTGGGGGCGAGGTCGAGCAGGCCGCGCACGGAGTCGGCGGTCCGTGCGGTGGCGACGGCCTCCAGGGCGCCGGAGGTGGCGAAGATGACGATCAGCAGCGCGCCGTCGAGGACCTGGCCGATCGCGGCAGCACCGAGCGCCGCGACGACCATCAGCAGGTCCACGTCCAACGTCCTGTCCCGGAGCGCCTTCAGCCCCTCCCAGCCCGGCTCCCAGCCACCGGTGACGTAGGCAGCGGCGAACAGCGGAGCCCACGACCAGGCCGGTGCGCCCGACAGGTACAGCGGGAGGGCGAGCAGGAACAGCAGCAGCGCCGCGAGCGCCCAACGGGCTTCCGGCAGCACCAAGATGCGCGTGCGGCGCCGAGGAGGGGTCGGTCGCGGACCTGCGGCGGGCGGCGCGGGCCGCCGATCCATGACAGAAGACATGACAAAACAACCCTTCACGGGCGGACGGGGCAACAGTTCCCACCATACAGGAACATGTGAACAGGTCTTCAGTTGTCATCGTTATGATGGACGCATGGGCCACGGAACCGACGCCACCAGCAGAGCCACCACACGCGAGCGGCTCGACGCGGTCGGCACCGCCGACGTCGCTGCCACCCTCCAGGCCCTCGCCACCCCCTCCCGGCTGCATATCCTGGCCCGGCTCCAGGAGGGTCCCTGCTCGGTCGGCGACCTCGCCGACGCCGTCGGCATGGAAGCCTCGGCCTGCTCCCACCAACTGCGCCTGCTGCGCAACCTCGGCCTGGTCACCGGCGAGCGGCACGGGCGCTCGATCATCTACGCCCTCTACGACAACCACGTCGCCGAACTCCTCGACCAGGCCCTCTACCACGTCGAGCACCTCCGCCTGGGCGTTCGCGACACACCGGCCGAACTGCCCGAGCCCGTCACCGCGGACTGAGACCGGCGCACCGGTCACCGAGGAGCTGGGCGGCGCGCTCGGGCGAGCGACGGCGACATACCGCATGGCGGTTTTCTCCGTGATGCCGGGCAACCGCAGCAGCTTGAGGGCATCGGCGCTCGCGGACGCCTCGTTGAGGATGCCCGGGTATTCGCGAGCGGTTCACGACCGCCGCGTGACGCACGCCCGCTTGCGCGACTCCCCCGGCTCTGTGGCCAAGGTCCGCAGCGAGTCGCCGAGTTCAATACCGTCCCACCCCGACAGACAACGTGGGGTCGGGGTCGCTACGGCCAGCCGTCGATGGAGACTTCTGGACCGCCTGCGAGATACCGGTGAAGGGCGCTGGCCGTGGTGTCCACGAAGTCCTCCGGAATGGCGTCGGCGTCGACCCATCGGACCTGGACGTGCTTGCGTGGTTCGCGGTTTTCAGGCTCGCCAGTCCACTCATGGGCCGTGAAAACGACGGTGAGGAAGCCGTTGGGGGCTTCGACGCCCCAGGCGCCGTGAATGATGTGGGCGACCTTCAGGGACTCCGGCTTCACGGTCAGGCCGGTCTCCTCGTACAGCTCGCGTACGGCGGTTGCCGTGATGGGCTCGCCGGGTTCGCTCTTGCCGACGGGAAGGTCCCACATGCCCTGGGCGAACTTGGCGTTCTCACTGCGCTGGAGAAGGACGACGCGGTTGGTGGCCTTGTCGTGGACGATGACGGCGGCGACCAGCAGGGTCATGGATTCGAAGGCGGGCGGTAGGGCTTTGGGCTGGTAGTCGGTTGTCCGCTGAGCCACGGCTGGTGTCCCTTCATCGCTCGCAGCCAGTTGCGAGGCGCGATCCACCTCAGAACTGCTGTCTGATCCCTTCATCCTCGCGACCTCGACCTTCGCGTAACTGGCCGCAGTTGGGGTCGTCTTCGAGGCGACGGTATAAGTCGGACCGCTGTCTCAGCCGAAGGCGAGTTCGCGGAAGGCGTTGCGGATCTCGGTGAGGGGCTGGCGGTCGCGGGTGTAGTAGAGCTTGTTGGTCAGCAGTACGGCCCAGCGCCCCTGGTCGGGTGAGATCCACATGCCGGTTCCGGTGAAGCCGTAGTGCACCCAGACATCCTGGGTCGGCTCGGTACCAGGAGCCGGGTGCCAGAACAGGCCGCGTACGGGCGCCAGTTCACCGGTCTGGATCGTCAGCGACTCAGTCACCCAGGCCGACCCGAAGCCGGCCTGTGCAGGTACAGAAGTGTCGCCCAGCATGTAACGCAGAAAAGCAGCGAGGTCGTCGAGGACGCTGAAGGCACCGGCGATGCCGCACACGCCGCCCAGAAGCCGTGCGGAGAAGTCGTGGGCGACGCCTTTGAGGTGAGCGCCGGTGTCCTGGTCGAGCTCGCTCGGTGCACACCGCGCGGCGACCTCCGTCGGCAGCGGCCCGAACCGGGTGGTGTTCATACCGAGCGGCTGCAAGATCCGCTCCGTGGCAAGTTGATCGAGGCGTCGACCCGAGATGTGTTCGGCGAGATAGCCGAGGATGAGGGCGGCCCGGTCGGTGTACTCAACGGCCTCTCCGGGCTGGCGGTGCAGTGCTTCCCTCAGTACGCCGTCGCGGATGTCCTGCGGGTCGCTGCCGTAGAGGTTTTTGAGCTGGGCCCGCAGGGGGGACGCCGGCCGTGTGGGTCAGCAACTGGCGGGCGGTTACCGATCCGAGCGCGTGATCTTCGACCTCGGGCCAGAAGGTGCCCAGGGGAGAGTCAAGGTCGAGCTTGCCCTCTTCCCATAGGGAGCCGATCGAGGACCACACCGCGAGGATCTTGGTAAGGCTGGCGGCGTCGAAGACGGTGTCGGACCGCATCAGCGTGTCCGGTTGCTCGGGGTCGAGGACCCCTGCGGTGCCGTGGACGTGAGTTCCGGCGGCGTCTCCGACGGCCCATACAGCGCCGGGGTAGACCTTGTCGCGGACGCCTTCGCTCAGGAGCTGTTCGATGCGGTCGGTGCGGTACGTCATGGTCTCCCTGTTCGCAGTGGGCATCCCGTCGGTCAGCGTAGTGACGCCGGTGGGGTGAGTGGAGGAACGGCGTGCGGGGCTGCCCTCGCCCGCCGGATGGCCCGGTTTCTGTACCTGCTCAGGAGAGTTGGTGGCCGAGGTCGATCAGAGCTTGTGCGGCAACCAACAGTTGGTAGCGAGCAGCGTTCGCGTAGCCCGACTGCCGCAGCGCGGAGAGTAGGCCCGGAGAAGTTCGCAGCCGATCCAGATCGCGGGCGAGAGCAGCCGAGTTGGTGAAATCGGTCGCCATTCCCGAGGCGGCGAGGGCCTCGCTGAGGCCGGGCACGGGTTGGTAGAGGACGGGCAGTCCACAGGCTTGGGCCTCCAGCGCGACCAGGCCCATGGCCTCCAGGGTGGTGGACGGCATGACCAGTACGTCGTGCTCGGCGAACGTCTTCCACAGTTGTGGACGGCGGAGCCAGCCGAGGTAGCGGGGCCGTAGGCCGGCCCGTTGCAACAGCGGTGCCAGGGCGTGGGATTGGGACCTGGGCGCAGCGATGCTCAGCTCGATACCTGGCACGGGCGCCAGGCTCTTGATCAGAGTGTCGCCTCCCTTCTCTGCGGTCAGCCGTCCCGCGTACAGCAGCCGTAGGTGGCTGGCAGAGGCGCGAGTTGGCCGGGGTGGTGGGTCGGTGAGTAGGTGGTTGGGGATGCCCCAGGGGATGTGGGTGATCTTCCTGCGGTCGGTCTGCGGGGCGAGCTTGAGCAGGCGGTCGGCCATTGCCACCGTCGGCACGACGATCGCGTGGGCGGCTCTGGCGGTCTCGCGCAGGACGCGGAGTTGATCGCGGTGGGCCTCGGCGAAGATCAGGTCGGTGCCGTGGACCAGGGCGATGCGGGGATGCAGGGGCAGGGCTCGGATCAGGGCTGGGGTGGCGCCGAATGTCAGGTGTTGGAGGTGCAGGACGCCGATCTGGTTTGGGTCGATCGCGGCTGTGAGGGCCCTGCGTAGGGCTGTGACGTAGCTGCCGAAGGCCGGGCCTTCCAGGCACTTGCCGGCCACGGGCAGCAGGTCGAGCCCAGCGGGGAGAAGGCGCCTCGCGTTGGACGGGCCGAGCATGAACGCGCGTGCGGGGATGAGGGGGCGGTCGCCCGTGTAGAGGTCGAGGAAGAGTTCGACGCTGCCGCCCGGACTTCCGGCGGGCAGGTCCAGCAGGGTGGCGGCCAGTGGCCCGGCGGCTGGGCGGGGACTCACAGGACTCCTCCGGGGATCTCTTCATAGAGGCGGGAGATGTCGATGCCGTCCGTATCCGCGTACTTGGAAAGCTGCTGCTGGTAGCTGGCGGGCGTGCCGAAGGCGGTGATGAAGACGAGCTTGCCGAAGGTCATCCCCGGGTAGACCCGGACGGGTTTGGCGGCGCGGATCTCCAACGTCCAGCGAATGGCGTGGCCTTGGTGGCCGAGCGGGGCGGAGACATGGACCCAGATGCCGAGGGTGCCGATGGTCCGATCGCCGTTGAGCATCTGCGCGTACGCCTCCGAACCGGTCTTCTCCAGCGTGACACCGAGGTAGAGCACCTCCGGCTTGAGCACCAAGCCCGTTGCGGGGATGAGCTGTTCGACGAACGCGGTGGGGGCGGCGGCGTCCAGTTCACCGGCGCAGACGCGAAGAGTGTCGCCGAGCCGCCAGTCGTAGGCGTTCGGGGAGAGACGGGCGGAATCGTACGGCTCGATCGTGATCTCCCCAGCCTGAACGGCGGCTCTGATCGCGGGGCGGGTCAGGATCACGAGGCGACCGCCTTCAACGGAGCGACGTCCCGCCAGTACCTTGACGGCTGCGGACCTGTGACGCCCTGGTACTTGCCTTCGTAGGGGTCGATTTCACCGGTGGAGACGAAGAACATGATCTGCGCGATCTTCATGCCGGCGTACACCCGTAGCGGGCGGACTGGCGAGAGCATCAGCGTCCACTGGCCGTGGAAGCCGATGTCGCCGATGGGGGCGGTGATTTCGACGAAGAGGCCGAGCCTGCCAACCGAGGAGCGACCGAACAGCAGCGGTACGAAGGAGTTGGAGCCGACCTGTTCGAGGGTGTGCCCGAGGTACAACTCGCCGGGCTGGAGCACGTATCCGCCCTTCCCGATCTCCATCTCACAGGTGGAGTTGGGGCGGTAGGAGTCGATCACGGTGTCCACGTAGGTCAGCAGGGTGGGACCGAGGCGGACGTTGTAGCTGTTGGGGTTGACCTACTCCAGCTCGAAGGGGTCGATGGTCAGTCGACCGTCGCAGGCAGCGGCGGTGATCTCTGGCCCGGTGAGGATCACTGCTCGCCTCCCTCGGTGACGCCGCCGGGCAAGGCGGTGGCCAGGACGCGGCGTACTGCTTGGCTGAGCCGGAGTCCGGCTTGATGTGTACGACTGCCCAGGTGGCTGTCGGCGAGGTAGCCCGTCGTCAGCACGCTGCTCATCGCCGACGGAAGAGGCATGGGAGCAATGGTCAACGGGCCGACGCATTCAGCGAGTTGCCTGACTTGTCGTGGTCCTGGGCGTGCTCGTCAGGAAGGACGGCGTGGACGAGGTGGTTGTCGAAGGGCTCGATGGCCAACAGGTCGCCGAGGGTGAGTACTTCGCCGAGCGGTACGGAACGGAGCGCGGTCTCGTTGAGGATCACCGCATCTGCGCCGAGGCCGGAGTGGAGTCGGCCAGCGATCTCTCGCACCAGACGGCTGCGGTCCAACTCCCCATTGCGGTAGGGCTCGTTCACGGTTCCGAGCGGACTCGCCAGCTTCCGGCTGAAGAGGGAGATCTTCTCCCGCACCGTGGCGAGGTCTCCGGGAACTGCGGTGGCGTTGGGAAAGGTGCATGTGCGGGCGGCCCAGCCGCTGCCGCCCGGTTCTGCGGTGGCGTAGCCGACGCCGAGTTCGCGTCCCTTGACGACCAAGGTGTTGCCGATGCGCACCGGGCCGTAGGTGTCGCTGTGGCAGTGGCCGGCGAAGATGACGTCCGCGAACGGGCAGGCGACGGCCAGCTTCAGGTCCTCCTCGAAGCCGGAGTGGGACAACACGATCCAGGCGTCGGCTCGGTGGTGGTTCTCCAGCATCACCTCGCGCAGGGCGTGAGCCGGGTTGGTGACGTGATGGCCGTTGCGATCGCGGGTGGGGATCGTGTTGAACGCCTGGGGACCGATGCCCGCGGTGATGGCGACCCGTTGGCCGCCGATCCGCTTGACGCGTACGCGGTCGAAGAGCGGTTTGCCGTTGGTGTCGGAGGTGTTGGCGCACACGGTCATCTCGTGCAGCCCTGGTTCGAAGTAGTGCGGCCAGCCGTGATTTCCGGGCGCGAGCAGGTCGTACAGGCTGGTGAGGACCTCGCGCTCGATCCGGCCCTTGCCGAAGCGGTAGTAGCCGCTCCCTTCGAAGAAGTCGCCGCAGTCCACGATCAGGCTCTCGGCCCTGGCGTTGTAGAGGTGGGTGAGCATCGGCATGCCCGCGTCGAAGGCCGAGTGGACGTCGGTCGTAGCGATGATCTTCCGTAAGCGTCGGCTCATGGGGTGACCTCGCAGATGTCGGCGCCGAGGGCGTGCAGTTTGGTGGGCAAGTCCGCGTGTCCGCGCCGGAGTTGGTCGAGACCGCCCAGCGTGGTGACACCGCGTGCGGTGAGGCCGGCGATGAGCAGGGCGGAGCCCGTGCGGATGTCGGTGGCCTCCACTCCGGTGCCGATCAGCTGCTGCGGGCCGGTGAGACGGCACTTGGTGGGCGACAGGTCGTGGATCTCGGCGCCGAGCCGGGCGAATTGGGGCAGGAGGTTGCCGTGGCGGCCGGGGTTGATGGTGTCGGAGAAGAGATGGGTGCCGGGGCGGGTGAGGGCCAAGGCCATCAGGGGCGGTTCGAAGTCGGCGTCCAGGCCGCCGGGGGCGAGGGAGGCTACAGCTCGTAGCGGCCTGCCGGTGGGGCGGGTGTCCTAGGCATGGATGGTCAGTACATCGTCCTCGGTGCTCGCGGGCACACCGAGCTGTCGTAGAGCGCTGACCAGAGGAACGACATCGTCGCCGCGTACACCGCAGATACGCGCCTCGCCGCCCGTCACTGCGACGGCACAGGCCAGCGTGCCTGCCTCGATCTTGTCGCCGGGCACCTTCCAGGCGATGGTCTCCGTGGGAGCGGACGGGGGCGGCGCGAGCGAGAGAAGAGACTCACTGGCCCGGCACTGCCATCCAGCCAGCCGTAGCGCCTCTACGACACTGAGCACTTCCGGCGAGAGGTTCGGCCCTCCCAGCCGCAGTGGCCGTCCGGCCACGACCGCGCGCAGGACTGCGGCGATGGTCGCGCCTCGGGAGCGGAAAGGCAGCATGATCGAAACCGTTCCGGTCAGCCCGGCGGCTGCTTCCACGAGGTAGCCCCGGTCGTCGACGGTCGCACGATCGCCGAAGCACTCGTAGACCGCGAAGTGCTGTTCCATGCCGCGTTCCCCGATCCGGCATCCGCCTGGCCAGGGAAGTCGGGCCCGTCCGTATGCACCAAGCAGCGCGGGGGACGAGGTAGTACGAGGCTCGGATACGTGCGGCGGTCTCGGGGTCGGGCCCCGCTTGCGGCCTGTCGCTGGGCAGGATGACCGCGGTGCGCGGATCGGAGACGGGGCAGCCCGTGTGCCAGCCGGACTGCTGGAGCAGGGTGGACACGGGCAGCCCCTACCTGCCCGGCACTCCTGACGTCACCGTCTTCGCATCCGGACACTGCTGGCGAGGTGTCCACGTGGACATGGGCAACCCCCACGCCGTGGCCTTCCTCGACGACCTTTCCCTCGCCGGGCCCCTACGCGTCCCGCCGCAGACCGCCCCGCACGGCGCCTACCCGGAAGGAGTGACGGTCGAGTTCGCCCTCCGCGTCAGCCGCCGGCACCTCTCTCTGCGGATACACGAGCGGGGCGTCGGCGAGACACACGCCTGCGGTACCGGGGCATGCGCCGCGGTCGCGGCCTTGCGCCACCTCGACCGGCACACGGATGCGGCGACCTACATCGTCGACGTGCCTGGAGGCCGTCTCGGAGTGACAGTGCACCCGGACGGGACGATGACACTCGAAGGCCCCGCGCTCATCGTCGCCCAAGGGGTGATTGGGTGAAACGCTCATGGATCGGCGGAAGCTCAACGCGCCGACTCCAACCGTCGGTTGAGGCCAATGTTGAGCGTGGCCATTGGTTTCGCGCTGGTGAGGCGAGATGGCCCCGATGCTGTGCAGAGTCGCTGACCTATGTGTGAATCGACTTCTTCGGCACACGAGAGATAGATACGGCGATGGGCGGTCGGAACTTCGTAGCCGGTCCGGGCGGGACGAAGTCGTCCTGAGTCAGCTCCGCCTGGAGCCTCCGCTCGCCGACGGCAGCGTAGTGCGATGACAACGAACCGTCGGCCCTCGCGCAGCGCAGCTACGAACGGGCTCCGGTCGGCCGCTACGGTGGGTGAACCGGCGGGTGATCCGCCTGGTCACCGACGTGATGGCAGCCATGAGCCGCCCGTAGTCCCGCGCATGCCATGGTCTCCGGCGGCATCAGGAACCTACCGGTTGTCCCAGTCGAGTCGGAGGACGGCGATGTCGTCGGTGTGACGTCCGGCGTTCAGTGCCTGGGCTTCTTTGATGAGGTGGTCGACGTGGGCGGCTGCGTCGGTGGGCGGCAGGTCGCGGATGAGGGCAAGGAGCCCTTCGACGCCGAGTCGGCCGGTGTGTGGGCCGTTGTGTCCTTCGGTGAGGCCGTCGGTGTAGAGCGTCAGGGCTGCGGCGGCCGGGAGCGGGATGACCGTGGCGGGCCAGGCGGCGGGCTTCTGGGTGATGGCCAGAGCCGGTCCGTGTTCCACGTCGAGTTCGTGGGTGCCGTCGGCGGTGGTGAGGAGCGGTGCGTGGTGGCCGGCCAGGTGGAGGGTGGCGGTGGCGGCGTGCTGGTCGAGGGTGAGGAGGGTGCAGGTGGCGAACAGGGGCTGGGGGCCGCGTTCGGCGACCAGGATGCGTTCCATGAGGTGCAGGAGGCCGGGACCGCGGTGGCCGCCCAGGACGAGGGAGCGCCAGGCGATGCGGAGGCAGACGCCGGCTGCGGCGGCGTCCGGCCCGTGTCCGCTGACGTCGCCGACCACGGCGTGCAGGAGGCCGTCGTCGCCTTCGACGACGTCGAGGAAGTCCCCGCCCAGCAGCGCTCGTTCGGCGCCGGGCAGGTAGCGGGCGGTCACGGTGACCGTCGAGGTGTCGAGGAGGGGCTGGGGCAGCAGGCCCCGTTCCAGGCGGGCGTTCTCCTCGGCGCGCAGGCGTGCGTTCTGGGCCTCGGCGGCTGCGCGTTCGCTCTGGCTGCGGTAGACGGCGTAGCGGATGGTCCGGTGCAGCAGGTCGGCCGCGACGCTGCCTTTGACGAGGTAGTCCTGGGCGCCGGCGGCCATGGCCTCGGCTCCCGCCTGTGTCTCGGCCAGGCCGGTGAGGACGATCACGGCGGTGTGCGGGGCGAGTTCGCGGACAGCGGCGATCGCCTTGGTGCCGGAGGCGTCGGGAAGGTGCAGGTCGAGCAGGACGCAGTCGATCTCGCGGGAGGCGAGTTCGCGGCGGGCCGCTGCGAGCGTTGGCCGCGTGGACAGCTCGAACCGCAGCCCAGTGTCGTGGAGAAGTTCGTCGACGAGTACGGCGTCCGCCTCGTCGTCCTCGACCAGGAGGATGCGGTACGCCTGGTCCGGCGAGGGCGCTCCTGGATGGGCTGGGGCGAGGGTGGTCACGGTCCTGGCTCCGTGTCGGCGCGGGTCGCTTCGGGCATCGTTGATGGTTCTATCGCCTTGGGGGGCTCGCTGGCGAGGGTGAAGGTGATCCGGGCGCCATCCGTGTAGTCGGGATCGACGGCGATGGTGCCGCCGTGGAACTCCACGATCTTCTTGCACATGGCCAGGCCGATGCCGCTGCCGTCGTAGGCGTCCTTCGTGTGCAGCCGCTGGAAGATCACGAACACCTTGTCGACGTACTCGGGGCCGATACCTATGCCGTTGTCGGTCACAGTGAAGCACCACAGTTCGCCGTCCTGGGCGGCGGAGATGTGGATCGCGGGCGGCTGGCCGGGGCGGCGGAATTTGACGGCGTTGCCGATCAGGTTCTGCCAGAGCATGCCCATCTGGGTGGGGTCGGCGACGAGCGAGGGCAGCGGATCGTGCGTGATGGACGCCCCGCTCTCCTCGATAGTCATGCTCAGCGAGGACAGGGTCTGCCGCAGCACCGCACCGAGGTCGACGCTCTGGAGTTCGTGATGGACGCGGCCGACGCGGGAGAAGTCGAGGAGGTCGCTGATGAGGACCTGCATGCGGTTCGCGCCGTCGACGGCGTAGTCGATGTACTGGTCGGCCCGGGCGTCCAACTGGCCGCCGTAGCGGCGCTGGAGGAGCTGGGTGAAGCTGGAGACCTTGCGCAGCGGCTCCTGCAGGTCGTGGGAGGCGACGTACGCGAACTGCTCGAGTTCGGCGTTGGAGCGTTGCAGGTCGGCCGCCTGGGCGTGGAGGCTCACGCGTGCCTCTTCGGTGAACGCCAGCTCCCGTACCAGGCGTCGGCGCATGAAGTCGATCTCGCCGCTGAGCCGGCGCAGGTCCGCCGGCCCGGTGGGGGTGATGGGATGGCCGAAGTCGCCGCCGGCGATGGCGCGGGCGTCCGCGCCGAGCTGTCCCAGGGGTGTGGTGATGCCGCGGCGCAGCCCTTCGAAGACCAGCACGCTCAGTACGGCGATGACGAGCGCGATTGCGGCGAAGACCCAGTTCCGCAGTCGCATCGTGGACGAGAGGTCCGTCGCGGCCTGCGTCCGCTCCGCCCGCAGCCGCTTCTGCTGGCCGGCCAGGGCGGCACGGAGCGCGTCGAAGTCCGTCTTTCCCTCCGCGGCGCGTTCGGTGGCGAGCGGTGAGGGGCTTCCGGCGGGAGCGGCGGCGATGGGACGGGCGACCCGTGCCTGCCAGGTCTCCGCGGCATCCCGTACGGCCTTCAGGTCCTTGAGGCCGGTCGCGTCACCGTGGAGCAGCTTCGTCAGGCGGGCGGTGCTGGTTGCCTGGTCGGCCAGTCCCTGCTGGTAGGGGGTGCGGAAGTCGGCGGTGCCGGTGAGGCCGTATCCGCGGATGCCGGTCTCCTGGTTCAGGAGCGCCGATTCCAGTTGCAGTGCCGTGCTCAGGGCCGGAGATTTCACGTTCACCAGGTTCTCGGTGAGCGATCCCGTGCGTTGGAGCATCCACGCGCCCGTCACCCCCAGCAGGGCCAGGGCCGTCAGCGAGACGACCGCCCCGACGCGCAGCCACCGCCGGGTCGTCCAGGCGGAAAACGTCCCCGCACGTGTTCTCGTGCTCCCGCTCATCCCGAGTACCCCTCCGCAGTGACAGCCGCCTGCACCATACGGGGGCGCCGCCACTGTAGGGGATGTACGACAACCGTTGTTGTCGTACGACCGGCCGGGGGCCTAGGGTGCGGACCATGCCCGGCAAGGATTTCGCTCTGCAGTCCACCCCCGAGGAGACGGCAGCCCTCGCGGACGCCGCGGTCGGCCGGCTTGCCAGACGCCTTGCCCTTCAACTGCTCGACGAGGCCCCGTCCTCACCGGAGACGGATCCGGCGGCACCCGCACTGACCCTGCTGTACCTGCTGGACCAGCTCCGACAGGCCGCCGAACGCCTCCAACGGGACGCGGCCGTCTCCGCAGCCCGCGCGGGCGCCGGATACCCGCAGCTCGGTGCCGCCTGCGGCCTGACCCGCCAAGGTGCCCGCCGCCGGTGGCCAGGACTCTTCCACCACTCTCCCGAAGCACCCCTGGAGCATCCGATGATGACCACCCCCGCACGGCCCTTCGACGTCCTCCTCGTCGAGGACGACATGGCTGATGCCCTGCTCATCGAGGAAGCCCTCAGCGAACGCGGCGCCCGCAACCTCATCCAGGTCACCGACGGAGTCGCCGCACTGGAACACCTGCGCAACTCCACCAGCGCCCGCCCCGACCTGATCGTCCTGGACCTGAACATGCCCCGCATGAACGGACGCGACCTCCTGCGGATCCTCAAGTCGGACGAGGACCTCCAGACCATCCCCGTCGTCGTGCTCACCACCTCCACCGCCCCCGACGACGTCGCCGGCGCGTACAGCAGCCACGCCAACGCCTACGTGAGCAAGCCCGTCAACCTGGACGAGTTCGAGCGCGCCGTCCAGAGCATCGACACCTTCTACCTCGACACCGTCACCCGCCCGCCCCGCCCCTGACAGCTGTTCCTTCCCGTTCCTCTGTCGGTCGGGTCAATACCCGGCAGTCAGGACCCTCCCCGGAGCGTAAGGCCGAACCGACCGGTGGACACGCCTCCGTCGCGTCGCCGTGGCAGGCACGTACTCGTGAAACCGGCTCGGCCTGCGCAGCGGATACGCCGCCGGGCTAGTGAGCCTTTCAGGCGGCCGGAGTCGGGGAGGCCCGGTCGGTGTCCGGGCGGCCGGTGCCCGGAGCTTCCGCATTCCGGCGCTGTTCTTGGAGCAGGTCATCCGCGAGGGCGAGGGCGGTCTCGATGGTGTGCGCCCCGGTGGTGACACACAGGGTGTGGGTCATGTCGTCCAGTCTGCGCCGGTTCTCAGCGGTGTCGCTTTCGAACTGCATGATGCGAGCTTCCGCGTAACGCGACAGCAGGGTGCGCAGAACCTGGGGCTTTGGAGTGATCATGAAGGCCCTCTCCCTGTGCGGTAGTCCCCTCCTCTCCGGGAAGTGTGCGCGCATAGCCGCTCTTGCGCAGCGCCGCCCCGCAGAAATGCTGGAGTCGCGGTTCCTCCGGTCGCTGAGCTTGGACATCGATCAGCTCGGCGGCCTCCGTGTCCCCACCGGAGCGCACGCACCAGCCCGCTCCGCCGCTCGGTTCGCGCTCGGTCGCGGGGTGCGGCGGGACAGCGTGCACTGGAAGAGGTGGGAGCGAGTGTGACTCGCCCCGTACTGAGCACCCGAGGAGTGAGGACGCACGTCCCCCATGTTGGTCCCGAGGCGAGGAGAGCAGTCATGCCAGCAGGTTCCAGCCCCAAGCGGGAACGGCAGTACGAGCACATCAAGGACAGTGCGGAGAAGCGGGGAGCGTCCACCGGGCGCGCGAAGGAGATCGCCGCGCGGACGGTCAACAAGGAACGGGCCCGCTCCGGCGAGGCGAAGCAGCCGGGCAAGGTCTCCACCCAGGACAGGAAATCCGCCTCGCAGCGGGGAGGCGAGCGCTCGCACCGAGGCCCGGTGAGTCCCACCAGGGACCAGTTGTACGAGGAGGCCAGGAAGCGCAACATCCACGGCCGCTCCTCCATGAACAAGCAGCAACTGGCCAAGGCACTCGGCCACTGACCGTCGCATACGTCGCGGACCCCTGGTCTCGCGACCCGTCACTAAGAAAGGCGCATCCCCATGGCTGACAGGCCCCTCAACGGCCACCGTGTACTGGCGCTCGTCACCAACTACGGGGTCGAACAGGACGAACTGCTGGTGCCGCTCACGCGGCTGCGCGAGGACGGCGCGGACGTCACCGTCGCCGCCGCGACGGCCGACCCGATCCAGACCCTGGTCGGAGACAAGGACCCCGGCGAAACCGTGCAGCCCGACACCACCTTCGACGTGGTGGACCCCGGCGACCACCAGCTCCTGCTGCTCCCCGGCGGCACCCTCAACGCCGACCAGCTCCGCCTCGACGACAAGGCGCTCGCCATCGTCAGGGCGTTCGTCGCCTCGGGCCGCCCGATCGCCGCCATCTGCCACGGCCCTTGGGCCCTGGTCGAAGCGGACGCCGTCCGGGGCAAGACGCTGACGTCCTACGCCTCGTTGCGCACCGACATCCGCAATGCCGGAGCCGCGTCCTGGGTCGACGAGCCGGTGGTCAGCGACACCGCGGGCGGCTACACCCTGGTCACCTCCCGTACGCCAGAGGACCTCGACGCCTTCGTCGACGCGATCGACAAGGCCCTGGTCGGGTCCTGAACCAGGAACTCAGGAACTCGACCCGCGGCGGGCAGCCCGCGCCCCCTGCCGCACCGCCAAGGGACTCCCCAACACGGGGACGCCCCTCTCGACGATTGGACTCCTCCATGCTCAAGGCCATCGCTGACGTATTGCGCTCGATCGGCAGTGCGATCGCCACCGTCGTCACGCTGCCCTTCCGCGCCGTCGCCCGGCTCTTCGGCGGCGCCTCCGACAGCGCGCACGGCCATCACTGACACCGATGTGCGTCGCCTGCCCGCGTCAGGTAGCGGTGCGCACGGCAATCGGGAACCGGTGGGCGTCCTCGCGTGCGGGCGTTCGCACGGAAGCAGCCCCGGACCTCCGCGGACCGACGCGCTGAGTTCCATGCCCCAGGTGAGGACGAGGTGGAGGACGAGTCATGCCGCGATCGCGTGAAGAAGCTCGTTTCAGACACCCTCGGCACGAGCGCCGGGGGGAGCCTCGGCTGCCGGCTGTGGCAGCGACACTCGTCGCCATCGCGCTCTACCTCTTCCTGCCCCAGCAGCTCCTGATCGCCCCCCGTTACGTCCTGCCCGCCCTGGAGTTCGTGCTCCTCGTACCCCTCATAGCGATCAACCCGCGTCGGCTGACCCGACAGACGCGGGCGTTCCGCGTGCTGTCGCTGACACTCGTCGCCCTGATCGGGGCCAGCAACCTCTTCGCCCTGGGGATCCTGGTCCATGAGCTGGTGTCCGCCGGAGTCAAGGACGGCCGGGAGCTGTTGGTGGCGTCGTTGCAGATCTGGCTCACCAACATCATCGTCTTCGGACTGGCCTACTGGGAGCTGGACCGGGGCGGCCCGGTCAGCAGGACCCAAGTGCCGCGTGAATCACTGCCGTTGGCGGACTTCCGCTTCTCTCAGGACGAGAACGCCGGCGCCGTCCAGGAGGTCTCCGACGGCTCCAGCAAAACAGCCGACTGGGTACCCACGCTGATGGACTACCTCTACGTGTCGGTGACCAACTCCACCGCCTTCAGCCCCACGGACACCATGCCGCTCTCCGCCCGCGCCAAGTTCCTGATGAGCGTGGAGAGCGTCACCGCCCTCCTCACCTCGCTCCTCGTGATCGCCCGCGCGGTGAGCATCCTGCACTGACGGTGTCCCAACCCGCTCACCGACGGGCCTCGCGCGGCGAGCGCATGCAGCGGGTGTCAGTTGGCCTTTCCGGACCCAGGGGTGGGGAATGCGCGGATGGCTTCGGTGTCCTGTGTGCCGTCGGTGATGTCCCGGGCGAGGTCGGAGAGTTTGCGGCTGTGGGCGCGGGCGTAGGCACGGAAGACGCTGAACGCTTCGTCGATGGGCGTCTGCCATCGCTCGGCGAGGATGCCCTTGACCTGTTCGATGACGATGCGGCTGTTGAGGGCGTACTGGAGCTGGTCGCGTTCGGCCTCGGTGTGCGCGAGGGTGCGCTGCTGGAGGATGGCGATGGTGGCCACGTCGGCGAGGGCCTGGGCAAGGATCCGATCCTGTTCGGCCAGGGGCTCGGGGACGGTCCGGAAGAGGCTCAGCGCGCCGATGGTCCGTCCGCGAAGTCGCAGCGGAATGGCGTTGGTGGCGACGAAACCGGCGCCTTGCGCGCCCCGGACGAAGTCGGGCCACCTGGCGGCGGCATCGGGGTCGGTCAGGCTGATGTTGATCCGCGGCCGGCCGTCGCGGCAGCAGTCGACGCAGGGGCCCTGGTCGTGCTGGAGGGCGAAGAGTTCCAGCATCCGGGTGTCTTCGTCGGAGGCGGCCAGGACGTGGAGTCCGTCGTTCTCGTCCGCGAGCAGGATGCCGACGGCGGCGACGTCCAGCAGGTCCCGGCAGCGCACGGACAGCTTCTGCAGGAAGTCGATGACGTCGAAGTCGTCGATCAGGGAGTCGGCCACCTCGACGAAGACTTCGGTGAGCTGCTGTTCACGGGTTGTCATGGGGATCAGTCCTCGTCTGCGTCATCGGGGAGGTTCGTCGGGTGCGGATCGGGGGCAAGCCGCAGGCGCCTGGCCACGATGTCCCGGGCTGTATCTGTAAGGGTGCGACTGTTGCCGTAGGCGTGGGCGCGCAGCCGTAGGAGCGCCTCGGCCAGGGGTACCGCGAGCTGAACGCTGACCATGCCGGTCGCCTGGTGGAGGACCGCCTGGTGCAGTACCGGAGGTTCCAGGTCCCGGTACTGCGCCGAGGACAGCTGCGGATCTCCGAGGTCCAGAACCCGTCGGGTCAGGACGCCGGCGAGTACGTCGACATCATCGCCCTGTGCCGAGGTCAGGTGTCCGGGTGTGCTTCTGGCCAGGGTCAGCACGCCCAGTGTGATGGCGCCGATCCGCAGCGGGAAACAGAACACCGCCCGCACGGCCGTGACGGACACCTCGGCCGAGAGGGCGGGCCAGCGGTCCTCCCTTACGCTGCCCATATCGGGCACGCGCACTACGGCGCCACCGGCCCGGCAGTCAGGTCCCGGGCCCTGCCCGAGGGTGAACTGCAGATCCTCGAAGTCGCTCGAGATGACGGCCGAGGACCACAGCAGCTCCGCCTCGCCCGATGCGGTGACCGCGCTGACCGCGATCCCGTCCACGGCGAGCAGGTCGGCCGCGTCTTCCGCCACGTCCAGCCAGGACGCGGTCTGCAGCAGCCGCAGGATCTCCGCCATCCCGTCACTGATCATGGGGCTCCGCTGGACGTCTGCCGGGCATCGTCCCGGGGCGCCTGGCCGTCCGGGCGCCGCCCGGTCAGGAGGTATCCCGTGCCGGTCACGTCCAGGAGCAGCCGCACGACCGGGGCGAGGTGGTGCAGTCGTACGTCTCCGTCCTCCGCAGCGGCGTGCCGCGAGGCGGCGATGAAGACGTTCAGACCGCTGGCGTCGCAGAAGCCGACCGCGGTGAGGTCGATGTCGATGTCCGTTGCCTTTTTGGCCCGGCATGTGGCCAGAGCCGCCTGGATGGAGGGAGCGGTGGACAGGTCGATCTCACCCTCCAGGACGATGGTCGCCCGGCCATCGGACCGGTAGCGGATCATCGCACGCACTACAGACACGGCGCCTCGACTTCCCGGACCCGTACCAAAGTCACCCTGAAGGTGCACTGGCGCGGGGCGCGCTCGGAGGGGTGAGCAACGAGCTTGCCGAGAGGACGGTGGCTGAGCCGGACGGTCGGCCGCCTGGACACTCCAGGAGAGAGGCGGTCCGCTTACCGGAGGTTGACGCCGTCCAACGACAAAAAGCGCCGGGGTCAAGGACGCACTACCACCCTACGCGGCATCGCGGGCAGTGCACAGCTGTTCGCTTTCGCCACATCAACCCGCCCCGAAGGCGGCGAAGGCGGAGAACATCCCTGGAGGATCAAGCCGTCATCTCCGTTCCTTCCTGCGAAACTCGTACTCGTCGAGGAAGTCGGCGGCGACGTCCGCCGGAATGGCGACGAGGGCGCCGGTAGTGCCGAGTAGCACCGGGGGACGACTCCTGGCGCGACTTCGCGTATCCCATCGCCATGAGGGAAGTCGACTGCCATGGACGCCAAGGCAGAAACCAAGGGCTCGTACTGGTTGGAGACCGCACCGCCCACCGGACCACCCGCTCCCCCGCCGTCGCAGGACCTCTCCGTCGATGTCGCGGTGATCGGCGGCGGCATCGCGGGACTCAGCACGGCCTGGGAACTGACCCGGCAAGGGCGCGAGGTGGCCGTACTGGAGGCCGGACGGCTCGCCGCCGGGGTCAGCGCCCATACGACGGCCAAGCTGACCGTCCTGCACACGCTCGTCTACGACCATCTCCGCCGCACCCGCGGTCCCGAGGGCGCCCGGCTGTACGCGCGCTCGCAGTCCGCCGCGATCCGCCGCGCCGCCGAGATCGTCGAGGAGTTGGACATCGACTGCGACTGGGAGGAGGCGGCGGCCTTCACCTATGCCGAGGACCCACAGGGCGTCGATGAGCTGCGGGCCGAGGCAGAGGCCGCACGGGAGGCGGGGCTGCCCGCCGACTTCGTCACGGAGACCGATCTGCCCTTCCCGGTGGCCGGCGCGGTCCGGGTGACGGGCCAGGCCCAGTTCCACCCCCGGAAGTACCTGCTGGCGCTCGCGGACGACCTGCGCCGACGCGGTGGTGCCGTGTACGAGGACACCCGGGTCGTGGGTCTCAGCGAGGGCGAACCCTGCGTGCTGACGACCGACACCGGAGTGTCGGTGCGCGCCCGCGAGGTCGTGGTCGCCACGCACTACCCCGTCTTCGACCGGGCCCTGCTCTTCACCAGGCTGTCCCCGAGGCGGGAACTGGTGGTGGCGGGGACCGTCGACGAGGCCCTGGCCCCGCGCGGCATGTACATCTCACCCGAGCAGGCCACACGGTCGGTGCGCAGCGCACCGTACCGCGACGGCAAACGCCTCCTGATCGTCACCGGGGAGCACTTCACCCCCGGTGCCACGGACGTCGAGGAACGCTTCGCCCGCCTGTCCGCCTGGGCCCAGGACTATTTCCCCGGTCTCACGCTCACGCACCGCTGGGCGACACAGGACAACGACTCCACCGACTCCGTGCCCCTCGTCGGACCGCTCCACGCCCGCAGCCGGCACACCTACGTCGCCACCGGGTTCGGCGGCTGGGGACTGAGCGGCGGCATCATGGCGGGCGGCCTGCTCAGCGACCTCGTCCGCGGACGCGAGTGCGAGTGGAGCGGCCTCTACGATCCACGCCGCCTGACCTCCGTGGTCCGCGAAGGCGGCTCGTTCCTGAAGCATCAGGCCCAGGTGGCCCGGCACTTCGTCGGCGACCGGCTGCCAGCCTTGACGGACCCGGCGCCGACACCGGAGGACATCCCTCGCGGCGAGGGTTCCGTCATACGGACGGGCGGCCGGCAATGCGCCGTTCACCGCGACGAGAACGGCCAGCTCCACGCAGTCTCGGCCCGTTGCACCCACCTCGGCTGCATCGTCGCCTTCAACAGCGCGGAGCAGGCATGGGAATGCCCGTGCCACGGCTCCCGCTTCGCCCCGGACGGACAGATCCTCCAAGGCCCGGCCGTACGGCCGTTGGAGAAGCGCGACATCTGAACGGCGCGGCGTTTCACGCCCGTTGCCCACGGGAACCCGGTGAACACCCCATCGAGAGCTCGACCGCCGCAGAGAGAAGTTGAACCGCCGTGACCGTGCGCACCGTCAAACAGAAAGCCCTGAAGGTGGCCAGGACAGGCTGGTCGAAGGCCCGTCACCGCCGCGGCAAGGGCGTACGCACGTGCGTTCCCGCGGTGGACAACGACGGATCCCCCGCCACGGTGCGCACGAGCGCGGAAGGGAACATCGTCCGAGGCGAGGACTGACCGGCCTCCTGCCCTTATTCCTCAGGTCGGCGGACAGACCACGCCCCGGGGGAAGAACCACAGGGCTCGCTCTCGTAGTCATCGACGTGATCAACACGTACGACCACGAGGGCGCCGAACTCCTCGTGCTGTCGGTCCGACGCGTCGTGCCCGTCCTGGCCGAACCGATCGACGCGGCCCGCAAAGCGGACGTACCAGTGATCCACGCGAACGACGCTTTCGGCCTGTGGCGCTCCCACCACGGCGAACTTCTCGACAACGCGTCCTCAACTCCGCACTGGACGCACGCATCCGCCACCTCGGCGTCCCGGTGCCCAAGGACTCCGTCACCTACTTACACCCCCAACCGACCTCGGCCGCCCTAGCGACGATGGAACGCAACACAGGCGCCCAAACCGGCAACCACCAGGGGCATCCTGCCCAGGAGGCATGGAGCACGGCGTCAGCTGCGCTCCATCTTCGGGAAGACGTACTCGTCGAGGACCAGGCCCACGGCGACCGCCGCCGGGATGGCGACGAGGGCGCCGATGATGCCGAGGAGCGCCCCGCCGACCAGCACCGCGAGGACGGTGACCAACGGATGGACGTCGACCGCGAACTTCATGGCCCGGGGCACGATGAGGTAGTCCTCGGCGACGCGGAAGACGACGTAGAAGACCGCGGTCGCGATCGCGATGGGGAGCGACACGGAGAGTGCGACGAGGCTGACGACGATTCCGGCGAGGGTGGAGCCGACGATCGGGATCAGGTCCATCAGGGCGGTGAAGATGCCCAGCGCGGCGGCGTACGGGACGCCGGTGGCCGCGCACCAGCCGAAGGTGGCCACTCCGGCGATCCCCGAGGTGACCAGGTTGCCGAGCATGAACTTGCCGATCCGGTTCATGATTTCCTCGGCCACGCCCTCGACGCGCTCGCGGCGGCTGGCCGCCACGAAGCGGTAGCCGAACTGCTTCATGGTCGGCAGGGCCGCCATGCAGTACAGGGTCACCGTGATCACGATCGCCGTGGACGTGACCGTACTCAGGACCACCTGCCCGGCACCCAGGACACCTCCCGCCAGACCGGACGCTCCGCTTCCCGAGGCGATCTGCTCCTTGGCCTTCTCGACCACGTGGTAGCGGTCCTCCAGGCGGCCGATCGTGGACTGGTGGTTGTGGAGCTGCTCCAGCCAGCCGGGCACCGCGTCGACCAGCGCGCTGATCTCCTTGGCCACCGGTGGAATGACCAGGGCCAGGAATCCGGCGAGCACGACGAGGAAGCCGGTCAGCACGATCGCGACGGCCCAGCCGCGCCGCAGACCCCGGCGCGTGAACCAGACGACGACTGGTTCCAGGCTGATCGCGATGAACACGGCCAGCAGCAGCAAGGTCAGCATCGAACTGACCCGCATGACGGTCTGCACGGCGAGCCACGCCAGACTCGCCCCCAGGCCCAGAGCGAAGCCCACGGTCACCCACGACCGTCTACGTCCGCCGCGTGAATCTCCGGGCGGGGGCGGCGGCGCCTTCCGGAACTCCTGTACGGCGTCCGCCGGGCCGGGGCCGGAGCCGTTCAGGTCCGTCCCTTCCGGAGCGCCGTGCTCGTCCCGGGCGGACTCGGGCTCGGACTGCGCAGACATCGCGACGGCTCTCCTGGACGGCTTCATGGCCTCGAATGGGCGCGGATGTTCCGGGTACCCAGGGACTCCGGTCGTATCGCGTCCGTGCACCGCCCAGCGCGTCGTGAGCCGACCAGCACACGGAACTGGGGAACGCTTGGCCGACATCCGATCTCTTGTGGCGGGAGCCGAACACCGTGACCGATCTCGATCCCTTCACCGACCTGCTCGACTACCCGATGTACATCGTGACCGCCGAGGCCGACGGGGAGCGAGCCGGCTGCCTGGTCGGATTCGCCTCGCAGTGCTCGATCGAGCCCGCCCGGTTCATGGTCTGGCTGTCCAAGGCGAACCGGACGTACCGGGTCGCCGAGCACGCCGAACGCCTCACGGTGCATCTCCTCCGCCGCGACCAGGACCGGCTGGCCCGGCTCTTCGGCGGCGAGACCGGCGACCGTACCGACAAGTTCAAGGAAGTCCCGTGGCATACGGGCCCGGGCGGATCACTGATCCTCGACGAGGCTCCCGCTTGGTTCATCGGCCGTGTCGAGAACCGGGTCGACGGCGGCGACCACGTCGGCTTCCTGCTCGCTCCGGAGGCGACGGAAAATCTCGCGAACGGCCGCACCCCTCTGCTGACACTCAACGACGCTCACGCCATCACTCCGGGCCACGCGGCAGACTGAGCGGCGGCGCATGGTCGAGCCGGGGCGGGATACCCCAGTGGTATGCCACCGACACCCGGACCCGGACAGCGGGTAGAGCACAACTCGCCCGACAGGCCCGGCAAACTGCCGAAGCGGTCGTGGTGGGCGGTGCTCAGGGGCACGGTCAAGGAGTTCCAGAACGACGAACTCGCCGACCGGGCCGCCGCGTTGACGTACTACGGGGTTCTCTCGCTCTTCCCCGCGCTGCTGGTCCTGGTCTCGCTGCTCGGCATCGCCGGCAAGTCGACGACCCAGCAGGTCCTGGACAACATCGAGAAACTGGCGCCGAGTTCGGCCCGGAACATCATCGGCGACGCCGTACGCCAGCTCCAGACCACCGGCGGCCTCGGCTCCGTCGTGGCCGTGGTCGGCATCGTCGTCGCCGTCTGGTCGGCCTCCGGCTACATCGCGGCGTTCATCCGCAGCGCCAACGTCGTCTACGACATGCCCGAGGGCCGCCCCGTGTGGAAGGTCCTGCCGATCCGCGTCGGCGTCACGGTGGTGCTGCTGGTCCTGACCGTGATCAGCGCGCTCATCGTGGTGTTCACCGGCGGCCTGGCCCGCGCGGCCGGCTCGGCACTCGGAATCGGGCACGCCACCCTGATGGTGTGGTCGATCGCGAAGTGGCCGGGGCTGATCATCCTGGTCATGGCGATGATCGCGATCCTGTACTGGGCGGCACCCAACGTGAAGGGCCGCGGCTTCCGTTGGGTCACCCCGGGCAGCGTGCTGGCGCTGCTGGTCTGGATGATCGCCTCGGCGGGCTTCGCGTTCTACGTGGCCCACTTCGCCTCGTACAACAAGACCTACGGCACGCTCGCCGGCGTGGTCGTCTTCCTGATCTGGCTGTGGATCAGCAACATCGCGGTCCTGCTCGGCCTCGAATTCGACGCGGAACTGTCCCGTCAACGTGCCGTGGCCGGGGGCTCCCGAAGGGCGAGGAGCCGTATCTCCCGCCCCGGGACACCCGAGCCTGGAGCGAGGAGGACCACCGCCGGACGGAGTGACCTCGCATGCGACGGAGGAGGTGGTCAAGCGCGCACGATGCCTCTTCGCTGCGGACGGAACCCAGGATCAGGCGGAACCTGAGCCCCAGCGCCGGCGCTTCTGGTCCTCGCTGCGCCTGCTGCCCGACGTTCCGCCGCCGGACAGCTGGTGCGGGGTGAGACGCTCGCTCTCGTCCTTCGCGCGCGGTACCTCGTCGGGCTCGCGCATCTCCTGGATCTCGCGGGTCGGCCCGGACTCGGGCAGCCGGGGCTGCTCCTCCGGGCGCGGCGGCGCGGACTCCCGTCGGCGGGCCTTCATTCCGAGCCGTACGGCCCAGATAAGCCCGACGACGAGGATCAGTCCGGCGACCGCCGGAAAGACTCCGAGGGCCGCTCCACTCGACGCGGCCAGTTCCATGCTCGGTGTGTTCATCCATGCCGGGTACCCCGCGGCCACCAGGAGAATCTCGCCCACCTGGCGTGCCCGGCACCCCGGGGCACCCGATGCCGAGGCCCTCAAGACGTATCCCCTGGAGGACTTCATGTTGCGTGCCATCGCAGACGTGCTCCGCGGCATCGGCAGCGCGATCGCCACCGTCGGGACACTGCCGTTCAGGGCCTTGCCGGGCTGTTCGGCGGGGCCTCGCGCTCGGCGCACTGACGACGTTGACGCCGAGGAGTTCGGCGCACCGTCCCGATGGAGCGATCACCGCAGAGTGATCAACGGGATCTTGTTCCGGGTGCGAACGGGGATGCCCTGGCATAGCGCCCAGCGCCCTGGTCCACGCCCGATGCGATCACGCCCCCGCCGGTGTCGTCGGGCAGCCATGTCGTGTTGTCGGCGGGCCAGGCGTCGTACCTCCGTTCTGCCTCCCTCTTCAACTCGGTCATCTACTGTGCGTACAACGTCCGAGCCGCGAACAAACCCAGCCGATCAGGACGTGTGCGGACCAGGCGGCTCGGACCGGCGGTGACTGGTGTCGCACCACGGGTAGGTACGGCTGCGCCGGCAGGTGCACAGGGCGACACAGAACCGGTCGGACGAGACGGTGGTGCCGTCCTCCAGCGTGACGTCGACCGGGCCCTCGACCAGGAGTGGCCCCGTGCGCCGGGCCACGATGCGGCAGCGTCGCTTGTCAGAGTCGTACGGCACGAATGATCACCAGCTCTTCCTTCTCGGCATCGTCCCCGATCAGGCCGCGGTCGCGCAGCCAGCCGCTGCGGGACCGCAGGACGGGGCCGAAGGCGACACTGCGGCGCTCCTCGATTCCGGCGTCCAAGCCTGCCGCCCGCAACCGGCGCAGCGTCTCTTCCGAGCCGCTCAGCGCGGACTGGACCACGAGCAGCACTCCTCCGGGCTTCAGGAGTCCGGGGGCGTCCTCGCAGATCCGGTCGAGCACGAGGCGGCCGTCGTGTCCCGCGTCCCAGGCCCGTACCGCACCCCGCCTGGGGCACGCGGTGGCGGGTGCGGGCACGTACGGCGGGTTGGAGAGGATGAGGTCGAAGGACCTGCCCGCGACGGGAGATAGCAGGTCGCCACGTCTGACGCGGATAGCGAGACGCGCCAGCAGTGCGTTGACCTTGGCGTTGAGAGCCGCTCGCCAGGAGATGTCGATCGCCGTGACGCGGGCGCCGAGCCGCGCTGCGGCCAGGGCGACGGCACCTGTTCCCGTGCCTACGTCGAGAACTTCGGCGTGCGGGGGAAGGTTTTCGTCGCGCAGGCATCGGATGAGCAGGTCGGTGTCGTCCTGCGGGGTGTAGACGCCGGGCAGAGTGACCGTGGTCATGGGGTGTCGTCTCCGGTTCTGGCGGATGCCGCAGAACCTGTTCGGGGTCGGAACAGTGGTCAGACCGGCATACGCAGCGACGACTCCCCCGCTCGCCAGGCGCCGAGAAGGTGCTCGGCGAGGCGGTCTTCGAGATACGTGGTGGCGTCCACGCCGAACGCGACGTCGCCGTCGAGGTGCGGCTCCTCTTCGAGCAGACCCGCTACGACGTCCCGGCGGACGATCTGTTCGTGCACGGCGTCGGCCTCGACGTGCTCGTCGTAGAAGTGCTCGGCGGCCGGTCCGGCGCCGGTGCGTCGCATGGCCTGGGCGAGGCGTCGTGAACCCGGGGACGAGGTGATCTCGACGGTGGCGAAATGTCCGACGAGGGCTCCTCGCAGGACGCGGTGGAGGCCGAAGAGGGACATCAGGTTCACGGTGGCGAGGGCCTCAGGGCCGGCCGCATCGAGGTAGTGGCCATAGGCGGTGTCCAGTTCGAGGTCGGCCATGAGGTCGGCGAACAGGCGGGCGTGCACGCGATCCGCGCGGCCTCCGCCGAACTCGTCGAACTCCACGGCCGCCATGCCCGCCTTCGCCCGGCCCCACAGCCGGGGCAGCACCCAGGCGTGCGGATCGGCTTCCTTGAGGTGGTAGAGCGAGCGCTGGGCGGCGTACTCGCGTATCTGCCACAGTTCTCCCTCGTCCCGCAGGAAGTGGCTGACGCCCGAGCCGTCGACGGGTTCGACGAGCAGTACCTCCAGTGCCTCGCCTGCGTGCTTGTGCACGGTCGCGGCGTCGCGGAGAGTGTCGAGAAAAGGTCGTTCCAGAGCTGCCCGGACCCTGAGCAGGTCGGGGTCCCACTCGCGGTCGGCGTCGACTTCCGCGAATCCCCGGTAGTGCAGCTCGTAGCAGAGGTACAGGGCGAGCTGGAAGTCATCTCCGAGCGGGGCGGCGGTGAAAATCTCCCGGCTGTGCGGAAGCGGTCCCGTACTCCGCAGGTACGCGATGATCGCCGCCGATATCCGACCACGAGCGGACGGCAGGGCCGGTTCCGGCGATGTGACGTTCATGAACGCCGAGTACCCGTGATCGAGAACCTCTCACGTGAGCCGGCTCGGGCGGTGACAGCCCCGGCTGCCGGACCGCCCCCTGGCCGGGCTCATGGCCAGGGGGCGAGGAAAGCGACTGCCCCTGCGTCGGATCCTGGATCAGGGCGTCAGGCAAGGGAGCTGTCGGGGGGCTCGCAGTCGGCCGTCCCGGTCACAGGGCAGGGGTGAAGCGGCCCCAGGCTCGGTGTCCGCCGAGCAGACGGGTCACTGCCTGCAACACGGCGGGTGCGGTCGTACCGAACACCACCCCGGCGGGTCCCTCGGGCAGTCCGGCCGCCTCAAGAGCGCCGACTCCTTCGCCCCAGGCCCCGATGGCCTTGCCGTGGCGGTACGCCTCGGTGACCATCAGCAGCAGTCGCGGGTCGATGGCGGTGACCACGGCCATGTCGTCGTCGACCTTGGCATCGCGGGCCCCGTAGGCGTCGGCTGCGGGCGCCGGTGCCCCGGCCACCAGAAGGGCGTCGAACTCGGTGGAGCGGGCGGTCGCGAAGGTGCGCTGGACGGTGACCGGGTCTCCGTCCTGGTCCAGCACCCCGCCTGCCGGTGCGACGACCAGCGGAACCATGCCGGCGTCGAGGACCGCGCGGCGCACTTCCCGTACGCCGTCCAGGTCGTCCGCGCCGGTGGTGACAATGCCGATGATCCGGCCCTCGACCGGCCAGTCCCCGCCGAGCTGGGACAGGGCGGGGCTCGGTTCGACCACCGCAGGCGTGAGGCTCGCCTCGGGGGCCGGAAGGCCCAGCCCGGCTGCGACGTGCTGGCAGAGGTCCGGGTCGATGTTGGCGAGCACCTTCAGTGCCCGTTCCTTGATCGCCGTCTCCCAGCACTTGCCGAGCTCGAAGGTGTAGGCGGCGACGATGTGTTCACGCTCGGTGGGAGACATGCTGAGCCAGAACAGCCGGGCCTGGCTGAAGTGGTCGTCGAAGGACGCCGCCGCGTCACGCACCTTGCGGGCGGCTGGGACCTCGACGGGAACCTCGATGTACGCCCCGGTGTCCTCGCCTGCGAGGAACGGGCAGCCGCCGTCGAGGGAGTTGGGATGGTAGGGGCCAACCCCGGTGTGGACGGCTGTCTGGTGCATGCCGTCACGCAGCATGTCGTTGACGGGCGCGTGCGTGCGGTTGATCGGGAGCTGCCCGAAGTTTGGTCCACCCAGTCGGCTGATCTGGGTGTCGAGGTAGGAGAAGAGACGTCCCTGGAGCAGCGGGTCGTCGGTGACGTCGATGCCGGGGACCAGATGGCCGACGTGGAAGGCGACCTGTTCGGTCTCGGCGAAGTAGTTCGACGGGTTGGCGTTGAGGGTCATCAGGCCGATCGGGCGCACCGGAGCCAGTTCCTCGGGGACGATCTTCGTCGGGTCGAGCAGGTCGATGCCCTCGAACATCTGGTCCTCGGTGTCCGGGAAGGTCTGCACACCGAGTTCCCACTCTGGGAAGGCGCCTGCCTCGATCGCGTCGGCGAGGTCACGCCGGTGGAAGTCGGGATCCACGCCCGCGGTGATCTGCGCTTCCTCCCACACCAGCGAGTGCACACCCAGCTTCGGCTTCCAGTGGAACTTCACCAGCGTGGTGGCGCCCTCGGCGTTGACGAGCCGGAAGGTGTGGACGCCGAAGCCCTCCATCATCCGGTACGACCGCGGGATGCCCCGGTCGGACATGTTCCACAGCGTGTGGTGGGTGGCCTCCGTGTGGAGGGTGACGAAGTCCCAGAACGTGTCGTGCGCGCTCTGCGCCTGCGGGATCTCCCGGTCCGGATGCGGCTTGCCCGCGTGGATGACATCGGGGAACTTCAGCGCGTCCTGGATGAAGAACACCGGGATGTTGTTGCCCACCAGGTCGAAGACGCCCTCGCCGGTGTAGAACTTCGTCGCGAAACCGCGGGTGTCGCGCACGGTGTCGGCCGATCCGCGCGAACCCAGGACGGTGGAGAAGCGGACGAACACCGGCGTCTCGACGCCCTCGGCGAGGAATGCGGCTTTGGTGATCCCGGCGGCGGCGCCATAGCCCCGGAATACGCCGTGAGCGGCGGCGCCACGGGCGTGTACCACCCGCTCCGGGATGCGTTCGTGGTCGAAGTGGGTGATCTTCTCCCGCAGGTGGTGGTCCTGGAGCAGCACCGGGCCGCGGAGGCCGGCCTTCAATGAGTGGTCGGTGTCGTACAGGCGCGCACCCTGCGCGGTGGTGAGGCGCTCGCCGCCCTGCGCGACCTCCTTCTGCGGGATTCCGGTCTCCTGGCCGGTCGGACTGTAGGTGTCCGGCCCGCGCTGGTCGGGCTTGGGCGGGAGCGGCTCCCGCGCATCGGTCGGCTCCTCCACCAGCGGGGCCTGGGTGCCCGGAGCACCGGGAATCTCGTTTCCGCCGCGAACAACGTCCTGGACTTTCTCCACGACCTTCTCCGCGGCGGCCGACACGGGGTTCTTCTTCGCGCTCATTGGGTTCCGATCCGTGGGAGGGGTGACGCCCTACGCGAAGCGATCGGCATTCGGGCAAGGGCGTCATCGGCTGCGGCCCACGGGTGCCCCTCGACACGACAGCCGACACACAAACCGGGCGAACAGTCGCTGATCACCGCCGTCCTAGCGCGAGAGTGCGTACCCGGACCCAGGGTGGGAACGCGCAAGGAACCAGACATTTCAAACGGCGGAGGATCTCATGGCCGTACGACACCGTTTGATCAAGAAGTCTCCCGACGACGTCTGGAAGATCCTTTCCGACGTCGAACGGTACGGGGACTGGGTTGTCGGTACCTCGCGGGCCGAGCTGGACGAGGGGTCGTGGCCCGAGGTGGGGGCGGCCCTCCGCTACGAGATCAGGATCGGGCCGCTCACCCTGCACAACCAGACCGTGGTACGCCGCAGCGAACCGCCCGCCGTCCTCGAACTGGAGGCGAACAGCGGGCCGCTCGGAACCGCGAGGATCGCGATGGAACTGCGGCCCTGGGGTGAGCAGACACTGGTCATCCTCGACGAGCATCCACTGCGCGGTGCGGGTGGCCTCCTGCACAACCCCCTGCTGGACGCGGTGCAGCAGGTGCGCAGCCGCGCGATGCTGGCCCGTCTCGCCCGCCTGTGCGAGGAGGACGAGAGCCCGTCACGCACCGCTGCCGGACAACCGCGCCCGCACACGGCCTGAACCAGCGCCGAGCGCTGAAGAAGCCGCGCCACCGGGTGCGGTGCCACCCACCGAACCGGGAGCGAGTGATGGCGGACGCAGTAGTGATCGGGGCGGGCCCCAACGGGCTGGTCGCCGCGAACCTCCTGGCCGACGCGGGGTGGAGCGTGGAGGTCCTGGAGGCCCAGGACGAGCCGGGAGGAGCGGTCCGGCACGACCGTGGTGTCGACCCCGACTTCGCCAGCGACCTCTTCAGCGCCTTCTATCCTCTCGCCGCCGCCTCCCCGGTCCTGGCCGACCTTCATCTGGAGCGGGAAGGGCTGAGCTGGAGCCATGCCCCGAAGGTGCTCGCCCACCCGTTGCTGGACGGCCGCTGCGCGGTCCTCAGCCGGGACCTGGAGGAGACGGCCGCGAGCCTGGAGGCGTTCGCGCCCGGGGACGGAGCCGCGTGGAAGGAACTGCGGAACGTCTGGGAGACGCTGCGGCCCGGCATCCTCGAAGCCCTGTTCACACCGTTCCCCCCGGTCCGCGCCGGGGCCCGGCTGGCGCTACGACTGCGGGCGGCAGGGGGATTGCGGCTGGCCCGGACGATGCTGCTGCCGGTCCGGCGCATGGGCGAGGAGGAGTTCGACGGCGAGGGCGGCAGGCTCCTGCTCGCGGGCAACGCCCTGCACGCGGATCTCGCACCGGAGGCAGCGGGCAGCGGCGGATTCGGCTGGCTCATGTCCATGCTCGGCCAGACCTACGGCTTCCCCGTCCCCACCGGCGGCGCCGGAGCGCTCACCTCGGCTCTTGTCCGCCGACTGACGCGTCTCGGCGGGACCGTCCGCTGCGCGGAACGCGTCACCGAGGTCGTCGTCGGCAACGGTCGCGCCGTCGGCGTCCGCACCGCGAACGGTGAAGCGGTGACGGCGCGCAGAGCCGTCCTGGCCGATGTCTCCGCGCCGTCGCTCTACGGCTCCCTCGTCGCGGAGGAGCACCTTCCCGGGAGGCTGCTCGCCGACCTGAAACGCTTCCAGTGGGACTTCGCCACCTTCAAAGTCGACTGGGCACTGAACGGCCCGGTGCCCTGGACGTCCCCGGAGGCCGCACAAGCGGGAACCGTCCATCTCGCGGAGGGCGTCGACGCCCTCACCCGCTTCGCCGCCCAGATCGCCACGGGCCACGTCCCCGACGAACCCTTCGCCCTCTTCGGCCAGATGACCACCGCCGACCCCAGCCGCTCACCCCGGGGCACCGAGTCCGCCTGGGCCTACACTCACGTGCCGCACCAGGTGCGGGGCGATGCGGGGGACGACAAGCTCACCGGCTCCTGGGACGCCCGGGAGCAGGAGACCATGGCGGACCGTGTCGAGACACAGGTCGAGCGCTACGCTCCCGGCTTCCGCGGCCTCATCAGAGCTCGGCGCATCCTCGCCCCGCCGACGCTGGAGAGCATGAACGCCAACCTCCACGGCGGCGCCATCAGCGGCGGCACCACCGCCCTGCACCAGCAGCTGGTCTTCCGCCCCACACCCGGCACCGGCCGCCCCGAGACACCCGTACCCGGGCTCTACCTCGCATCCGCCTCCGCGCACCCGGGCGGAGGCGTCCACGGCGCCCCCGGCGCCAACGCCGCGCGCGCCGCCCTCCGCGGGCCTCGCACCCGCGCCCTCGCCCACCTCCAGAGCCGACTCACTCACCGCGACCGCGAAGGCCGGCGCTGACGGCCCCCACGCCCTACCGACCGCGTCAGGAACCGGCGATGTCTCGATCCAGAGGGGAGACGTTTGTTCGGGCTCGTTCGGCGCACACGAAGAGCTGACACAGCCTTTGTTCGAAGAAGAGGAAGCGGAGACACACCATGGGAATCATCGCGTGGATCATCATCGGCCTGCTCGCCGGCGCCATCGCCAAGATGCTGATGCCGGGCAAGGACCCCGGCGGCATCATCGTCACCATGCTCATCGGCATCGTCGGCGGCCTGCTCGGCGGCTGGCTCGGCAAGGTGATCTTCGGCGTCGACTCCATCGATGGGTTCTTCGACATCTCCACCTGGATCGCCGCGATCGTCGGCTCCTTCATCCTGCTTCTCGTCTACCGCCTCGTCACCGGCAACCGACGCTCGCACCGCCACGCCTGACCGACCGACGGCACACGCCCGCACCACCTCAACGGCTCCCTCCTGTCTCACAGGACGGGAGCCGTCGGCGTGCCCGGGGCTTCGGTGAAGGGCCAGGTCGCGTAGCGCCTCAAACAGGGTCTGGCGACGGCGTCCGCCGATGAAGATCGCCACAGGTACGCATCCACCGTGTCCGGCGGGGCACTTGGTGAGTCATGGAGTGGGCGGGCAGGGCGGGAGGGGCGGTTCGTCGTCACGGCGCGACGGCGGTGTCGGCGGTGCGGCGGGCGGCGCGTGGACCGGGTCGTGAACGTGATCTGACGGTGCAGGCCGGCAAGGCGGCATTTGCTGCCTGTCTGGCGTGGGCCGTGGCCGGGTGGTGGCTACAGGCGCCGGTGGCGTTCGTCGCCCCGTGGATGGCGGTCGTGCTGGTGGAGTCGACGGTGTACCGGTCGCTCGCGCACGGCCTGCAGCAGTTGGCGGCGATCGCGGTGGGCACGGTGGTGGCGACAGCCGTCGCGTTGGTGCTGGGCGGCACGATGGTCCCGATGGTCGTGGTGCTTCCGACGGTGCTGCTGCTGGCGCAGTGGCGGCGCCTGGGCAGCCAGGGCATCTACGCCGCCACCGGCGCGCTGTTCGTCCTGACCGACGGGCAGGTCTCCATGGCCACTTCGGGCGCACGTATCGCGGAGGCGGTCTTCGGCGCGGTGGTCGGCATCGCGGTCAACGCGCTGGTCCGGCCCCCGGTGTATCTGCGTGACACCCGTGCCGCCCTCAAGGACGCCGCCGACGAAGCGGAACGGATTCTCTCCACGGTGGCCGAGGCGCTCGCCGACGGTGAGTGGGAGGACAACGCGGCCCGGGTCTGGCACGAGCGCGCGCTGCGGCTGGGACGCCTGGTCGACCAGGCCCGTTCCGCGATCGGCTGGAGCCGCGAAAGCATGCGGGGCAATCACCGCGGGCTCGGCGCGGGCGGCATCCCCCGGCCCGGCAAGGGCTACGACGACGCGCTGGCCGTCCTGGACCAGGTCGCCGTACACATCGCCGGTGTGACCCGCACCGTGCTGGAGATCGCCCTCCACGACGACGAGACGGTCCGCACCGACCCCCAACTCACCGGCCCCTACGCCGACTTCCTGCGCCACACCGCCCTGGCGATCGGTCTCTACGGCCAGACCCGCTTCGCGGAAACCGGCACTGAGCAGCCGGCTCACAGGGCCCTGCGTGAGGCTGTCGACGAGCTCCGCCGCAGCCTCGACGAACTCCACCGAAAGCTGCCCGGTACCGTGCGCGACGATCCCGACGCACTGGCGACACACGGCGCACTGCTGGTCCAGGCACGTCGGCTGGCCGATCAGCTCGTGCAGGACTGACACCGTTGCATGAGGAAGGCGACCGTCGTGTCCAGAGGGCGTGCGGTACGGCGACGGACAGGTCCAGGGCATAGCGGTGGCGGGCCCGCATCAGCCGCCCCGGCAGAGGGATCGGCCAAGACATGACGGGCGCTCAGGGCGAAACTCGGGCAGGGTCCGGGAGACCGGGCCATGCCTTCACTCCCCCCTGAGCCCCCGGGGACTTTCGCGAGAGGGCACTACGAGCGGCCGCTGCCAGGGCCGTTCGGGCCCGGCTGAAGGAAGTCGCGGAGGGCAGACACCAGCGCTTCGGGTGCCTGTTCGGCGACGTGATGTCCCGAGGCGATGCCGTGGCCCCGAACATCGTCGGCCCACCGGCTCCACACCGCGCGGGGATCTCCGTACAGCTCTTCCAGGTCGTCCCGAAGGGACCAGAGGATCAGTGCCGGACAAGCGATACGGGCACCGGCGCTTCGATCGGCCTCCTCGTGCCGGCGGTCGACGGTCAGGCCCGCGCGATAGTCCTCAAGCATCGCCCGCACCACGTCGGGATTGCGCGTGGCCCGCCGCCACTCGTCGTAGTTCTCCCGTCCCATCACCTCGGGGTCACCGCGGTACCAACTGTCGGGATCGGCGGTGATGACTCGCTCGGGGATGTCGGGCTGGGCGAAGAAGAACCAGTGCCACCACCGGGTGGCGAACTCGGCGGTGATCCGCGACAGATGCTCCGTCACCGGCAGACAGTCCACGAACGCCACCCGGGAGACGATCTCGGGGTGGTCGAGCGTGAGGCGCAGCGCCACAGCGCCCCCACGGTCGTGCCCGACCAGCGCGAACCGGTCATGTCCGAGGTGCCGCATCACGGCCACCACGTCCCCGGCGACCGCCCGCTTGGAGTAGCCCACGTGGTCCGCCGTGAAGCGCGGTCCCCTGGAGCGCCCGTACCCCCTCAGGTCGGGACAGACCACGGTGTGGCCGGCTCGGACGAGCAGCGGAGCGACCCGGTGCCAGGTCGCCGAGGTACGGGGATGACCGTGCAGCAGCACCACCGGCGGACCGGCACCCCCGAAGCGCACGAAGGCGGAAGCCTCACCGACGTCGACCTGCGCGGTCTCAAAACCCTCGAACATCCCGGCCTCCCCAGCACTTGGCTCATGTACCGCGTCCTGCAGTCGGCGCGCTGCCTGCACTCCCGATCGCACCGGCGGGACGCCGGGCGTGGGTGGAACGGTCAGGACCCGACCGGCGTGCCGGGGCTGCTGTCGTAAGCCTTTTGTACGAGGGTCTGGCGGTGCCCGTCGTTGAGCTGCCGGTTCCACAGCGCATCGACCTGGTCGCGGGCCTGCGACTCCAGCTCGGCGGGGAGCAGGTGACGGTAGCGGCCGTCCTCGCCGAGCAGAACCCGCACCGTCCGCTCGTAGACCGGTTCGGGGTCGTACTGCTCGTGCGGGAAGGCGAGCGCCGTGTAGTCGTAGAGACGGTCGGCGGGGTTGTCGCGCCATTCCTTCCACGTCTCGAACATGGTGTCGTTGAAGCCGGTGAGGAAGGGGCCCGGGTTGATCGTCGCCACGGTGACGCCGAACTCGGCGAGTTCCTGGTCCAGCGCGTCGGCGAACGCCTCGACCGCGTGCTTGGAGCCCGCGTAGGCGCCGGTGAACGGGTCGACGGTGAGTCCGGCGACGGAGGACATGAAGACGATATGTCCGCTGCGGCGGGCGGCCATCTGCCGGGCGATGCCCTGGGTGAGCAGGACGGGGCCGAAGACGTTCACCTCGAACTGGCGGCGCAGCCGCTCCTCGGGGATGTCGGCGGTCGCTCCGCCTTCGGACACGCCTGCGTTGTTGAGGAGGACCTCGACGCCCCAGGTCCAGGCGTTCTCCCGGTCGCCGGGGTCGGTCACGTCCAGTTTCTCGACCCGCAGCTCCGCACCCCGCTGTCGGGCCTCGGCCCGTACCGCGCCGACCTGGGCGATGATCTCCACGCCCGCGATCACCTCGTGCCCGGCCGCGGCGAGCCGTAGCGCCACCTCTTTGCCGAAGCCGCTGCCCGCACCGGTGATGAGTATCGGTCCCGCCATGTCGTCGCGCCCTTCCCTTTCTGGTGTCCGGTCTCTCCGGACACCAGATGCCCTGGTCTTTGTGCACTCGTCGAAAAGCGGCCGGAACGGAAGGCGCTGGAGGCCGCGGGTTTCCCTGCGAAACACCGATCGCTCCGGCCGCACGGGTACTCCTGCCCCACAAATGCACCCCTACCGGTCAGACCGGGAAATTCAGCGGATCAGTGTCCGCCGCGGCATGCCGAAGGGCCCCGTCGACGGTGGTCGACGGGGCCCATGAGCTGGGTTTTCTACCAGCGGTACCAGCGGCCCTTACGGCCGCCGGTGCCTGCGGGCCGGACCACGAAGCCCAGCACCCAGACCACCAGGACGATGACGGCGATCCACCACAGGGCCTTGAGGGCGAAACCGGCGCCGAAAAGGATCAGCGCGAGGAGCAGAACTACAAGCAGGGGAACCATGATTCATCAACCTCCGCCCCTTCATCTGCCCCGCGTTTCCCGCTTCAGGCCCTGGAATTTCGAGCGTATGTTCCTGCGATTCCAGGGAATTCGGATTTCCTGTCGGGCGGCCGGATGAGAGTCCAGGAGTAGTGTGGTGGAAAACCACCGTGCCGAGCGTTCCAACCCCCGACGGACTGGCGGGGCCTCGCCGAGACGGATGCGGTCGGAGCGTACAGAAAGCGTTCATCCTGCTGTTGCACCTGAGGCGGCGCCATGACGCCCACCGTGAACGTCGTCGAAGCACTGCCGTGGATCGCGGACGCCGACAAGGTCGCCCCGAAGGACGCACGAGTGTTGTCCCGGCTGTTCCTGGACCGGCTGCCCTCGCTGGAAGAGGGCACTGGCGAGTATCAGTACGTCCGCAACACCCTGATCGAGATGAATGTGTCCTTGGTCAGGTTCGCGGCCCGCCGGTTCCGCAACCGGGGCAGCGGTGACCTGGAGGACGTCATCCAGGTCGGCACGATCGGTCTGATCAAGGCCATCGATCGCTTCGACCTGACGCGCGAGGTCGAGTTCACCTCCTTCGCGATCCCCTACATCACCGGCGAGATGAAGCGCTTCTTCCGTGACACCACCTGGGCCGTCCACGTACCCCGACGCCTCCAGGAACTCCGCGTCGACCTCGCCAAAGGCAAGGAATCACTCACCACGACGCTCGGCCACAGCCCGACCTTGAAGGAACTCGCCGCCCATCTCGGGCTGACCGAGGACGAGGTCGTCGAGGGGCTCGTGGCCGCCAACGGCTATGTCGCCGGCTCCATCGACACCCCGGGCGGCGATACCGAGTCCGGCGAGATCGGGCCGACGTACGCGAACACCATGGGCGACGACGACCCGGCCCTGGAGCTGTTCGAGGACCTGCACTCGCTCGGCCCGCTGCTCCGGGAACTCGACGAGCGGGAGCGGACCATCATCGAGATGCGCTTCGGCCAGGAGATGACGCAGGCGCAGATCGGCAGCGAGCTGAACGTCTCCCAGATGCAGATCTCCCGCCTGCTCAGCCACATCCTGGCCAAGCTCCGCACCGGTCTCCTGGACGCGTAGCCCTCCGATTGCCGCGCTGTCGCCGCTATCGAACGGGGCGGCTGCCGGAGCGCCGGGACCAGCGCACGGCGACGAAGGCCAGGGCCGCCACGAGAACCGCGATGCCGATCACCAGCAGGTAGCCCAGGCCGTTCGCGGTCACCCCGACGATTCCCAGTACGAGGGCGATCAGGAGAAGCAGCAGGAAGAGAACCATCGCAGAACACCACCTTCAGACGTGGGGTCGACCAGCGGGTCAGCGGCGCGCGAGTTGCCTCTCGCCGCCCGCGCCGGGCCGGTACTCCATGCCGTAGTGCTGGAAGATCGCTTCCTCTCCCTCGGCCGGCAGGATGTCGTCCGTGCCGATCGACGGTGCCTTCTTCACCTGCGCCTTCGCGTAGGTGACCTTGACGTAGCCGGGTCCGAGGACCGCGTCGTCGAGGGGGACGAAGGTCAGCCGTTGGCGCGTGGGCAGGCCGATGCGGACCGTGGCCATGGCCGACTCGTCGGTGGCGGTGTCCACGTAGATCGATTCGAGTACGCCGATCCTGTGGCCCTCGGAGTCGACGACGTTGTGGTTGCGCCACTCGCGGATATCGGCCGCATGGATGCTGGTCATGTCTGTCTCCTGAGCCGCTAGTACGGGACGGGTTCCCCGTAGATCGCCTCTGACACTCCAGCCGAACCAGGCAAAAGGTGCGCTTCAGGTGGGTCGGACGCGATGCCGGGGGTAGCCGGAGCGTGGGAGCCGATCGGCTTCCGGATTGCCGGACGAGGCGAAGGCGGGCCCATGGACGCGATTGTGCTGCTCAAGGAAGACCACCAGACGGTCGAGAAGCTCTTCAAGGAGTTCGAGCAGGCCGGGGACCGCGCCCACAAGACCAAGCGGAAGATCGCCGACAAGGTGATCGAGGAGCTGACGGTCCACACCTGGATCGAGGAGAAGGTCTTCTATCCCGCCGCCCGCGCCGCGGTGCCGACGACCACCGATCACGTTCTGGAGAGCGTCGAGGAGCACCACGTCGTGCTGTGGATGCTGTCCGAGTTGGCGGGCCTGGATCCCGAGGACGAGCGTTTCGACGCCAAGATGACGGTCCTCATGGAGAACGTGCGGCACCACGTCGAGGAGGAGGAGAAGGAGTGGTTCCCCCAGGTCCGCTCCGCTCTCGCCCGCAACCGGCTGGGTGAACTGGGCGAGCAGCTCGCCGCCGCCAAGTCCGACGCTCCCCATGATCCCCTGCGGGTTCCCAGCGCGCACGAATGACGGACACCCGCCCACGAAGGACAGACACGACGGCAGAACCGACCACCGGCCTTTCCGAGGAGCGACGGCATGACGAGTGAGCAGTCCGGCAACACGACCTCACCGGGCCGGTCCGTGACGATGCCCGTGGCGGACGACGCCGGGTGGGACCAGGTCGACGTACGGGCGGTGGACACCGCCCGGGTCCTGGCCGCCGACGCGGTACAGAAGGTCGGCAACGGCCATCCCGGCACGGCGATGAGCCTCGCCCCGCTGGCGCACCTGCTGTTCCAGAACGTCCTGCGGCACGACCCGGCCGACGACCAGTGGCTGGGCCGCGACCGCTTCGTGCTCTCCTGCGGGCACTCCAGCCTGACCCTCTACATCCAGCTCCACCTGACCGGCTACGGCCTGGAACTGTCGGACCTGGAGGCGTACCGCACCTGGGGCTCGGCCACCCCCGGGCACCCCGAGCACCGGCACACCCGCGGCGTGGAGATCACCACCGGCCCGCTGGGCCAGGGACTGGCCAGCGCGGTCGGCATGGCGACGGCGGCCCGGCGGGAACGCGGTCTGCTCGACCCCGACGCCGAGCCGGGCGGCAGCCCCTTCGACCACCACGTCTACGTCATCGCCTCCGACGGCGACATGATGGAAGGCGTCACCGCCGAGGCCGCCTCCCTCGCCGGCCACCAGGAGCTGGGCAACCTCGTCGTCTTCTACGACTCCAACCACATCTCGATCGAGGACGACACCGACGTCTCCTTCAGCGAGGACGTCCCGGCCCGCTTCGCCGCCTACGGCTGGCACGTACAGACCGTCGACTGGACCCGCACCGGCGACTACGTCGAGGACGTCGACGCCCTGCTGGCCGCCGTCCGTGCCGCGCGGGACGAGGAAGGCCGGCCCTCGCTGATCATGCTGCGCACGCTGATCGGCTGGCCCGCGCCCACGAAGCAGAACACCGGCAAGGCCCACGGCTCCGCACTCGGCGCGGACGAGGTCGCCGCGACCAAGCGGCTGCTCGGCTTCGACCCCGAGCGCGACTTCGTCGTAGAAGACGCGGTGCTGGCCCGCACCCGTCAGGCCGCCGACCGCGGGCGCCGGGCGCACGCCGAGTGGGACGAGGCGTACGTGGCCTGGCGGGTGGCCCATCCCGAGCGGGCCGAACTGCTGGACCGGCTCCGGGCGCAGCGGTTGCCGGACGGCTGGACCGACGCCCTGCCCGACTTCCCCGCAGACCCGAAGGGGATGGCCACCCGTGCCGCGTCGGGCGAGGTGCTCAGCGCGCTGGCGCCGGTACTGCCTGAACTGTGGGGCGGCTCGGCCGACCTGGCCGGGAGCAACAACACCACCATGGACGGCGAACCGTCCTTCGTGCCCGCCGACCGCCAGACCAAGAACTGGAAGGGCGGCCCCTACGGCCGCACCCTGCACTTCGGCATCCGCGAGCACGCGATGGGCGCGATCCTCAACGGCATCGCCCTGCAGAGTCTGACCCGCCCCTACGGCGGTACGTTCCTGACCTTCTCGGACTACATGCGCCCGGCCGTACGCCTGGCCGCGCTGATGAAGCTGCCCACCACGTACGTGTGGACCCACGACTCCATCGGCCTGGGCGAGGACGGCCCCACCCACCAGCCCGTGGAACACCTGGCAGCACTGCGCGCCATCCCCGGCCTGGACGTGGTCCGCCCCGCCGACGCGAACGAGACCACCGCCTGCTGGCGGACCGTCCTGGAACACCGGGACCGCCCGGCCGCGCTGATCCTGACCAGGCAGAACGTGCCCGTGCTCGACCGTGGCAGCGGTGCCTGCGCTCCGGCGCAGGATGCCGCCCGCGGCGGATACGTCCTCGCCGACACGGCCGAGGACGACTCCGGCCCGGACGTCATCCTCGTGGCGACCGGCTCCGAGGTGCACATCGCCCTGGCGGCGAGCCGGCTGCTAGAGGCCGACGGCCTCGCGGTACGGGTCGTGTCGATGCCGTGCCGGGAGTGGTTCGCCGCGCAACCCCCGGCCTACCAGGACGAGGTCCTCCCGCCCTCCGTGCGGGCCCGGGTCAGCGTCGAGGCCGCGGTGGGACAGGGCTGGCGTGACATGGTCGGCGACGCCGGGCGAATCGTGAGCCTGGAGCAATACGGCGCCTCCGCCGACTACGAGCGCCTGTACGCCGAATTCGGCATCACGCCCGAGGCCGTCGCCGCGGCCGCCCGCGACAGCGTCCGCGACGCCGACCGCGCCCCGCGCCCCGGCGGCCACCGCCAGACCTCCACCCCCACCGACGGCGGTACCGGGGACCGTCCCTGACAGCCCGCGTGCGGCGGATGTCAGGTGCCTGTTCCGCGCCGCCGCACGCGAATGCTCCGTCCGGCTTCCTCCGCGCCCGGCCCCCGCCCGCAGGAGTCTTCCGAAAGGCCCGTCTCCGCAGGGGACGGGCGGGCCGCGCGGCTCTCGCGTGACCGATGCCAAGCACCTCCTGGAGGTTCGTATGTCCGACGCCACCGCGATGCCCGACGTCATCGCGTCCGATCCGCTCGCCGACCTGTCCGCCGCCGGAGTGTCGGTCTGGCTGGACGACCTCTCCCGCGAGCTGCTGGCCGGCGGCGGCCTGGCGGAACTGATCGCGCGCAAGCACGTCGTAGGGGTGACCACGAACCCGACGATCTTCGCGTCCGCGCTGTCCAAGGGCGAGCGCTACAACGATCAGCTACGACGGCTGGGCGCCGAGGGGACGAGCGTCGACGACGCCGTCTTCGCGCTCACCACGGACGACGTACGCACCGGCTGCCGCACCTTCGCGCCGATATACCGGCAGACCGGCGGGAGCGACGGCCGGGTCTCCATCGAGGTGGACCCGCGGCTGGCCAAGGACGCGGACGCCACCGCCACCCAGGCGCAGAAGCTGTGGGACACCGTCGGCGAACCCAACCTGTTCGTCAAGATCCCCGCCACCCGCGAGGGCCTGGAGGCGATCACCGTCGTCATCGCCCGGGGCATCAGCGTCAACGTAACCCTCGTCTTCTCGCTGGAGCGCTACCGCGCCGTCCAGGACGCCTACCTGACCGGCCTCGAAAAGGCGCGGGCCGCCGGACACGACCTGGCGGACATCCACTCGGTGGCCTCCTTCTTCGTCTCCCGCGTCGACACGGAGGTGGACGCCCGCCTCACCGCGATCGGTACGCCGGAGGCCCTCGCGCTCCGGGGCCGGACCGCGGTGGCCAACGCACGGCTGGCCCACCAGGCGTTCGAGGAGACCGCGGGCTCGGCCCGCTGGCAGGAGCTGGCGGCGGCCGGCGCACATGCGCAGCGGCCCCTGTGGGCATCGACCGGCGTCAAGAACCCCGACTACCCCGACACCATGTACGTGAGCGAACTGGTCGTCCCGGGGACCGTGAACACCATGCCGGCGAGCACGCTCGACGCGTTCGCCGACCACGGCCATGTCCCGGACGCCGGGCCCGTGGCCGACACCTACGCCTCGGCCGCCGCCCACTTCGAGGAACTGGCCCACACCGGCATCGACTTCACGGACGTGACCGACACCCTGGAACGCGAGGGACTGGCCAAGTTCGAGGACAGCTGGGCCGAGCTCGGCGCCACCGTGGACCGCGAGATGCGTACCGACGCCGAAGCCCCCGAGGACGACACCGAGCCGTCGGGGGAATCGTCGAACACCCGAGCCCTGCTGGCGATCTACCTCAACGACCATCTGGCGGGCGCGACCGGCGGCCTGGAACTCTGCCGCCGCGCAGCGCAGGGGCAACGGGACGGGAAGCGGGCCGACGCCTTCTCCGCACTGGCCAAGCAGGTCGAGGAGGACCGCGACTCCCTGGTGCAGATCATGTCCGACCTGGGCGTGTCCACGGATCACCCCAAGGTCGCGCTCGGCTGGCTGGCCGAGAAGGCCGGGCGGCTCAAGCCGAACGGACATCTCTTCTCCCGCTCACCGCTCAGCGACGTCCTCGAACTGGAGTCGATGCTCCTCGGCGTCCAGGGCAAGGCGTCCTGCTGGCGTACCCTGCGCGTCCTGGCCGAGGACGACGACCGGCTCTACGCCGAACACCTCGACATCCTTCTGGAACGTGCCGAGCACCAGTCCGGGACCCTTGAGGAACTGCTCCTCGCGGCGGCGGCACACACGCTGGGGCACGCGGCGGTCTGAGCACCGGGGTCATCGCTCACCGATCTCAACGGTCCACCGAACTCAACGAGTTGACCGGCCCCCTGGAGCCCGGCGGCGGAGGGCCCGCACGAGCAGGCGGCGCTCCGGTCCCCGCCGGGCCGCCCGCCGTCCCAACAGGATCTCCGCACAGCCGGCGAGCACGAGCAGGCGTACGACCTGGGCCGACGGCCGTCGCAGTGTCAGGTGCCTGCCCGAGTCCGCGGCGCGCTGGGCACCGTCGAGGAAGGCGTTGAGTCCGCTGACGTCGCAGAACGTGAGCGCGGACACGTCGATAGCCGTCCGCCGCCCGGGCCGGGAAAGACAGCGCTCGATGGCCGTACGCATCTGGGGGACGGACTCAAGATCGGCCTCGCCCCGCAGCGCGACCGCCGGACGGATCCAGCGTCCACGCCGCTCGTCGACCTCGAAGGGGACCATGGGCTTCGCACCTCGCCTCATCGGACCGGTACGCAAGAGTCCGCGCGCCTGCGTGGACGAGTGGACCGTACGCTCCGGCTACGGCACACCGCGCTGTTCGGGGAAGGCGATCCCCTCCCACACGGATACCGGATCATCGGACAACACCGGGGACTGGGGCGCCCCCAAACCGTACTCCTGGCACGACGTGCAGGGCAGGACGTCTTCACGCCTCCCGGGCTACGCCCCCCGGCCGCTGCCGGTGGGTCACAACGGTGTGCGCAGTGAACTACGGCCGTTCCGCCAGGCGGTGAGGAGGTGGTTCCCGAGCCGGTTCTCGGTCCATTCGGTGGCGTCGGCGCCGAAGGCGACGTCCTCGTCGAGGGACGGTTCCGTTTCGAGGAGGCCGCCTACGACGTCCCGGCGGACGATCTGTTCGTGGGCCGCGTCGGCCTCGACGTGCTCGGCGTAGAAGTGGATGGCGGCAGCACCCGCGCCGATGCGGCGCAGGCCGTGGGCTAGACGTCGTGAGCCGGGCGACGACGTGGTCTCCACGGCCGCGAAGTGCCCCACCAATGCTCCGCGCAGCGCGCGGTGGAGTCCGAACAGGGACATGAGGTTGACGTTCGTCAGCATCTCCGCGCCGGCCGCGTCGACGTAGTGCCCGTACGTGGTGTCGAGACCGAGGTCCGTCATCAGGCCGGCGAACAGCCGGGCGTGGATGCGCTCGGCCCGTCCGGCGCCGAACTCGTCGTACTCCACGGCGACCATCGCGGCCTTCGCTCGCCCCGTCAGCCGCGGGATGACCCAGGCGTGCGGATCGGCTTCCTTCAGGTGATAGAGGGAGCGCTGCGCCGCGTACTCGCGAAAATGCCACAACTCCCCTTGTTCCTTGAGGAATTGGGAGGGTCCTTCGGCGTCGGCGGGTTCCACGAGCAGGTCCGCGAGCGCGTCTTCCGCCCTTCTCGGCGGGCCGACGTCGGCCCGGAGCGCGGACAGGAAGCGATGTTCCATCTCCGCCCGCAGCCGCAGCAGGTCGGGGTCCCACTCCCACTCGGCGTCGACGCCGGCGAAGCCGCGGTAGTGCAGTTCGTAGCAGAGGTGGAGCGCGAGTTGCAGATCGTCCCCGTACGGGTCGGCGTACGCCGCCGTCACCCGCTGCGGCAGCGGTGTTCCGGCGGGGCGGGTCAGGGCCTGGCGGACCGTGCGGGAGAGGTCGCCCCTGCCGCAGGGGAGCACGAGCAGCAGCACCCCGCCCGGACGCAACGACGTGTGCGCCCTGCGGCAGATCCGGTCCAGCAGGAGGCGTCCGTCAACACCCGCGTCCCACGCCACCGCGGCACGATGGCGACCGGGAACGGCCCCGGGTGCCGGAACGTAGGGCGGATTGCTCACGACGAGGTCGAACCGACGGCCGGTGACCGGGCCGAACAGGTCACCGTGGAGGACCTCGACCGGCAGACGCGCGATCCGGGCGTTGAGGCGGGTGGCGAGGACCGCCCGGTAGGTCCGGTCGACGGCGGTGACGTGGGCGCCCCGCCGGGCGGCGGCCAGAGCGAGGGCACCCGAACCGGTTCCCAGGTCCAGGACGGCGCCTCCGGCGCCGACGCGCTCCCGATGCAGTGCCCGCGTCAGCAGTTCGGTGTCGTGCTGGGGGGCGTACACCCGCCACGGCGCCAGTACCGTGGCACCCCCGCCGTCGTCCCGCGCCGTCGTGCTGAACACCCGTACACCTCACAGCCCGCGCCCCGAGCGTGTCACCGGACGCACCCGTCGGGTGGTTCCATGCGAGGAGGCGCCTCACGGGTGAACCTCATGGAGAACACCCGACCAATGCGTCACTGCGCCGAGTGCCCGGCAATCCGGACCTCACACGGCACAACGGACACTTCTACGATCATCAGGGCGTCGCAACCGAACGTGGAGTGCCCGCAGGACACCCGCGCGTGGAGCGGGGAGGACCACCGTCACATGCGGTGACGCGGGCCGGGGCGGTTCTTCCGGCACACGGTCCGAACCGGAAGAACCTGACCATCACATTCCCCCGGGGGAAACAGCGACAGCTCACGGCCGAGTGCCCACATATCCGTGTCCTACCTGTCTCCGCGGCCTGCCGGATCATCTGCCCTCAGGACGTCTGATCGGATCGTTCCAGGGCACTCGGCAATCAGGAGGTTCAATCATGATCCCCATCCTGTTGGTATTGCTCCTGGTGCTGATTCTCTTCGGCGCCGGTTTCGCGGTCCAGATTCTCTGGTGGATCGCTGTGGTCGTACTCGTCCTCTGGCTGCTGGGATTCCTGGTGCGCGGGACGAACGCGAGCGGGTCCCGAGGGCGCTGGTATCGCTGGTAGTGCCCGACACGGACCGCACTCGGGCCGGACAGCCCTCCCGAAACACCTGGAGCGACGATGACCAAGCACGAGCACGCACGGCCCACCCCTCCGTCACAGGCTCCCGGGGAGAGCGGCGACCCCGAGGCCCGCGACGAAGCCGAGGAAGCGGTACGCCCCCGCACGCAGGACGACAAGTCCGAGGAAGACTCCGCGTCGGGCGACGCCGAGGAACGCCCCTCCGAGCCGAGCACACGGACCGCCAGGTCGGACGCATCAGACGCGTAGGGGTTCCGGCCCGGCTCGTCATTGCCGCAACCATCCGAACATGCATGCGGCCAGAGGGGGCAGGAGAGGCTCATCCTGCTTTCCATCTGAGGCGGCACCGTGACCCTTCCCGTGAATGCCCGCCGACCGACCACCGCCCCCGTCCTCGTAGCGGAAGCACCCGCGGTGACCGACGACATGGTGACCGACGACCTGCCGTGGATCGAGGACGCCGGCAAGGTCGCCCCCAAGGACGCGCGCCTCCTGTCCAAGCTGTTCCTGGACCGCCTCCAGGTCCTGGAAGAGGGCACCCACGAGTACCAGTACGCCCGCAACACGCTCATCGAGATGAACCTGACGCTGGTGCGCTTCGCCGCCCGCCGCTTCCGCAACCGCGGCAACGGCGACATGGAGGACGTCATCCAGGTCGGCACCATCGGCCTCATCAAAGCCATCGATCGCTTCGACCTGACCCGCGAGGTCGAGTTCACCTCCTTCGCGATCCCCTACATCCTCGGCGAGATCAAGCGCTTCTTCCGCGACACCACCTGGGCCGTCCACGTACCCCGACGCCTCCAGGAACTCCGCGTCGACCTCTCCAAGAGCAAGGAAACACTCACCGCCACCCTGGGCCGCACCCCCACCGTGGAGGAACTCGCCGCCCACCTGAACCTGACCGACAACCAGGTGATCGAGGGCCTCGTCGCCGCCAACGGCTACATCGCCGGCTCCATCGACACCCCGGGCGGCGAAGCCGAGACCGACGACGGCGCGCCGAAGTACGCGGACACGATGGGCGACGACGACCCCGCCCTGGAACTGTTCGAAGACCTGCACACACTCGGCCCCCTGCTGCGGAAGCTCGACGAGCGGGAGAGGACCATCATCGAGATGCGCTTCGGCCAGGAGCTGACCCAGGCCGAGATCGGCCGCGAACTGCACGTGTCCCAGATGCAGATCTCCCGCCTCCTCACCCGCACCCTCACCAAACTCCGCAGCGGGCTGCTCGCCGGATGAGCCCCCGGCTCTCACACGATGCCGGGCGGAGCGCCGGTGCCGCGTGCCCCGTCGCCCAGGGCGATGCGGGCGGTGACGCTCTTGCCGGTCGGATCGAGGCGCACCCGGAACGCCTGGACCACGGCCATGACGATCTCCAGGCCGTGCTGACCGACTCTGCGCGGATCGGCCGCGCGGGCGAGGAGTTGGACACGCGCGGTGTCCCGTACGGTCACCTCCACCGCGTCGTCCGTGATGCTCAGTTCCATGCGCAGCGGGCCGGGGGCGTGTTTGCAGGCGTTGGTGACCAACTCGCTGACCACCAGTCGCGCGAGGTCCGCGGCGCGGGCGGAGACGACCACGCCGTGGTCCGTCCCAGCCCGGCGGAGGAAGTCCGTCGCGAGGCCGCGCGCTTCTCCGATGGAGGTGCCGTCGCCGCTCAACGCGACGGCGATGGTCATGGGGACGGTGCCCGGCTCGACTTCGCCGTCGCTGTCACCGTCGGCAGGCTCCACGCGGTGTCACCTTCGTTCCCGTTGTCCGCCCACGCCTACCCCGCACCGCGTACCTCATGTTCTTCTTACTCGAATTGATCGCGCGTTCGAGCCCGGCTACCCATAACATCTGGCCTGGCTTCCGGCGCGGGGACCGGTCCGAGCCGCCCCGGCGAGCGCACCAGAGGACACAGTGACAGACCTACACCCAGCCCGTCCCGACCAGCTGACCGTCAGTCACCTCAGCGTCGACGGCGTACGAATCGTCGCTCTGCGCGGCGAACTCGACCACACGGCACGTGACGTCGTCGAGGCGGCACTGAAGCCGCGGGCCGGCGATACGCCACCGCGGACCGTCGCCGATCTCACCGGTCTGACGTTCATGGACTCCAGCGGCATCAACGCGCTGATCTCCGCCCACCGCGCGTCCGTGGGCGCCCAGGGCTGGCTGCGCCTGGCCGGTGTGCAGCCGGCCGTGCTGCGTGTGATCCAGATCGCCGGTATCGACGCTCTCATTTCCTGCCACCCCACGGTGCGCCAGGCTCTCGAAAAATGACCTCCACACATGTGCCGTAGGCTGCGCCGGTCAGTCCTGACGCACACATATGAATATCGAAGGAGTACCTGAATGGTGAAGCGAGACAACGCTGCGGACCTGGTGGGGCTCCTGTCGGTCGAAGGGCAGGACCTGGCCGCGTCCTGGGTCGGAGAAGTGACAGGATCACTGGGCGGCCGCGTCAGCCCGGCCGACGGCCCTGGGTAGCGCCGACGACGAGCAGCTCTTCCAGCAACTGGCCAACGCGAGCGCCCTGGCCCTCGAAGCCCTGCGGACCTACAACGAGGAACACGCCCTGGGCCTGGCCCTCCAACGCTCCTTCCTCCCCAAGGAGTTGCCGACGGTCCCCGGCGTCGAACTGGCCTTCCGCTACCTCCCCGCCTCCGAACACGCCGAGATCGGCGGGGACTTCTACGAAGCGGTGCGGACCGTCGACGGCCTGCTGCTCGCCATCGGAGACGTCGTAGGACACTCGGTGGAGGCCGCGACCGTCATGGGCGAGGTACGCCACACCCTGCGCGCCTACGCCATCGAGGGCCACCCTCCCCGCCACGTCCTGGAACACCTGGAGACGCTGCTGGGCCAGTCTCAGCCCGGGGTCACGGTCACCCTCTGCCTGGTCCTGGTCACCCCGCACGACCGGCACCTGCACATCGCCAACGCCGGCCACATCCCCCCACTGCTGATCGACCCCGACCACGGGCCACGCCTCCACCACCCGCACGGCCCGCTCCTCGGCATGGGCCTCCCGCATCCCCCGCCCACCGTCGTGCCGACCCCGCCCGGCACCCGCCTGCTCATGGTCACGAACGGCTTCGTGGAGGTACGCACCGCCCATCTCGACACCACGCTCACCGAGTTCAGCGACGCCGTCGCCGACGGCCCGCACGAACTTGAGGAGTTGTGCGATCTGCTGCTCGCCCGTTTCGGACAGAACAAGGACGACGACATCGCCCTGATCGCCGCCCTGTTCACGTAGGCGGTCACGCTGCTCGGGCCGCATCGCGCCCTGTGGAAGATCGCCGCGGTGAACTGCGGAGGCCGTGATCGGATCGATCGGCGGCCACGCGGGCACGACTGGCGAGGAGACCGGCCGACTGGCGTTGCGTACCCGTCACGCGTCGGCCGTGGGTGACGGCCGCCGGCAAGTGCACCGTCCTCGTCACCGCAGTGCGCGATCCGCGCAGGCTCTACCACCGATGCCCGTGACCTGGGGCCGGTCCGTGCGGACGTGCCCGGGCATCGGCGCGACTGCCGCCCGGGGCACGGCGAAAGGCGGGCGCCGGCCGAACGCCGGTACCCGCCCCTGTGCGCTGTGGTGACCGTCAGGCTCGGTGGTCTCCGTAGTAGCCGCCGACCTGCTCGTGGTAGCCGGCGTCCCCGATGTGCTTGTCCTTGTCGAACTCGGGGGAGTTCTTGATCTCTTCCTTGGTACGACCGACGTGGACGGTCCGCTCGGCGACGTCGATTGTCGAGACGACACCGGCAGGGAGCAGAACGTGCTTGCCGAAGATCCACACTCCGGTGTCGACGACGATGTACGCGGCCCCGACGTCCTCGGAGTGCTTGTCCACCTTGCCGATCGAACCGTCACTCGCCTCGACCTTGAACCCGGTCAGGTCCGACCCCGTCTGGTGACCCGACTCGGCCTGGTAACCCCACATGTTGTCCGTCATACAAAAACCTCCCCTTGCCGTGCGTGAAATACCGAGGAAGCCCGTCCGGAAATTCGGTGGGCGACCCTCGGAAAGTCGAGTGCCCACCGTTTTCCACCTCACACGGCCACCCACCACAAAATATGGATCGGGAATCCTGCGCCACCCGAAAATCAGCGTGATAAGGAGTACAAGAATCAACACAACCATGCGCCGTTTCCCCTTTCCAAAAGGCCGCCGTGCCCCCTGTGCCGTATGACCTGCGGGTGTTCTCGGCCAGGTCGACGCGGCCGGTCCGCATGACTCGGCGTGTGCGGGTTACTCGGGGATCGTGCTGAGAACCGGAATCGTCGCGGTGGTCGTGGGTGCCGCACTCGCAGTGGTCGGTGTAGCCGTCGTGGTGTCCCCCTGGTGGTGGACGGCGGCGGTGCCACTGGCCGTGCTCGGGACGGTCGGTGTGTGGGACCTGGTCCAGCGGCGGCACTCGGTGCTGCGGAACTATCCGGCGCTCGGGCACGCCCGCTTCCTGCTGGAACGCGTCCGCCCGGAGCTCCAGCAGTACTTCGTCGAGCGGAACTTCGACGGCCGCCCCTTCGACCGTGACATCCGCAGCATCGTCTACGAGCGGGCCAAGGGCACCGCCGCCGAGGAGCCGTTCGGGACCGAGCGTGACGTGTACCAGGCGGGATACGAGTACCTGGTTCCCTCGATGGCTCCGCGCCCGGTGCCCGAGGACCCGCCACGGGTACGGATCGGCGGCCCGGACTGCACCCGGCCGTACGACATGGCCCTGCTGAACGTCTCCGCGATGAGCTTCGGCTCCCTCTCCGCCAACGCCGTGCTCGCGCTCAACCAGGGCGCGGCGGCGGGCGGTTTCGCGCATGACACCGGTGAGGGCGGGCTGTCGGAGTACCACCTGCGCCCGGGTGGCGACCTGGTCTGGGAGATCGGTACCGGCTACTTCGGCTGCCGGACCCGGGACGGGGACTTCGATCCCGGGGAGTTCGCCGAGAAGGCGTCCGGCGAGAGCGTCAAATGCGTGTCGCTGAAGCTGTCGCAGGGGGCGAAGCCCGGGATCGGCGGGGTGCTGCCCGGGGCCAAGGTGAACGCCGAGATCGCCCGGGTGCGGGACGTCCCCCAAGGGCGGACGGTCATCTCACCGCCGTATCACCGGGTCTTCTCCACGCCTCGTGAACTGGTCCGATTCATCGCGCGGATGCGGGAGTTGTCCGGCGGCAAGCCTGCCGGCTTCAAGCTGTGCCCCGGTTCCCGGCGCCAGTTCCTCGCCGTGTGCAAGGCGATGATCGAGGAGGGCACCGCGCCCGACTTCATCATCGTCGACGGCGGTGAAGGCGGCACGGGCGCCGCCCCTCTCGAATTCGCCGACCACGTCGGCACCCCGCTCACCGAGGGTCTGACGACCGTCCACAACGCGTTGGTCGGCGCGGGCCTGCGGGACCGGATCCGGATCGGCGCGAGCGGCAAGATCGCCACCGGGACGGACCTGGTCAAACGCCTGATCCAGGGCGCCGACTACGGCAACGCGGCCCGCGCCATGATGTTCGCGGTCGGATGCATCCAGGCCCAGCGCTGCCACACCAACACCTGCCCCGTCGGCGTCACCACCCAGGACCCGCGCCGGGCCCGCGCACTCGACGTCGGCGACAAGGCCGCACGCGTACGGCGCCTCCAGGAGGCCACCGTAGGCAGCGCGTTGCAGATCATGGCCTCCATGGGCGTCACCGACCCCGCCCAGCTCCGGCCCCACATGCTGCGCCGTCGCATCGACCCGCAGACCGTGCGTTCCTACGACGTCCTGTACGACTGGCTCTCCCCCGGGCAACTGCTCGTCGAGCCCCCGGCCGACTGGGCGGCCGACTGGAAGGCCGCCGACCCCGACCACTTCACCATCTGACCCGCACCCGCCGCACGATCCGACCTGGAGGAATCCGTGGCACGAACCGTCGCCCGCGTCATCGTGGACGCCCTGAGCGAACTCGGCGTCCGCCAGGTGTTCGGCGTCGTGGGAGACGCGCTCAACCCCCTCACCGACGCCATCCGCACCACCGACGACGTGGAGTGGGTCGGCTGCCGCCACGAGGAGGCCGCCGCCTTCGCCGCCAGCGCCCAGTCCCAGCTCACCGACCGCCTCGGGGTGTGCATGGGCACGGTCGGCCCCGGCTCCGTCCACCTCCTCAACGGCCTCTACGACGCGGCAAAGAGCCGTACGCCCGTCCTGGCCATCGCCGGCCAGGTCCCGCTGTCCGAGCTGGGCAGCGACGCCTTCCAGGAGGTCGACAACGACCTGCTCTTCCGTGACGTGGCCGTCTTCCGCGCCACCGTCACCGACCCCGACCAGCTGCCGCAGCTCCTGGAGACGGCGGTGCGCAACGCCCTGGGCCACAAGGGCGTCGCGGTCCTCACCGTGCCGGGCGACCTCGGCGACCGCGAACTGCACCACGACCGTCCGGCCCGCTTCTCCCTCACCACACCCACCACCCGCCCCGAGGCGTCCGCCGTACGACGGGCCGCCGGCCTCCTCTCCGCCGCGGACCGGATCACCCTGCTGGTCGGGCAGGGCGCCCGCGCCGCCCGCGAGGACGTCCTCGCGCTGGCGGACCGCCTCGCGGCCCCGATGGTGCTGACGTTGAAGGCCAAGGAGGGCTTCGAGGGCGACAACCCCTTCCAGGTCGGCCAGACCGGATTGATCGGCAACCCCGCGGCGGCCGGAGCCATGCGGTCGGCGGACACCCTGCTCCTGCTGGGCACCGACTTCCCCTACCGCGACTGGTATCCCGAGGGCCGTACGGTCATCCAGGTCGACACCGAGCCCGCGCACATCGGACGCCGCGTCCCCGTGGACCTCGGCCTCGTCGGCGACGTGGGTGCCACCGTGCGCGACCTGCTCGACCAACTGGCCGCCGAGCCAGGCGAGTTGGGCGACCTGAGCGGCGCACGCGACCGCGGTCACCTGGAGGAAGGACGGAAGCGTTTCCTGAGCTGGCGTGCGAGCCAGGCACGCCTCGCCGATCCCGCGCACGACCAGAGCCTGGTCGGCAAGGCCCGCTCCGCGCTGGACAACCGCGAACACGGCATCCGCCCGGAGGCACTGGCCGCCGCCGTGGACCGCGGCGCCACCGACGACGCGATCTTCACCTCGGACACCGGAATGGCCACCGTCTGGCTCTCCCGGTTCGTCGAGATGCGCGGGACACGTCGACTGATCGGCTCCTACAACCTGGGATCCATGGCCAACGCGATGCCGCAGGCGCTCGGCGCGCAGTACCTGGACCGGGACCGCCAGGTCGTCGCCTTCTGCGGCGACGGCGGCCTGAGCATGCTCCTCGGCGACCTCATGACCCTCAAGTCCTACCGACTGCCGGTCAAACTCGTCGTCTTCGACAACCGCCGCCTCGGCATGGTCAAGCTGGAACAGGAGCAGGCGGGACTCCCCGAGTTCGGTACGGTCCTGGACAACCCCGACTTCGCCGCCGTCGCCACCGCCCTCGGCATCACCGGCATCCGCGTCACCGACCCCGCCGACCTCGACGACGCCGTACGCCGCGCCTTCGCCACCGCCCGCCCCGTCCTCCTCGACGTCCTCACCAACCCGGACGAGATCGCCGTACCCGCCAAACCCACCGTCGAACAGGGCTGGGGCTTCGCCGTCGCCAAGATGAAGGAACTCCTGCACAGCCACGGCGACGAAAGCAGCCATTGACCGCCGCCGAACGCGACCATGCCCGCCCAGAGATCCGGGGCGGGCTGTGGTCATGGCTGACCGTGCGGTACAAGAGGAACAGGTCAGCGGCGACGCAGCATCATGACGACAGCGACGATGACAATGATGACGACGACAGTACCCAGACCTATGTACACGAGTTTCTCTTTCCGCCAAATCCTTTCATCCCGCTCCGGCGAAAAAGGTCGGTCATGGTCTCCTGTCGCCCGATAAACGACCGGAACCATAAAAGCGCCAAAACAGCAATGACGCGTCAGCGAAGGACCGCCGCGATGGCGTCTGCTCCGACCAGCGGTGAGGCGCCACTGCCCGGGTACACGGACACAGGATCAAACGGTGGCAGGAGAAGGCCGGTTGGTCGCCGCCCACGGCGGTTCACGACCTCCGGCGAGCACGAACGGACGCCGGACGTCACAGGACCTGCCGCAACGCTGACGAAGGACAGGTGAGCGCCCATGACCGCAGAGGGTTCCCCACGCACCGACAGTGAAGCGCAGGAACCAATCGGCGACCTGGTCCAGCGTGCATCGCAGCAGTTGTCGCAGCTGGTCCGTGACGAAATGCGCCTGGCGCAGGCGGAGATGACCGAGAAGGGCAAGCGGTTCGGCAAGGGCGGCGGGCTGCTCGGCGGCGCCGGACTGATGGGTGTTCTCACGCTGCAGGCGCTGGTGGCCACCATGATCGCCGCGCTCTCGCTCGTCATGGACGTGTGGGCCTCGGCGCTGATCGTCACCGCCGTCCTGGCCGCCGTCACCGTGCTGATGGCGGTTCTCGGCAAGCGGCAGATCGGCAAGGCGTCCCCGCCGGCACCGGAACAGACCATCAACAGCGTCAAGGCCGACGTAGCCGAAATCAAGGAGAAGGCACACCGATGACCCAGGACAAGCCGCACACCGGCGATGAGGCAGCCCCCTCCACGGAGGAACTGCGTGAGCAGGTCGAGGCGACCCGCGAGGAGCTCGGCGAGACCGTCGAGGCGCTCGCCGCCAAGGCCGACGTCAAGGCCCGCGCCCAGGAGAAGACGGACGCCGTCAGGGAACAGGTCGAGGAGAAGGCGGCACAGGCCAAGATCCAACTGCGGGACACAGCATCACGGGTAGTCCACGAGGTGCAGGACAGGACCCCGGAGCCGGTGCGGGCCAAGGCCGCCGCGGCCACGGAGCAGGTCCGCGACAAGGCAGTTCACGCCGGTCGGCTCGCCTGGGAGAAGACCCCGGAGCCGGCACGCGAAAAGGCCGGCCAGGGGCTGCGGGCGGCACGGGCCAACCACGCTCCGCTGCTCGCCGCGGCAGGCGCACTCATCGCACTGCTACTCATCCGCCGCTCCAGGAAGCACCGATGAAGGCGAGCGAGATAGCTTACAAACCGCTCGGCAGGTGTTGTCGCATGGTCACCCGCGGGCAGCTGGATCAGTGAACTGAACCGGATCTTGTAGCGGCCCTGGGGGCGGGCATGCCAGCCCCCACAGATGGGAGAGCATGGGCCCGCCTGCACCGCAGAAGTATCCCGGTGACCCGCCGGACCTGCTGCCACTGCCGAGCGGGCCGGCTGGGCCAACTCCGCCAGAGCGGAGGGTGTTCCGCAGGGAATCTGGCGCCTCCAACTTCATCCGCTCCGGCCCCTTTTCCCTGCCCGCGAGAAGAGGTCATGTCTGCGCGGCCCTTCGTGCGCCGCCGCATCCGACGCCTCCTGGTCGTCCTAGGGGCGGGTGCGGAGTGCCGTGCGGCACAGAACGGGCGGTGTGGGCGCGGGTCTGTGGTCCGGAGCGTTGCGGCGGAGGTGCATTCCGCTTATAAAACTGCCGATCATCGTTGACACCTGGGTCTCTGATCACTACGGAGATCCACATGTCGAAGTCCAACCCCACCCCGCCGCTTGACCGTGAGGCCAGGCGGCGCCTGGGTTACGAGGCAGCCCCGGCCATGAACTCCCTGCCCGGGGTGCGGCAGGGTCTTACTCAGGGTGCGCTGTACCCCGCGAATTGTCCGGACGTGACCGTGCCCGTCAGCGTGGCTACGGTCTGCCCCAGGGGCCGCGTGACGACGATGGTGCGGGTGATGGTCGAGTTCGGTCCTGTGTCCCAGTCGAGGTTGTTGATAGCCCCGGTGTCACCACGTCCCCCAGGAGACAACCGCGGTGGTGAGCCCATTGCAAGCGGTGGCAATCGTTCACTGCTTGGGCGAGGTGCTTCGGGTCGTCGGTATGGGTGAGATGGGTTGGGCGACCGATCTCCATCAAGAACTGCCGGAGTCGGCTGCGGAGCCACCTACCACTGCAGGTTTTGGGAGGAATTCTGAGACAGTTATGCGCGATTTCTTGATCGCCGAATTACAACGACCGCGAGGGCGATCCCTACTTCAGCGCCCCAAGTGATCTGCCCCGCCCAGCCGGGGCTTCCCTGCCCATGCCCGCGGTAGGCCGATACCAGGCCCCGCGAGACCGGGATACTCCTTAGGCTTGACTCTGTCGGGGCGGCACCACCAATCATCCATGGTGGTGGTGCCGCCGTCGTTCCCGGATCAGTACGGCCGAAACCGTCCGAACGTCCTATCTGCGCGAGGTGGGCCGAACCCGTCCGTAGCCGCGGGCTAATTTCGCCGCCGTCTACGAACTCCTTCCTCCCGCCATCCCCTGGCTATGGTGAACAGCGCGACTGCGGCAATGAGCGCGAGAACCACGTACACCGCCACTGGATAGTGCTTTATCGCTCCGCCCAGGCCAACGAGCAAGCACATCACAAGGCTGACGGTGCCCCATCGGATCCTGCGAGCGCCGTACATCTGCATAGTCGTCCTCCGTCGCCTGATCAGAGAAGCCCGACGAGGGCAGCGCCTATGCCGGCCGTTACCCCCCAGATCGCGCAGGACTCCAGGTCATCGGTTGCTGATCCACCGCCGAGAGCAGTTGCAACGGCTCCACCGGCACAGCCGCCGGCTGCCGCACCCGCTATCGGATTCCCCGTCGCACCACCAACGGCGACACCTGCGGCCCCCGCCACCAGAGCTGCTGCCAGGTCTGCGGTGACATCGTAAAGACCTGTCGGGTCCATCCGGTTGATGGGGTCGCCGGTGGCGTAGAGGTAGGGGTTCGTTTCCTTGCCGCTGGGGTCGGGCTGGGTGAAGCGGTTGGTGGTGCGGTCGTAGGAGCGGGCTCCCATTTTGTAGAGGCCGGTGGTGTCGAGGTAGGCGCCGGTGTAGCCGAAGGGCTGGTCGACGGTGGTGCTGGTGGTGGGGCGGGCGCTTCCGGTGGGGCCGTAGTCCCACTGGTTCTCGACGGTGCCGGTGGTGCTGGTGAAGGTGGTGGGGGCGCCCTGGTTGTTGGTGGTGTAGTAGTGGGCGTCCCCGTTGGTGGTCATACCGATCAGGGTGCCCGCCGGATCGCGGACAATTCCCTTGCTGGTAGTGCCGGTTGTGGTGGTGGAGATGCCCAACGGGCCCTGGTCGATGTGGGTGGTGTCCTCGGTCAGGCGTTGGCTGCTGTCGGTGCCGGCGTAGGTGTAGTGGTGGGTGGTTCCCGCCGTGGTGAGTGCGGTGAGCTGGTTGAAGTCGTTGTACGTCTCACCGGTTCGGGTGCCGAGGGTGCTGGCGGCGGAGAGTTCGTTCCCGTTCTTGTCGTAGGACCAGCCGCTGGTGTCGCCGTTGACGGCGGTGATCTGGTTGGCGGCGTTGTACGTGTACGTGGTCAGCCCGGTGTCCGAGCATGAGGCGGCCGAGCCGGAGTAGGCGGTGAGGTTGCCGGCCTTGTCGTAGCAGTACAGCCAGGACGCGGCTCGGGTGGAGCCGGTGTCCTCCTCGGCGTACTTCAGCCGGGACCGGGAGTCGTAGGTGTAGGTGATGACCTTGCCGCTGACCTTGTCGGTGCGGGTTTGGATCTGGTCGGTGTCGGCTCCGCCGAGCGTGTAGCCGTAGGTGTAGCTCACGGTGGTGGAGGTGCCGCTGGTGGTCTTGGCTGCGGTGGGGCGGTCGGAGTTGTCCCAGGTGACGGTCTGGGTGACCGAGCCGGGCAGCTTCGTGGTGAGGCGGTTGCCGTCGTTGTCGTAAGTGAAGGTCGTGGTTGCCCCGACCGGGTCCTTCAGGGACGTGAGGTGGTTGGCGTCGTCGTAACCGTAGGTCGTCGTGCCGGAGGGGTCGGTGAGGGTTTTCAGGTTTCCGGCGGGGTCATAGCCCTGGGTGTACGCGGCGCCGTCGGCGAGGGTGCGGGTGGCTTCGCGGCCGAGTGCGTCATAGGTGTAGGTAACGGTCCCCGACGCGTCGGTCTGCGTCAGGAGGTTGCCGTCGTGGTCGTAGGCGTAGGTGACGGTGAGGTTGCCGCTGCCCCCGGATGTGCTCACCGACTTGACCCGGTCGTGGTTGTCGTAGGTGTAGGTGGTGGTCACGCCACGGCCGTCGGTGACGGTCCTGGCCCGGCCGAGGCTGTCGTAGGTGTAGGTGGTGGCACCGAGCGGGGAGGGCGGAGTGGTTTTGGTGAGGTTGCCCGAACTGTCCCAGGTGTAGGTGGTCTTGTTGCCGTCGGCGTCGATCGAGGAGCAGCGCTGTCCGTCGAAGCCGCCGCAGTCCGCGACGCCGTCGTCGCCCTGGTAGGTGTACGACAGTTTCGCTCCGTCACTGACGCCGGTGGTGGTGTCCTGCGAGGACAGCATGTTGCCGGCGGTGTCGTAGTCGTAGGAGGTCTTCTTGCCCGATGGGGTCGTCAGTGACGAGGGCAGGTCGGCTCCGGCGTGGGTGCTGTAGGCGCCCAGCGAGGTTGTGGCGCCGGTGGGCAGCTTGGCGGAGGTGAGGTTGCTGCTGGTGTCCCAGCCGTAGGAACTGGTGCTCCCTGCGCCGGTGCCCGTCGCGTTCACCGCGGTGAGCTGGTTGTGGCCGGCGTCGTAGGACGAGGACCGGGTGTGGTTGAGCGGGTCGAGGACCTTGGTGATCTGACCGTCGCCGTCGGCGGTGTAGACGGTCTTGTGCCCGTTCGGATCGGTGACTGTCGTGGTACCGGCGGTGGCGCGTTTGCTCGCCGAGTACGCGAACGTCCAGGTGTCCGTGCCGGTCGGGGCGACACGGGCGACAGAGGTGATGCGGCTCTGGGAGTCGTAGCCGAACGTCGTCACCCGGCCCTCGGGCGTGGTGACCTGGCTGATGCGGCCGGAGGTGTCGTAGGCGTAGGCGGTGGTGCCGCCGTCGACATCAGTGATGGTCAGTGTGGCGGTACCGGCGGAGACGGAGCCGCTGGTGACGTAGGTGAGGGTGCGGCCGGAGTTGTCGGTTGCCGTCTGGTGCTGGGCGTCGGCGCCGCGGGTCAGGGAGATCCACCGGCCCGAACGGCCGTCGGTTGCCTTGAAGCCGGTGACCAGACCGGACGTCACGCTCTGCGCGACGGTGATCTTGTCGCTGTTGCGGTCGGTGACCGCGGTGAGGTTCCCGGCCGAGTTGTAGGTGTCCTTCGACCCGGACTGGGTGTGCGTCAGGGTGTAGGTGCCGTCGGCGTTCTTGACCAATTTGGCGTGGTAGCCCTTGGCGTTGGCGTAGGTGCCGTCGCTGTTCTGGGTGAAGACCATGTCCTCGCCGCTGGTGCCGTAGGCGGTTATCCGCTGGGAGCCGGCGAGGTCGAGGGTGCGGTCGTAGTCGGCGTACCAGCCGTTCGGCACGGAGCCGGTGGGCATGGGGAAGGAGGAGGCGGAGCGGGTCAGTTGCAGGCTCTGGCCGACCGCGTTGAGGTCCAGGTCGGTGGCGTCCAGGACGAGGTCGCCGGTGGAGTAGTTCGGGCCGGCCACGAGGGAGTCGTCCAGGCGTATGGAGCCGTACTGCTGCCAAGGTATGTGGCCCTGGTCGTGGGGTACGGGGGCGTAGTTGATGTCGACGGTCGGGTTCGTGGACAGCCGCTTGAACTTCAGCTTGTCGGCTTCGTCGTCGGTCTTGAGCTGGAAGGTGACGGTGCCGTCACCGTCGTTGGCGACGGCCTGGGTGACATCGAGGTTGAAGTCGACCGGGTCGGCGCAGCCGGATCCGCCGGTGCCGCCGACGGCGGCGTGGGAGGTCTGCCCGAACTGTGCGGGCGGGCTGTTCCAGGTGGTTGAGGAGGAGATGTGGTCGACGTTGACCTCGTCGACCTGGTAGGCGGTGCAGGCCAGGTTGGAGGAGTAGACCTGCTGGGCGTGCAGGGTGGCGCTGTTGATGTCCGCGCCGGTCACGCCGGAGACGTCGAACTGGTAGTAGGCCCGCTCGATCCCGTAGGGCGAGGACCAGCCCTGGTAGCCGATGCCGAGACGCGCCCCGGACTCGTTCCAGTGCGAGGTGTTCGGGTACGCCTGCTGGACGTAGGTGAACGACGGATTCGATTCCGTCACCGGCTGCCACGACGGGTCGACGTAGACGGGGAAGCGGGTGGCGGACGAGGACAGCATGCCGGCGTCCGGGGTCAGGCTGATGGACCCGTCCGCGGTCACGCTCGTGTTCACCGGCGCGGTCACCGCACCCGGCGGGGGTTCGACCGCAGCGTCGCCGGACGCCGCCTCAGCCGCGCTCGCGGATGCCGTGCTGTTCTTCTTCGACCGCGCGGCGGCGGTCGTGGTGGTGGGGCTGTCCCACATCACCGGAGCCGGCGCGTGGAAAGCGAGGGCACCGGAAGCGTCGGTCGCGGAGAGGTTCCCCGCGTCGTCGGCACTCAGTTTCACGCCCTCGGTCCTGGTGGTGAGGGTGAGCTTGGCCAGGTCCGGGTTGCCGGCGGCCTGCGCCGTCTTCACGACCAGGACCTCGGAGAAGCCGCCCTGCCCGTTCGCGGTGACCTGCAAGTCCACGCCCGGCAGGACGCCCGCGTAGGTGGCCGTGGCCCCTGACACTGTGGGCTTCGGCAGATCGGCCGGCCAGGACAGCGCCAGCGACGTGTCGCCCGAGCCCAGCGTCACCAGCGGATCCGAACCACCGTCGGACAGCACCAGCGCCGAGGTACTCACCTTCGGCGCCCACCCGCCGTCCGTCTTCACCAAGGTGGCGTCCATGGCCGCCCAGGAACCGTCCGGCTGCTTCACCCGCACAGGCAGCGGCGAGAGCGACTTGGTGAACGACCCGTCCGGCTTCGCACTCGTCAGCGACGTCGCCGTCGTCTCCGACGCCACCTCCACCGCCCTGCCGCTCCCACGGGCTTTCACCGACGCGGTCTCCTCCGCGGTCAGCGGCGCCTCCTGTGCATCCGGAGCCTTGGTTACCCCGGCGGGCACCCCCGGGGCCTTCGGCCCCTCATCGGCCTGGGCCACCGCCGCGAACGGCAGCAGCGCGACCGCGACCGCTGTTGCTGTCACTACTGCCACCTGTGGCAGTAACCCCCGTCGGCGTCTCGCTCCACATCTGTCAGACATCCCGCCCCCTCATTATTCACAGTCATTCCCCTGCGCCTCTGCTTGCAGAGAGCACGCAAACGGTCACAGGAGTTGCGAAGGAATACAGGAGCGCATGTACGTGACGTGAGAGACAGACTGGACTACCAACTCCGGGGAACACGGAGTGGTTGGACTGCGGATGCGCCAACGAGAGATACCGGCAGGTGACGGGTGACGAAACAGTCGCCATAAACGGAGGCTTTGCCTCGCCGTTACCACACTGTGATCACAAATAATCGGCCATGTGCCCGATGCCGCGCACAGAACATCAAAATCGCGCACCAACCGCAGGTTGCATACGCCAGGTGCCGGGAGTGTAGATCTAACGACGGATTCGACGATCAAGGGAGAGACGTCAAGTGACTGACACCGCCGCGGAGTTGGAGACCGTGGAGCCTGTCGAGAGTGCCGAGCCAGGGCGGCCTGCGTCCGTGTCCGGATGTCATTCCTGGTCGTGGCGCAGGGGATCAGCGACTGGGAGTGGACGGGCGTCCGCCCGGGGCGCACTTCCATGGGCGAGGACCGCTCCCTCAACAGGGTGCGGGCCATCGAGTAACTCTCCTTGGCGAACGCCCAGTTCAACCACGAGGAGTGCACGACAGCCCTGTCCCAGCCTGGGCCGATACGGCCGCTTGAGTCACTACGCTCGACCGATGGAATCGAGGGCGTCCGGCTGGACACGGCCGTGCTCTTCGAAATGCACGACGAATGGCTCGCCTTTCCCCGCCGCCATCTCCCGGAAGGGGGCATGGGCGAGATCCACCGCGAACTCCCCGAGAGCGCCCCGGCGCTGACCAACGCTCCAAACGCGCCCGCCGGTTGATCCCCGGCACCACGGCAAGGGACAGAACCGAGAGGGTCGTTCGCGGGCTACAGCCGGTGCTCTCCGCGTGAGCGGGCGGTGAGCCGGCCCCGGTTCACCGCCCGCTCCCCAGACTCTCGCCCTCCACAGAGCCGACGGATACATACAGATCCTCGGCTCGGGCCAGGACAGCGCAGGCATCCCCAGACCGCAACCACAGCGAGCAGGATCGCGTCACGCACCGCAATAGCGAGATAGCGGGGATCTGCCGGGGAAAGACACCGCCCCGGAGCCCTACAAACACCGGCCTCCACATACGTTCGCCAGCACCACCGTGCTGACACGTCAGCACGGAAGTTCGGGACAAAAGAACCCCCCTGACGTATTTCCGCAGGTCAGACGGGTGTATCTTGTGGATACCTAGGGGAGTCAAACCCCTGGAATATTTGCACACATTTACGCGCCACCGCCCGCGACCTCGTGCGCAATACGCCACCAGCAAACGAAGAACCTTCTTGTTTCATACAGTCAAAAGAAACTTGGGTTCTTCTAGTGCCAATCCCGTCGAACCGTGGAGACCTTCCTATGCAGCCAGCCCCTCGCTGAAGCTGGCCGAGTAGTCATGTTCGTAGTCGATCGGACCCTTGAAGCCACACACGCTGTGTAGCCGTCGAGCGTTGTAGAAGTCGGTGATCCAGGTGGCGATCCGGATCCGCGCCTCGGCGCGGGTGACAAAGGCGCACCGATGGCCGTACTCGACCTTCAGGATGCCGTTGAATGCCTCGCTGTCGGCATTGTCGAAACAAGATCCGACCCGGCCTATGGACGGGAAAACCCCCAGCTTGCGGCAGGCCCGGCGGAACTTGCGCTAGACGTACTCGCAGCCGCGGTCCGTGTGGAAGATGACGCCCCGCACGTTCCCGCCGCGGGTGGCCGCGGCCAGGTGCAGGGCGGCCACGACCAGGCTGGCGTCGTGGTAGGCACCCATCGCATAGCCGAGCAGACGACGGGAGAACAGGTCGATGACCGTGGCCAGATACAACTTGCCCTCACCGGTCTCGATCTCCGTCATGTCCCCGCACCACACCAGGTCGGGCGCTTCGGCGGTGAAGTCCCGGCTGACGAAGTCTGGGGCGGCCAGTCACCTACCGGGCCAGGTCAGCCCGCGCCGGTGGCGGACCTTGCGGGCGACCAGGCCGAGTTCGGCCATGAGCTTGGCGATGGTGTTCACCGAGACCCGCCAGCCCTGCCGCACCAGCTGGATCCAGATCTTCGGCGAGCCGTAGGTGCCACCGAAATCGATGAACTCCTCCCGCACCGCCTCGGCCAGATGCCGGCGACGTAGTTCATGCCGGGTCGGCCGACAGGTGCGGTGCTTGTAGAACCACGACTCGCTCACGCCCAGGGCGCGGCGCGAGACGCGGTGCGAAACGCCGTGCTCGGTCCTGAAGTCGCTGATCACCCCAACCACTTTGGACGGGTCCGCCACAGCTACTTCACCCACAGGACCATGCAGCGTTCGAGGACATCACGCTCCATGACCAGTTCCTTGTTGTACCGCTTGAGCTGGGCGTTCTCCCGCCACAACCGCTCCAGCTCGTCACTCTCACCAGCTGGCGCCGTCCCGGCCCGGCGAGCGCGCGAGACCCAGTTCGCCAGCATGGTCTCGTTGATGCCCAGGTCCTTGGCGATCGACTTCCCGGTCTCCGCCACGATCCGTACCGCACCTTCGCGGAACTCGGGATCGAACATCCGTCGCTTCTCCGCCATGACTCCCAACTTCCCACGCAGTCATGGTCTTCACGCTACGAGGGGAGGGATACGGTGACCGCCTCACAAGCACGCGTTCAGCTCCGCACTGCAGTGCAAGCGATCCTTGATGCAGGAGTCACCGCCGGGACGCTACGCGATGATGTCCAGGCAGACGACGTCGTCGCCACCCTCGTGGGTATGATCACGACCACCTCACTGGTAGGCGAACACGACCAGTTGGGCCGCATGCTTGACCTGCTCATGGACGCCGTCCGACGTCCGGCCCTCATGAGAAGCCCGAGCTGAAGCCGTTGAGAAGCCATCCGCTGACCGATCGCACGGGTGCCAATCGAGCGGAGTTCCTGATCGGGCGTGACGGTCCGGCTCAGTTCCGCAGCGCGCTTGGTCGGGCTCCAGTTAGTGCCGGGCAACTGCCCCGTTCGATGAGCTACCCGCGACTCCAGACATAGATCATGTGGTCGCTGAAGGAAAAGAGAAGTGCGACCTCGGCAGCCGCCCTTCCGGGACTTTGCCGGACCCGGGGCGTACCGCCGCGCCCAGGTGCGATCCCCCAAGCCGCTAAGCCCGTTTCGCTCCATTCTGCTCCCGGGCGGCGTCGAACAGGGAGGTCAGAGTGGGACTTCCCGCGAGGCTGCCCAGTAGGGCGTGAAGCGAGTCTCGTTCCGTGGCACCCAGGTCTGCGAGGATTTCACCGTCGAGATCGACGAGTGTGCGGTTGAGGTCGGCAAGAACCTTGCGGCCTTCGACGGTAATGTCCACGGCGTAGCGGCGACGATCCTGCGGATCTCGTGTCCGCTCCGCGTATCCGGCGCGCTCCAGGTCGTCGAGACTCGTCACCATCGTCGCGGGGTCGATGCGCAGGAACGAGCCAAGTGCCAGTTGCGGCATGGCACCGTTGTCCGCCAAAGCCTGTAGGACGCTGTAATGCCGCACTCGCAGACCGGTCCCGCCGATACCGTCCTCAGCGATCCTGAACGCCACCTGCCCGAGCTTGATCAGCAGACAGATGGTGTGTTCGGCCACTGTCCCTGGTACCAGCGGAGCCTCGGACATCGTTTATCCCGCCCATGGTTCGTCATACGTATGGTCCTGTCCATCGTACGAGGAAGCCCGAGGCGGCGGGACCGCTGCAGGCCGACGGGATGCCCCACTGTCCGTCGGCATACTGCACCGGCGCGTCCTGGGCGGTCAGCCGACGATGGCCCGGCCGAAGATCTGCCGAGCTATGACCCACTTCTGGATCTCATTGGTCCCCTCGTAGATCTCACCGATTTTGCTGTCCCGGTAGATCGCCTCGACAGGCCCGGGGCTGCCGTCGGCGCCCAGTTCGCGCGCGAAGCCGAGGCCTCCGAAGGCTTGGACGGCGTCGCGTGCCATGTCCACGGACAGCTTGGTGCCGTAGTACTTCGCCATCGCGGCCTCGGGCTCCGGGGACGGGTCACCGGCGTCCAGGCGCAGGGCGGCCTTGGTGTAGAGGGTGCGGGCGTTCTCGATCTCGGTGGCCCGTTCGGCGAGCAGGAACTGCCAGTGCTGATTGGCGGCCACCGGCTTTCCGAAGGCGTGTCGCGTCGACAGGTGGGCCACGGCGTGGTCGAAGGCGGCCTGCGCCATGCCGACCCCGGCAGCCGCGATGCCGATCCGGCCGTAGGTCAGAGTGGACAGCGCATGGCGCAGTCCTTGTCCCTCGGCGCCACCGAGGAGGTCGTCGTCGGTCAGGTGCACATCCGTGAAGCGGATGTCCGCGGTGAGCTGGCCGCGGTTGCCCATCTTGCGGTCGGGAAGGCCGACTTCCACTCCGGGAAGTGCCGTGTCGACGATGAACATGCTCAGCCGGGTGCCGGTGCGGGCGAGAACCACCACGAACCCGGCGACGGGCGAGTTGGAGATCCACCGCTTGTGGCCGTTCAGCACCCAGCCGGCCTCGGTGCGTATCGCCTCGGTCTGAACCGCCTGCGGGGACAGGTCACTTGAGGCGTTCGGCTCGGTGGTGGCGAACGCGCCGACCACTGAGCCCTCCGCGACCTTTCGCAGCCATCGCTGCTGCTGCTCCTCGGTGCCCTGCCGCAGGGCGTTGCCCGCCAGGATGCAGTGCACATCGAAGACGGCCGCGACGCTGCTCGAGTAGTAGGCCAGTTCCTCGATGGCCGCGGCGGTGGCGGTCGCCGGGTGGGTCAGACCGTCGCCGCCGACCTCGCCGGGGAAGGGGATCCGGAAGACCCCCGCCGATGCAAGCCCTTCAAAAACCTGCCGGGGGAAGCCGTCCGTGCGCTCGTCACCACCGGCGATCGCCACGGCGTGCGGAGCCACTTCGCGTTCTGCGATCCGGCGCACGGCAGCGCGAACGGACTGTGTCTCTTTGGGGGCCAGGAGCTCGTGGTAGAGCCGGTCGATCTGGCGTGTGGGAGTCGAAGTCATACGCGGAAGATATCATTAGCATTGCGTATCATTAGTCTGGCAATCTATTCTGGAGGTTCAGCCATGACACAGACACTGGCCGACAAGACCATCCTGATGTCGGGAGGCAGCCGCGGCATCGGACTCGCCATCGCTCTGCGCGCGGCCCGCGACGGTGCGAACGTGGTGATGCTCGCCAAGACCGCCGTGCCGCATCCGAAGCTCGAAGGCACGGTCCACACCGCCGTTGACGAGATTGAGCGCGCGGGCGGCAAGGGGCTGGCCGTCGTCGGTGACGTCCGCGACGAGGACGATGTGCGCACCGCTGTCGACTCGGCGGTCAGCGCCTTCGGTGGCATCGACATCGTGGTCAACAACGCCAGCGCGATCGACCTGTCGTCGTCGGAGCAGCTGGAGATGAAGCGGTACGACCTGATGCAGGACATCAACACGCGTGGCACGTTCCTGCTGAGCAAGGCAGCGATCCCGCATCTGCGCGAGGCGGGCAACCCACACATCCTCACGCTCTCCCCGCCGTTGAACCTCGCGCCGCACTGGGTGGGGAAGCATCTCGGATACACGCTGTCGAAGTACGGCATGAGTCTGTGCACCATCGGGCTCGCCGAGGAGCTCGCCGCCGACGGCATCGCCGCCAACTCGTTGTGGCCACGGACCCTGATCGACACAGCCGCCGTACGCAACGTCGTCGGCGGCGCCGGACAAGCCCGTAGTCCGCGGATCATGGCTGACGCCGCGTACGCCATCGTCACGCGTGACGCGCGGAAGTGCACCGCCAACCTGTTCATCGACGACGAGGTCCTCTCGGACGAGGGCGTCACCGACCTGTCCGCCTACAGCCCTGCCGGCTTTGAGGGTGATCTCGCGCTCGACATATTCGTCGATCCGGCCTGATCCCGCACCGCTCAGCACATGAACGCGAGGGGGTTCTCAAGAACCTCGTCGGCGAGCTTCGAGCCGAAGGCGACGCGGGACAGTTGCAGCGACCCCGCCATCATCGCGAAGAGTCCGAGGCCCTTGCCGCGTACGGGCGTGGGATCCTCGGGTGCCAGATGGCCGACGATCTCGTCCACGATGGCCCGCGCGCCGTCGCCGCCCAGCCGATTGACCGCGCCCGGGCGGCGGCCGACTCCTCGATCAAGGCGACGAAAGCACATCCGACGCCGCGCTGGTCCCGGCGCCACCGACACCGTCCCCTCTGGAGCACCCGCCGACGTACCGCGCCACAGAATCCTCCGCTCATCCCGCAAGGCCATTGCCGTGCGCCCCACTCCACACCTATTGTCTGTCGAATGTAATATTATGACGCACATTTTATTGGCGATGTCAGAGTCAGAGATGAGGCATGCCGTGAGTGACGTCCCCTTCCAGCCCGCAGTGGAGCAGTCGCGCGCGCTGGCCGCCAGTGAGATCTCGAGCCGGGAACTCGTCGAGCTCTATCTCGAGCGGATCACCATCCACAACACCGCGCTGAACGCGGTGGTGACCCTCGACGCCGAGCGTGCCCGTCGTGAGGCCGGGGAAGCCGACGCCGCCCGGGCGGCCGGGCGAGACCTCGGTCCTCTGCATGGTGTGCCGATCACGGTCAAGGACAGCTTCGAGACAGCCGGGATGCGCACCGTCTGCGGGCGAACAGACCTCAGGGACTACGTGCCCGACCTGGACGCCGAGGCGGTCAAACGGCTGCGGTCGGCCGGTGCCGTGATCATGGGGAAGAGCAACATGCCTCCGGGCAACCAGGACGTCCAGGCCGACAACCCGGTGTTCGGTCCTTCATCGAATCCCTGGGACACGACCCGTACCTCGGGCGGATCCGCCGGGGGCGGCGCCGTCGCCACCGCCGCAGGCCTCACGACGTTCGACTTCGGCTCGGAAATCGGCGGATCGACCAGGATCCCGTCCCACTTCAACGGCCTGTACGGGCACAAGTCGACCTGGCGGTCGATACCCCTCATCGGGCATGTGCCCTACGGCCCGGGCACGGGACGATGGACGGACGCCGACATGGCCTGCGGCGGGGCACAGGTCCGCGACGCCCGTGACCTCGTCCCGATCCTGCGGGCAACGGTCGGGCCCGCCGACTACGACGGCGGTTTCAGCTACACACTCGCGCCGCCGCGCGCGACCAAGCTCGCCGACTTCCGAGTCGCCGTCTGGGGCGAGGATCCCGCGTGCCCGGTCGACAGCGACGTCACAGCAGCCATGGATGACGCGGTCACCGTGCTGCGGGCGGCCGGCGCGAAGATCACGGTCCAGCCCGCCAGCCTCCCTGTCGACATCGCGACGAATCACGGGAAGGCCTTCCAGCCCCTGCTCTTCGGCGCGGGCGACCGCACCAGCCTCGCGCCTGCCTCCAGCGCCGCGACACTGGCCCGGATGGTCCAGCACCCGCGCGGTGACGCCAGCCCAGCCCTGCTCGGAACCTTCCAGTCCCACTACCGCTGGCTGCAGGCCCACATGGTGCGCAATGAGATCCGGCAGCGATGGTTCGAGTTCTTCCAGGACTTCGACATCGTGCTCATGCCGGTCACCCCGACGGCCGCCCCCGCCCACCACAACAAGCTGATCGACTGGTTCGGGCGGCCCTTCGAAGTCGACGGTGTACGACGCCCTTACTGGGACCAGGTCAAGTGGAGCGCCATTGCCAACGTCTCCGGGGGGCCGGCGACGACCATCCCGGTGACCAAGGGCAGGAGCGGACTGCCCATCGGTCTCCAGGCCATGGGCCCCAGCGGGGGCGATCTCACCACCATCGAGTTCGCCGCCCTGCTGGGCCGGGAAGTGGACGGCTTCGTGCCGCCTCCGGCCTTCGTCTAACCCCCGACCGCTGAACCCTGACCATCCGCCCACGCTGCCTCAAAGCAAGATGCTGCACGTCCGGCAACACGGGGCCCCGCGTCTCCGGGCTTAAACGCCCCGGGGGCAACCGGTCTCTTGGAACGCGCGAGGCAAGGGATCGGCAACCCTTGGTGACAAAAGAGCGCTAAACCGATCCGAGCACGCTTGCGCCCCCGCGCCGTTGCACCGGGTCCAACTCACCATCTCCCCTGTCTGACTGTCTCGCGCGCAGGTCGGCAACGCGGCAACCCCCCAATGCATCCCCACACCGCATTTCGAGGGGACGGCACCCTGCTACATGTTGATCATGTGGCCGGCGAGGCCGTGGACGGCTTCCTTGACCGCCTCGCCCAGCGTCGGGTGGGCGTGGACGTTGCGGGCGATCTCATGGACGGTGAGGTCCCACTGCTGGGCCAGGGTCAGCTCGGGCAGCAGTTCGGTGACGTCGGGACCGATGAGGTGGCCGCCGAGGAGTTCGCCGTACTTGGCGTCGCTGATCAGTTTCACGAAGCCGGTCGCATCCCCGAGGCCGTGGGCCTTGGCGTTCGCGGTGAAGGGGAACTTGGCGACCTGGACGTCGAAGCCCTTCTCCCTCGCCTGCGCCTCGGTGTAGCCGAAGCTGGCGATCTGCGGCTGGCAGAAGGTGGACCGCGGGATCATCACGTAGTCCAGCTCCATGGTCTCCGCGTCCGCGATCGTCTCGGCGGCGACCACGCCCATCGCCTCGGCGGCGTGCGCGAGCATCAGCTTCGCGGTGACGTCGCCGATGGCGTAGATGTGCGGGACGGAGGTGCGACAGCGGCCGTCGACGTCGATCGCGCCGCGTTCGGTGACGCGCACGCCGGTGTTCTCCAGGCCGTAGCCGGTGACGTTCGGGGCGAAGCCGATCGCCTGGAGCACCTTGTCGGCCTCTAGGACCTGCTGGGCGCCGTCCTTGCCGGTGACCGTGACGCGGACCTGCGGGCCGGACTCGTCGATCGACTCGACGCGGGTCGAGGTGAGGACGTCGATGCCCAACTTCCGGTACTGCTTGGCCAGTTCGGCGGAGACCTCGGCGTCCTCCAGCGGCGCGATCCGGTCCAGGAACTCGACGACGGTGACCTTCACGCCGTAGTTGTGCAGGACGTAGGCGAACTCGATGCCGATCGCGCCGGCGCCCGCGATCACGATGGACTGCGGCAGGTCCTCGGCGAGGATCTGTTCCTCGAACGTCACCACTCGGGACGTACGACGGGTGCCCGGTAGCAGCTTCGGGGTGGCGCCGGTGGCGATGACGCAGTCGTCGAAGCCGATGGTGCGGGTGTTCCCGTCGTAGTCGGCGACCTGGAGCGTGTGCGGGTCGAGGAACGTGCCGCGACCGCTGATCTCCGTGATCTTGTTCTTCTTCATCAGGTAGTGGACGCCCTTGACCCGGCCGTCCGCGACCTTGCGGCTGCGGCGGAAGGCCTCGCCGTAGTCGAAGGAGACCTCGCCCTCGACCTTGATTCCGAAGGTCTTCGCCTCGCGCGTGAAGATGTGCGCGAGCTCGGCGTTGCGCAGCAGGGCCTTGGTGGGGATACAGCCGACGTTCAGGCAGACGCCGCCCCAGTACTTCTCCTCGACGACCGCGACGCGCTTGCCCAGTTGGGCGGCCCGGATGGCGGCGACGTATCCGCCGGGGCCCGCGCCGAGTACGACGACGTCGAAGCGCTCGCCCTGCTCGTCCATGGAAGGTTCCTTTCCGCTGGGGTGGTCGGCTCCTCGCGAGGGACCGGCCGGCTCCCGATCGAACAACGTGTTCATCAACTCATCAGTGGCAGCTTCAGCCACCGCCTGCCTCAGGGAAAGCGCAGGTAGTCCCCTGTACGTCCATCTCAGCGCCCCGGCGCCATGATCTATGCCCGGGCAGCGATCAGCGGCGGCGCGCCGAGACCTCGTCGACTTCATGCACTCCGGCCTCGGCTGCACCGAGCCTGAGGGTGTCGAGCCCGAAGGCCGCGACCGGTCCGTGCGCGCCAGGTTCGAGGACCGCATCCGGCGCCGCTGCCTGCGCCGCACCCCATGCCAGAAGAGATCCCGTCATCTCGTACGGATCCGGCCCGGTGAGGGTTGTCGTGGCCAGGGGCCGGCCCTGTCCGTCACGGGCGACGGCGATCACCAGGGAACGGCCGTCGAGATCCGGTTCACGGCGGGATCCCGGGAGCCGCTCGGACCATCGCGCCAACGCGGCCCGCACCTTCGCCGACCGCAGCAATGGCGCCTGCAGGGTGGCGGCGATCTGTATCGGCCGGGTCCACCGTCCGAGCCAGCCCAGACCTACCTCGACACTCTCCAACTGGGGGAAAATCGCCGGGAGTCCGAGATGCTCCGTGCCCGGGACGGTCATGGCCGAACGCTTCACACCGGCGTAGCGAAATGTGCGGACCCTCTTGGCGGCACGTTCGTCGATCAGCCGGGGAGGCTGCCCGCGACGTGCAGGACGGTAAGCGAAGCCGTCCTCGGCCGCCGCGGCAACGAGTGTCTGCCGCGTACCTGCCGTGGTCAGGGTGTAGGAGTCGCGCAGAGTGGTGCGGTAGAGCAGTTCGTCCCCGTGTCCCGAGCGGGTGATGAAGTAGCCGATCTCGACATGTCGTGCCCGCTCGCCTGCCGTGTCCAGAGCCAGCGCGCCGGCGAGGTTGCCCGGCACGTAGTCATAGCCGAATGACGGCACGAGGGTCGCTCCCCGGGCGGCGGCCCCGGAGTCCAGCTCATCGCGGACACGGCGAGCGAAGGGCCCCTCCCCCGCGGAGTCGAAGTAGTGGGCCCCTGCCTGCGCGGCGGCCGTGACCGGGACCATACCGACGTGGGTGAACGGCCCGACGGTGGAGAGGAGCACGTCGCTGGGCTCCAGGAGGTGCGCGAAGTCGGACGCCGACGTGGCGTCCACCTCGAACACCGGAAGCTCTGCCTCGAAGGTGTCAGCCAGAGCCAGCATCCTGGTTCGGCTACGCCCGGCCAAGGTCGGCTTCTCGCCTCGTGCGAGCAGTTCCCGGAGCACTCGCTGTCCGGTGTATCCCGTCGCACCCAGCAACACGATCCTGCGCTTCTCCACGGCTCCGCCTGCCTTCCCGGAGGGCATTGTCATGACGACCATCGACCGACCGTGAGTCATTCACTGACTTCGGGTCATTGAATATACGATGGCACACATGAGAGGGCCAAACCGACGCCAGATGTACGCGGAGCAGACCCGGGCGGACCTGGTGGCGACCGCGCGCAAACTGTTCGTCGACAACGGCTTCGCGGGCACGTCGGTCGAGGCCATCACCGGGGCGGCGCTGGTGAGCAAGGGCACCTTCTATCACCACTTCCCGGACAAGAAGGCGATGTTCGCCGAGCTGTACACGGAGCTCATTCAGCAGGTCGGGGCTCTGGGAGACGCGACGTCCGAGGCGGTCCGGGCCACGCCGGACGAGCCTGCCATGACCGCGGTGGCCGACCTCACGCACGTCTTCCTGCGGCGGACCATCGACGACCCCCTGCACCGTGAGCTGATGGCTCAGGCACCCGCGGTCCTGGGCGAGCAGTACCGGCACATCAACGAAACCGTCGCCCAACCGCCGATCGAACGGCTCCTGACCGTTTTGGCCGAACGCGGCGACCTGCAACCGGATGTGCCCGTCGCCACCGTCGCCCGGCTGCTCTTGGCAGGCCTGTGCGAGGGCAACCAGATCATCGCCGCCGCGGCGGATCGGGAAGATGCCCTGGCCAGGACGTTCCGCGCGATCACCCTGCTGATGTCGGGCCTGGCCGCCGACGACATCAGCGCCCGCGGTTGACCTGACCGGGACCCCGTCGACGGCGCCGTCACTGAGCTGCCCTCGTTGGCCGGCATAGCCCGTCCCTACTGTGCCGCCTCGTCCTCGATGTCGCGGACCAGATCGATGGCCCGGCCCAAGGTCGCGAGTCGGGCCGCGAGGGTCTCGCCGGCGGGATAGAAGCGAACGGTGTCGACACCGGTGTCGCGCCACACGCGCAGCCGCTCGCGCACCATGTCCTCGGTTCCGATCAGCGTGGTCGCCAGCACCATCTCGTCGGTGACCAGGCCGGTCGCGCCGTCCCGGTCCCCCGCCTGCCAACGTGTCCGGACCTCGGCCGCCATCTCGGCCCAACCCTGGCGGCTGTAGGCGTTGTTGTAGAAGTTCGTGGTTGCCGAGCCCATACCGCCGAGGCTGAAGGCAAGCTCCTTCTTGCGCCCGGCGACCATTACGCGCAGCGCGTCCTCGTCTTCGGCGAAGCCGACCTCGGCGCCCTGGCAGATGTCCAGGTCCGAGCGGCTGCGACCAGCGGCAGCCAGGCCCTGGTCCAGGTGGTCGAAGTACGCCTCCTTGGCGCCCTCGGGTACGAAACTGGTGCCCAGCCAGCCGTCCGCGATCTCACCGGTCAGGTGCAGCATCTTCGGGGAGAGGGTCGCCAGGTAGACCGGGATGTCGTACTCGGCGCGCATCGACAGCCGCATGGGCTTGGCATCCCCGCCCGGCAGGGGGATCTGGAACTCCCGCCCGGAGTAGGCGACTTTCTCCCCCGACGCGGCCCGCCGCACGATCTCGACGGTCTCTCGCATCCGTGACAGCGGACGGTCGAAGGGCACTCCGTGCAGCCCTTCGATCACCTGCGGCCCGGAGGGTCCGAGTCCGAGAAGGAAGCGCCCGTCGGAAATCCGGGACAGCGTGATCGCGGCGCGGGCGATGGCCATCGGCGTGCGGGTGCCGAGCTGGATGATTCCCGATCCGAGCAGCATGCGCTCGGTCCTCGCGGCGAGGTAGCCCAGCGGCGAGGGCGCCTCGGAGCCCCACGCCTCCGCCACCCAGCAGATGTCCAGACCGAGCTTCTCCGCCTCGGTGACGTAGTCGACGATCTCCTGCCAATCGGCGCCGGAGGCTTCGATCGTGGTAGAGGTGCGCATCAGAGAGTCGCCTCGCCAGAGGCCCCGGCACCCTCAGCCAGCTTCTTGATCCCCTCGACAGTGGCGATCATGTTGGCCTCGAACTCCCGCATGCGCACGAAGACGATCTTCTGCTCCTTCTCCGGCATACGGTCGATGGCGAAGGAGAGACCCGAGCGAGCGGGCCCCATCTGCATCCATTCCCGCAGCAGAGTGCCGCCGTCCTGCGGCTCCAACAAGAACCGCCAGATCGCTGTCGGGTTCAACGGGTCCTCCACCGCCCAAGCGAGCCTCCTCGACGGCTCACACTCGACGATGTGGGACGTGGTGGCCCACTCCCCCAAGGACTCATGACTGCTCCGGCCGATGAACCGGGCTCCCAGGGCAGGGGCGCCTCCGCCGTCCAGCCACTCGACCGATTGCAGCTCGGGACTCAGGCGCGGCATCAGCTCGATGTCGGACACCAGCGCCCACACCTCTGCCGGTGGGGCGGCGATCCAGGTATGGACCTCGACCGTCGGCTTGTCCGCATAGCGCGCGCCCGTCCACTCCATGATCCCGCAGCCTCCCGCCAAAGACATCCACATGAGCTTGTGACCTGTAAAGTTGCGTAGATAGACTTACCTGTCAAGGGTAAGTGCGGATCTGCGGAACCACTGAGTCAGCCCGCGAAACGCTCCTTCACATCCGGCCGCTCGGCCAGGTGCGGCGGATAGCCAGGGCCCATCCGAGTGCGGGTGTTGTCCGCGGTCATCGGCTCACCGCAGGCGGCGCACACCACCTCGGCATGGGTGTCCTCCCCGCACACCTCGTGATGCATGGCGACCGGCGGGCCCGCTTCACCAGCCAGCCAACGGTCCCCCCAGCGATTCATCACCAGCAGCACGCCGTAGAAGTCGCGCCCCTTCTCGGTGAGCACGTAGTCGTAGCGAACCGGCTCCGCCCGGTACGGCCGCTTCTCCAGCAGCCCTTCCTCCACCAGCCGGCGCAGCCGGTCCGTGAGCGTGTTGCGTGCGATCCCCAGCGACTCGTGGAACGCGTCGAACCGCCGGATCCCGTAGAACGCCTCGCGCAGCACCAACGGCGTCCACCAGTCCCCGAGCAGGTCCATGGTCCGCGCGATCGAGCAGGGCCACTGAGCAAAGGATGTCCGCCTCATGACAGCCAGCATAGGTTCGTCCAGTCATGAGACCCAGCAGGTACAGCAAGTGCGGAACCTGCGCGCGATGCCTTGTGTTCCGAAAATAACGAAGTTATGTTGCCGCCATGAAACGTGACTTGCTGGGCAGAAAGCTGGTTGTCACCGGAGCGGCACGTGGGATCGGCGAGAAGGTGGCCCGCCTGGCCGCCGCCCGAGGGGCTCGTGTGGCCCTGATCGGCCTGGAGTCCGATCGACTGCGCGACCTCGCCGATGATCTGGGCCCCGCCGCCTCATGGTGTGAGGCCGATGTGCGTGACGGTGCCGCCCTCCGGTCAGCGATCGATGGGGCCGCGGAGGTCATGGGTGGCGTCGACCTCGTCCTCGCCAATGCCGGCGTCGTGGCGTACGGAACGGTGCGGCAGACAGATGATGCGTCGTTCGAACGGGTCCTGGACGTCAATGTGAACGGGGTGTTCCGCACCCTCAAGTACGCGACGCCCCATCTGGAGCGCAGCCGGGGCCATGTACTGGTCGTGGCGTCCGCGCTCTCCTTCATGCCGCTGGCCGCGATGGCCTCGTACGGCGCGAGCAAGGCCGCGGTCGAGTTGCTCGCCCTGACCTACCGCCAGGAGGTGGCACACCTCGGGGTCACGGTCGGCCTTGTGCACCCCTCCTGGATCGACACGGACCTTGTCCGAGGGGCCGAGGCAGACCTCCCCTCGTTCCAGGGGCTGCGCCGACGGCTGCCCTATCCGGGCAATGTCACCACCAGCGCCGACCGGGCTGCCGCTGCGATCGTCGACGGGCTCGTGCGCCGACGCAGCCGCGTGTACGTCCCCCGCGCCGTCGCCGTGGCCAACTGGGCCAAGGGGGCACTGAACTCGCCGCTGACCTGGCCCTGGGCTCGGCGTTTCGCCTCCCGCGCGGTTCCGTCCCTGGAACGGGAGGTCGAGGCATTGGGGAGGCATGACCAACTCACGCCGAATACCAACAGCCCCACCGTGGAGACCAGGTCGCCCTAGCGTGGAGCGCAAGGGGCGGCACCCGGCCGCCCCCCTTCTCACAGGCCTTGGACGATGGAGTCGTACAAGCGCGCGCCGGCCTCGTGCGAGGCCTCGGCACGTTCACGCCTGTCACCCAGGCCGACAGAGAAGTTCACACCCATCGGTAGAAGCACCTGCGCCACCGCGTCGTCGAACTCGACGAAGTGCTCGGCCAGTTCAAGGGTGATGTAGCCGTGTACAAAGCTCCACAGCTGAGCGGCTACGGCCTCGGGTCGCTGCTGCCGGCCCCTGCCGGAGCGCACGAACCGTTCGCACGCCGCGGCGACATGGGCGTGGGCTTCTCGAAATCCCGGTGAATGCCCGCTCAGGCGAAGGTCCGTGTCCGACAGCGGCCGGTATGTCGCGCGAGTGGACAGGCCGAACATCAGGTCGTAGAGGTGAGGGTTCTCGTGGGCCATTCGGCGACACGTCAAGGCCATGGCGAAGAGTTCCGCGATCGGATCCTCAGTCATCGGCACCTGGGCAAAAGCTCTACCGAGTTCCTTGAACCCATGGTCGGCAACGGCGCTCATCAGCTCAGGGATCCCGCCGAAGTGGCTGTAGACCACCATGGTCGACAGTCCGCTCGCGGAAGCCACCGTGCGCGCCTTGATGGCCGACGGCCCCCGCTCGGCCAGCAGACCGATGGCCGCCTGGACAAGTCGCTCCTGCGCGTCTTCGACCCTCGCCCGCCCTGCCATGTCTCGCCTGCTTCCACCGTTGACACATTCAAAATAACTTGGTTATCTAACTCTTCACGGCAATGTTACACATAGTGGGCGACATGTCGTCACGGACGCGGCGTACGTCTCTGGACACGTTGTCGCGCGCTGCCCAGTCTCATGCCGCCTGCGCGGACACAACCCCCGGGGCGATCCCGACCTCATCACTGCCACACGCGGCCGCAACTGTCCCCACGCACTTTCCCACCCCTCCATGAACTCAGCACGGGAGCAGACTTCATGCCGTACAAAGACAAGGGCCATCTCGAGATCGAGGTCCGGGGAGCCGTCCTGATCGTCCGGGTCGACGGCGGCCCACACCAGGAGTTCGGCCTCGACATCTCCACCCAGCTGGACAAACTGGTGGACCGGGCCGACCGCGATCCGAACATTCGTGCCGTCGTGTTCACCGGGGCGCATCCCGAACGGTTCGTCAGCCATGCCGCGGTCCGATGGCTTCAAGAAGAGGGCGCAGCCAGCCCTACGGTCGGCCGCCGTGGAGCCGCCGCCGTCGTGCGCATGGCAAAGCACGTGGACCGATCTCGTCTCCTGGGCACCTTGATGCGCAAGACTCCGATGCGAGGTGCCCTCCAACTGGAGCACCTGCACACGACCTTCCTCCGGATGAACCGCAGCGGTGTCCTCTTCGTCGCCGCCCTCAACGGTTCGGCTCTCGGCCTCGGCGCGGAGTTCGCCTGGGCATGCGATCTGCGGGTCATGGCCGACGGGGACTTCTTCATCGGCCAGCCGGAAATCCTCCTCGGCATCATCCCGGGCGGAGGCGGCACCCAACGGCTGACCCGCCTGATCGGCACCCACCGTTCCTTGGCCGCGATCCTCGAAGGCAGGCCCTTCACGCCTGCGGAGGCTCTCGCCAACGGGGCGGTCGACCAGGTCGTTCCGCAGGACAAGGTGGTCGCACAGGCCATCGAACTCGCAGAACGCTTCGGCAAGCGGCCGAAGGGGTCGGTCGAGGCCGCCAAGCGGTCGGTGTACTTCGGCGGCTCGATGTCGCTGGAGGACGGTCTGCACGTCGAACGCGCCGAGTTCTTCGCCAGAGTCATGTCCAAGGAGGGGCAGGAACTGATGCTCGACTACCAGGACACGACAGAGGCCACCGGCGAGCTCCCGCTCTACAGCCCGGACACGTACGCGCAGGCGCTCGCCTCGGGCAGCGTGCCCGGGCGCCGCCCGGCGAATGGACGGTGACCGACATGACCGCTCCGCAGCCCTTCATCCGGCACAACGTCACCTTCCCCTCCGGCGACAGTACCTGCGCCGGCTGGCTCTACCTGCCCACAGGTGTCGTCTCCCCGCCCGTCGTCGTTCTCGGACACGGCCTGGGTGCGACCCGCGAGATGCGCCTGGACGCCTTCGCCGAGCGTTTCGCGCAGGCCGGCATCGCCTCCCTGGCCTTCACGTACCGACACTTCGGGGACAGCGGCGGCCACCCTCGCCAGCTCCTGTCGATCAGGCGTCAGCTGGCCGACTGGGACTCCGCCCTCGCCTACGTCAGGACACGCCATGACGTCGACCGCGCACGCGTCGCGGTGTGGGGCAGTTCCTTCGGCGGCGGCCACGCCATCACGGTGGCCTCTCGACATCCGGAACTGCGCGCGGCCGTGGCCCAGTGCCCGTTCACCGACGGCCTCGCCTCCGCGCTCGCGCTCGGCCCGCTCGCCTCGCTCAGAATGACTCCGGTGCTCGCCCGGGATCTGACGGCCAGAGTGCGCGGCAAGGCGCCCGCGATGGTGCCGATCGCCGCCGCCCCCGGTTCGCCGGCCCTCATGAACGCTCCGGACGCCCTCCCCGGATACCAGGCGCTGCAGCCACCCGGGAAGACGTTCCGCAACGAGGTCGCGGCACGCGTGATCCCGACCATCGCCGGCTACCGGCCCGGGCGGGCCGCGAAGAAGGTCGCCATGCCGATCCTCTTCTGCGTCAGCAACACCGACTCGGTCACACCTCCCGCCCAGACCCTGCGGTACGCGCGCACCGCGCCCCAGGGAGAGATCAAGCGGTACGACGCCGGTCACTTCGACTTCTACACAGGCGAGACGTTCGAGGAACTGGTCCGCGACCAGATCGAGTTCCTCGCCCGCCAGCTGGACCCGGCACCCGCCGCATCGACGACTTGACCGGATCGCATCACACCGAGACAGGTATGCACGCCATGAATTTCGCTTCTCTGCCCGATCGCCGAGCCGAGGTCGACCCCCAGGGGGCCGCGGTCTCGGACGGGCGGCAGTCCTTCACCAACGCCCAACTGCTGAGCGGCGTCCTCCGGACGGCGCGCCAGCTCCACGATCTCGGAATCGGTCCCGGTGACGTCGTCGCCCTCAAGCTGACGAACCGCGTCGAGTTCGTCCTTCTGCTGTTCGCCGCCTGGCGGCTCGGCGCCACCGTCACGCCGGTCAACCCGAGCATGACCGATGTCGAAGTGGTCCGGCAGCTCAAGGACTCCGGTGCGCGCCTGCTCGTGGTCGAGGACGGTTCGGAAACCACGGCAGGCCTGACCACACTCACCGTCGGTGAACTGCGCGAACATCAGGCGCCGGAGTGGGATCAGGCACCGCGTCCGGACTCGTCCGCGCTGGCTCTCCTCATCTACACCAGCGGCACGACCGGGGTACCCAAGGGCGTGATGCTCGACCACGCCAACATCGACGCCATGGTGGAGATGGGACGCCAGGCTCTCGAGCTGGGGCCGAGCGACCGCTGCCTGCTGATCCTGCCGCTCTTCCACGTGAACGGCATCGTGGTGAGCATCCTGACGCCGCTTCTTGCCGGCGCCAGTGTCGTCATCGCGGGCCGCCGGTTCGACCCCCACCGCTTCTTCGACCTCGTCGAACAGGAGCGCCCCACCTTCTTCAGCGCCGTCCCGACGATCTACAGCATGCTCGCGGCACTCCCCGACGACGTTCGGCCCGACACATCGTCGGTGAGGTTCGCGGTCTGCGGCGCCGCACCTGCCTCCGCCGAGTTGCTGACCCGGTTCGAGGCCCGGTACGGGTTTCCCCTCGTCGAGGGGTACGGGCTCTCCGAAGGAACCTGCGGCTCCACCATCAACCCCGTTGCGGGACCCCGTCGCGCGGGAACCGTGGGGCTTCCCTTCCCCGGCCAGGAGATCCGGATCCTCGACGCCGACGGTACCGAGGCGGCGCCGGGCACGGACGGGGAGGTCGTCCTGAGGGGCCCCAACATCATGCGCGGCTATCTCGGCCGTCCGGACGACACGGCCCGGGTCGTCGTCGACGGCTGGTTGCACACGGGCGACGTGGGCCACCTCGACGCCGAGGGCTATCTGACCCTGGTCGGACGCTCGAAAGACATGATCATCCGTGGTGGGGAGAACATCTACCCCAAGGAGATCGAGGACGTGCTCGCGAGCGACCCGTCAGTCCTCGATGCCGCAGTGATCGGCGTACCCGACGAGAAGTGGGGCGAGGTGGTGGTCGCCTACGTTCAGCCCCGGCCTGGTTCGACCATCGACCCCGCGGCGCTCGAAGCGCTTTGCGCGCGCAGCCTGACCGGCTTCAAGCGCCCGGCCTCATACGTCGTGGTGGAAGCCATCCCGAAGAACGCGGTCGGCAAGATCGACAAAGGCTCCTTGCGGGCAGGCCACACTGCCGTCCTTTCAGGGTCCTGATCAGCACAGTCGAGGTTATGGGCCGCACCTGTCCGACCGCATCGGCGGCGCTCCCGTTGTCACAGTCGGCATGGCCCTGAACACGGTGGGCCTGGGGCTCTGGGCGCCGGCCGTCGAGCCGCAGGTGTCGTACACCTCGCTTCTGCCGGCGCTGATCGTCTGCGGAATCGGCATGGGTATGTTCTTAGCTCCCAGCGCGAACCTCGTCATGCGCACGGTCCGCCCGGAGGAGCGGGGCATACCCTCCGGTGCCAACAACGCGATCCGCGAGGTCGACGGTGCCATAGGCGTCGCATCGCCGGCGGGGGTGTTCTCCGCGCAGGGCGGCTACGAATCAGCCTCACTGTTCGTGGACGGGCTGGTGCCGGCGCTCTGGATCGGTGCCGGTGCGGTCGGCCTGGCGGCGGCCTTGGCTCTCCTGCCCTGGCGGCACGGGGCTGACGGCCCAGCTGCCTGCCTTGCCACGGAAGACGCACCGGCCGGCGCATCGGTCGCAATCTGAGCTCCACTCCGGGGGTGGCCCAGCCTGTTGCAGCCGGGCCACCCCTCGGCGCTCCCGTCCTTCACGCTTCAAGCTCATTCGCCGCACGCGGGGGCATCGCACCGTGGCCGAAGCCCCTCCGACGACTTGCCCATGCGGCCGGTGCGCACCCTCCGGAGGGACGCAATGTCCGTCACCGCGACGCCGTCAGCGGTTCCTCTCTCCGGCCAGGAACGGGCGCAAGTGCGCCAGCAGCGCCTCCGGCTGTTCTTCCGGGATGAAGTGACCGCATTCCGGGATCTCGGCACCCGTGACGTCATCCGCGTAGTCGCGCCAGATCTCCAGCGTCGGCAAGCGGGCCGGCAGCCCCGCGGCACCCCACAACGCCAGCACCGGCATGGCGAGGCGGCGCCCCGCAGAGGCGTCGATGTCGTCCAGCGCGATGTCCTGCTCCATGGCCCGGTAATCGTCGAAACTCGCGCGCATGGCACCCGGACGGGAGAAGGCGCGGACGTACCCGTCGACTGCATCGGGTGTCAGTCCGTGGCGGTTGTAGGTCCACCGCTCGAAGAAGTACTCGAGATACCCCCGTACGTCATGCCCCACCAGCCGCTCGGGCAGATCGGGCTGCATCTGAAACAGCCAGTGCCAGTACCCGGAGGCAAGCGAGGCGTCCAGGCGGCGAAACATCTCCCGGGTGGGCACGATGTCGAGCACGGCCAGCCGTTCCACCTGCTCCGGGCGGTCCAGCGCCCAGCGGTGCCCCACCCGCGCGCCGCGGTCGTGCCCCACGACGGCGGCCTTCTCGAAGCCGAGCACTTCGACGAGGCCGGCGATGTCGGCGGCCATCCGCCGTTTGTCGTAGCCGGCGGTGGGTTTGTCGCTCAGGCCGTAGCCGCGCAGGTCGGGTGCCACGACGGTGTGGTCGGCAGCGAGATCCGCCAGCACCGGCCGCCAGCAGTCGGAGGTCTGCGGCCAGCCGTGGAGCAGGACGAGCAGAGGGCCGGATCCCGCGCGGAGGTAGTGCAGACGGACCCCGTCCACCTGACTCACTCCGGTCGCCACTGTCGGCTGTCCCATGGATCCGCCTCCTAGCACGTACTAACCCTCTTAGAGGGTTACGCTAACGTGCAGAATAGAGACGTGGCAACGGACGGCATATGGATCTGGGACGGCGGGCGGGTCTGCCTGGACCTCGTCAACACCCTGCGCAACCGTTGGCGGACACCGCCGACGGAGACACTGCAGAGTTCGGGCGACCTGGTCCTCTGGCTTCAAGAAGCCGGGCTGCTCGCACCGGACCCTCCGCGCTCCGCCGCTGCCGCCCTGGCGTCGGGCCGCCAACTGCGCGAGACAATCGACCGGGCCGTACTGGCGGTCGCAGACGGCCGGCTGCCCACAGCCGACGACATCATGGCGCTCAACCGATCAGCAGCGCAGGCCCCGCGCCCCGCCCTGCAGATCGCCATCACGGACGGGCGCCTGGAGCCTGCCGGCACCACGGACCTGGCCACCGACCCCGCGGTCGCCTTGGCGCTCGTCGCTCAGGATGCCGTCGATCTACTTCTGTCCGCCGAGATCCGGCGCGTACGCGTCTGCGGCGCGGACACCTGCGCCCTGCGCTTCTTGGACCGCTCCCCTGCCCACAACCGCCGCTGGTGCTCCATGGCGCGCTGCGGCAACCGCACCAAGGTCCGCCTCCACCAGGCCCGGGCCAGACGGAGCGAGCACACCCCGAGAGGCTGAGGCCCTCCACCCGGCACCCTCGTCCACAGCCGGCGACGTCGCGCCGGTCGCCCGACGCAACCGCGTTCAGGTCACTCGGCGGCCTTCATGCGAAAAGCGGGCCCAGGAACGCTCTCGATGTCTTCCTCCCGCACGGAGTGGCCTTGTTCGCAGCGGACGTGGACGTTGACGTGCGCGCCGCACCCACGGTGCCGCGTCAGCACGGCCGGCCCCTCCGGATCGGCGCGATACCGGTCGCCCCACTGCAGGAGCCCCATCACGGCCGGCACGAGATCCATGCCCTTCGGAGTGATCACGTACTTCGGCCGACTCCGCGCACCCGGCTCCTTGTAGGTCTCGGTGGCCAGGATCCCTTCCTCGACCAGCATCCGAAGCCGGGCAGCGAGAAGATTGCGGGGACAGCCGAGGACACGTTCGAAGTCGCCGAAGCGGGACGAGCCGTACCAGACCTCGCGCAGGATCAGGATCGTCCACTTCTCCCCCACGACCTCGAGGGTCCGGGCGATCGAGCAGTTCGACATGTCCCGGTCGAGTCGGGCGTCCATGCCGGCTTCCTGAAGAGCTTCGGTCCACACATCCATGGGGTGATACTAACCTCACCTAAGTTTACTTTCCTATACCCAGCGAGTAGCGTCACAAGTGGCACATCAACCTGGCCGCGCACGCGAAGCGGGGCCTCGCAGAAAGGCGGCCGACATGAAGGCATTCGTCGTCGCGAAGTACGGCAAGGACGGCGCCCGCGCCTCACAGGTACCCGAGCCCACCGTCGGGGACCGCGACGTCCTGGTCAAAGTGAGCGCCGCCAGCATCAACCCGCTGGACAAGATGGTCCGCAACGGAGAGTTCAAGCAACTCCTGAAGTACAAGCGCCCGTTCGTGCTCGGCCACGACGTGTCCGGCGTCGTGACCCGGGTCGGTTCCGCCGTGCGCGGCTTCAAGGTCGGCGACGAGGTCTACGCCCGTCCGCGCGACCTGCGGATCGGCGGCTTCGCGGAGTTCATCGCGATCGACCAGGACGACGTCTCGCCCAAGCCGGCCTCACTCACCTTCGACGAGGCGGCCGCGGTGCCCCTGGTGGCCCTGGCCGCCTGGCAGATCCTCGTAGACCGGGCCCACGTGAAGCCGGGGCAGAAGGTACTCATCCACGCCGGTGCCGGTGGCCTCGGCTCCACGGTCATCCAGCTCGCCAAGCACCTCGGTGCCACCGTCGCCACGACCGCGAGCACCGACACGGAGAAGCTGGTCAGGAGCCTCGGCGCCGACATCGTCGTCGACTACACCAAGGAAGACTTCTCGAACGTGCTGTCCGGCTACGACCTGGTGCTGGACTCCCTGGGTGGGGCGAACCTCGAGAAGTCCCTGACGGTGCTGAAGCCCGGCGGTCTGGCCATCGGTGTCGTCGGCCCGCCGGACGCCGGGTTCGCCGAGCAGCTCGGCGCCCCCTCGTTCATGGGCCTGGTGATGAACACGCTCAGCCGCAAGGTCCGCAAGCAGGCCAAGGCGCTGGGCGTGCGCTACCAGTTCTTCTTCATGCAGGCCGACGGCTCCCAGTTGCGCAAGCTCAGCGCCCTCTACGACAGCGGGAAGCTCCGCCCGGTCGTCGACAGAACCTTCCCGTTCGACCAGACGCCCGAGGCGATGGCGTACGTCGAGCAGGGCCGCACCAAGGCCGGCAAGGTCGTGGTCTCGATGGTGCCCGACGGCGACTGAGATCAGGCCGGGCCGCTACGCCGCCCCGAGCCGTGGTCGATACCTCGCACCCGTTGCGCGTCAGGCTGGGTCACGACTCCGAACCACCGCGCCCATGCGAGCCCGCCGAGGCGGAGAGACGGAGGATTTCACCGCGCCAGGCGAAATCCCTTACGGCTCGCGGTCATCGACGCTCATGACGGACAGGGCCTGACAGCCTTGCATCGACCACGCACCGGCGCCATGGACGGCTCCGCGTCCCTCCCGACCCCGCGGAATTACTCAGGACTGCAGCGTCCCTCCGCCGTACGACGCACGTTGCCAGTGGGGACTGCGGTCCTTGTCGACCAGGGCCGCACGGACGCCCTCCAGGAAGTCCGGCGTGCGGATGGTCGTGCGGGCGAGAGCGAGTTCGATGGCGAGGCATTCGCGCAACGTGGACTGCCTGCCCCGCCCGAGCAAGGCGTGAGTGATCTCCAGGCTCTGCGGCGAGGCCGCATCCAGGGCGGCCAGCGCTTCTGCGGCCCAGGGGGTGTCGAGGTGGTGCAGGCGTTTCTCGATCTCGCCGAGGGTCGGCGCACCGAACGCCCAGTCCACGTCACCGCGCACGTCCGCCAGCCTGCTCTCCGTCACCGGGGAACGGTCGGCGAGACGGTTCAGGACGACGTCCACCGGGTCACCGGGGCTGTCGGCCAAAGCGTCCGCGACTGCGGCGAGCCGGTCGCTGGGGACGAAGTGTGTGGCCAGCCCCGTGTACAGGGCATCAGCCGCGTCGAGGCGGTGCCCGGTCAGTCCCAGGTACATGCCGATCGAGCCGGGCAGCCTCGGCAGGAAGTAGCTGGCTCCGACGTCCGGGAAGAATCCGATCCCGGTCTCGGGCATCGCCAGCACCGCGCTCTCGGTGACGACGCGGAAGCCGCCATGGACGGACAGCCCCAGACCGCCACCCATACAGAGGCCGTCGACGAGCGACACGATCGGGACGGGATACTCGGCGATCCGGGCGTTGAGCCGGTATTCGGAGGCGAAGAACCCTTCACTGGCCGCGGCATCCCCGGCGAGGCTGTGCTCGCGGATCGTGCGGATGTCTCCGCCCGCGCAGAACGCCTTCGTGCTGGTGCTGGCGAGCACCACAGCGGACAGGCGGGTGTGCTCCCATGCGGCGAGTGCGCTGTCGATGGCGCCGACCATGCTGGTCGTCAGAGCGTTGAGCGCCTTGGGCCGGTTCAGCAGGATCCGGCCCACGCCTCGGTGCACATCGATGAGAACCTCGACCTCAGCGGTATCAGTCATGGCTTGTCATCTCGCAGTCCGCGTGGACCTGGCTGTCGTGGCCATCACGGTTCCTCACTCGCCGGATGTCAGGCGTAGATCTGCGCGTAGAGATCCTGGATCTCGTCCACGGTGGGCACGACGGGGTTGTTGGCGGGGGACCCGGACGCGAGCGCCTGCTCGGCCATGAGGGGCGACAGGCGGAACCACTCGTCCTTGTCGATGCCGTGGGCTTGGGGGGGGTGGGCACCTCAAGATCCTGGCACAGGGCTCGGAGCGCCTCCACGAGCTTGTCGGCGGCCAAGATGTCGCCGTCGGTGGCGGCTCCGAGTGCGCGGGCGCAGTCGGCGTATCGGCTCTCGGCGGCGGGCACGGAGAACGCGGTCACCGCGGGGAAGAGCATCGCGTTCGACAGACCGTGGGCGACGTGGAAGTGGGCGCCGATCGGACGGCTCATGCCGTGCACGAGCGCCACGCTGGAGTTGGAGAAGGCGATGCCGGCCTGAGTCGCGGCGAGCATCATCGCCTCGCGGGCCTCGGAGTCTCCCCCGTCGGCGTAGACGCGGCGCAGGTGCCGGCCGATGGTCCGGATCGCGTTCAAGGCGAGGCCGTCGGAGAACGGGTTGGCCTTGCGGCTCACGTACGCCTCGACGGCATGGGTGAGCGCGTCGACACCGGTGTCGGCGGTCAGCCGAGCGGGCATCGACAGGGTCAGCTCGAAGTCGACGACGGCGGCGACCGGCAGGAACGCCGGCCCTGGGCAGAGCATCTTCTCGTCCGTCGCGCTGTCGGTGATGATGGTGAACTGGGTGGCCTCCGAGCCGCTGCCCGCGGTGGTCGGGACCGCGATCACCGGAAGCGCCGGGCCGAGGCTGGTGTGCGGGGCCTTGTAGTCCCGCATCCGGCCGCCCTGGACGCCCAGCAGACCGAGGGGTCGATGCTGCAGGTCGGCGACCTCGACATCGAACGCCACCTTCCCGGCATGACCCCGGCGTTCTCCTCGACGAACGTCTTCGCCCAGCTCGAAGCCACCCGGCAGGGAGCCGGCATCGGCGTCCTGCCGGCCTTCCTGACCCAGCGGACGAAACTGCGCCGACTGCTCCCCGACGAGATCGACATCCGGCTCCCCATCACCCTGGCCGTCCGCCGGGAAGCGGTGACACACGCCGCCGTGCGCGCCCTGTGGGCCGCGCTACGGCAAGAGGTCGCCGAACGGGCCGATGAACTGCTTCCGGAGTAAACGCCGGCGAGATGCAGGTGCGGAGGAATCCCGCCGATCGAACCACAGCCGCCGCCTGGTCGCGGCGGTCAGGATCAGAGCCATGGCGTAGCCGAAAACCATCCTGATGATCGCCTGGGACGGAGGCGGCCCTGCTTCAAGGCAGCAGGACGTCGACCTGCCTGCGGATGTCCTGCAGGATCTCCTCGACGCTCAAGGCGATGTTCACGCTCACCGCCATGCTGAGGAACATCACGGCGGACACGATGTGTGCCAGCGTCGCGGCGTCGCCCTCCGTGACCCGCTCGTCCCGGCGCAGCACGGCGGCCATGGCCTCCTCGGTCTGCGCGACGATGGCGAGTGCCGCGCCGTGCCGGGGCTCCTCGGGGTCGCCGAAGACCATCTCTCGCAGGTAAGTGCGTCCGTTGTCGATCTGGGTGCGATTGCACTCCACGATCGGCCGCACGATCGCCATCACCGCGTCCAGCACGCCCGGGACGGCCTCGGCGTCCGCCCGGCCCCGCTCGAGTGCTTCGGCGTACTTGGCGTTCTGCACCAGCAGGAGGAGTTCGCCCTTGGTCTTGGCGTAAAGGAACAGGGTCCCGGTGCCAATGTCGGCCTTGTCGGCGATCTGCTGGGTCGTGACCTCATCGACGCCGTGTTCGGCGAACAACTCACTGGCAGCAGCGACGATGCGGTCGAACTTCTCCTGCTTGTTGCGCTCGCGCCGTCCGACAGGCATGGCCGCGTCCTCCAGGAATAGATTCTGACTGAAATCAGTTATGATTGTACTCAATACCATGTGGGCTCGAATGTGGCTCCGTTCATTCTCCCATCGCGGGGCGACGGGTCGTTGCTCCACCCGTGCGCAGCCACGTAATTCACATCCCCCTCGGAAAGCAGGAACCCATGCCCTCCCTCGATGGAGCAGTCGTCCTCGTCACCGGCGCCAATGGCGGTATCGGCACCCACTTCGTCAACGAGGCCCTGGCCCGCGGCGCCGCCAAGGTCTACGCCACCGCCCGTACCCCCCGCGCCTGGGACGACGAACGCATCGTCCCCCTGACCCTTGACGTGACCGACCCCGCGTCGATCGACGCGGCAGTCGCCGCCGCGGCGGATGTCACCGTGCTCGTCAACAACGCGGGCGCCATCCCGCCGAGCGCGAGCCTGCTGGACGTCACCGAGGCGGACATCCGGGCGAACATGGAGACGAACTTCTTCGGACCGGTCTTCCTCGCCCGCGCCTTCGCACCGATCCTCGCCGCCAAGAAGGGGTCAATCCTCATCGACGTGCACTCCGTTGCCAGCTGGTACGCCTTCGGCGGCGCCTACAGCGCGTCCAAGGCCGCACTGTGGTCGGCCACCAACTCGCTGCGCATCGAGTTCGCACCCATGGGCGTCCACGTGACGGGTGTGCACATGGGCTACGTCGACACCGATATGGCCGCGCACGCCGACGGACCCAAGATGCTGCCGACGCAGCTGGTGACGACGGTCTACGACGCCGTCGAGGCCGGCGAGTACGAGGTCCTGGCCGACGAGTTGACCAAGGGGGTCAAGGCGGCTCTGAGCGGCCCGGTCGAGGCGCTTTACCCGGACCTGGGCAGCACGGACGCCTGAGCTTGTTCTTCGGTCCCGATGCGATCTCTTCACGTCGGGACTCCGTGATCCATGACGTTCGAACAGTTGGCCGGCCGTTGTCGAGAAGGGGTGCACCGTCGCGGCCGTCGAGCGGTGGATGACATCGGCGGTCGATCCGGCAGCAGCCCGATCAGCAGCGGGGCGCCACCGTGGTGACAGACCATCGCGACTGTCGGGCCACGGGCTCAGGCGGTGCCAGGCACCCCGCGAGTTCGGCCCGGTCGGTGTCGGTGAAGCCTTGGTCAGGCCATGCTCGGCACGCACTCGTCCGCGCATCATCCGGTGTAGTTCGTCCAGCGACCGCCGGGGCACTTCCCCCGCCACCACTCGCAGCAGTGTCGGCGGGTACAGGCTGCGCCACTGGGTCGTGAGTCCTGGCCAATCGGTCCGTGGCCAGAGAGGGCGCCGTCGCGTTCGAATTCACCCGCGATGCTGGTGCGCAGTCGACCACAGTGCCGAAGACATCGGAAATCAGGTGGGCCCCGCGGCAAACGAGGACGGACGCGGCATCGGCTGCGTCCGTCCTCGCTTCCTGCCGGGTGTCAGCGTTGCTGGTTGGCGAGGCCGATGTAGTGCCCGAGGCGGTACTCGAAGTCGATGCCGGCCTGTTCGACGACGGCCTGCGTGCCTGCGGCCCGGGCGAGGAAACCGGGGAGGGTGAGAGAGTGGGCGAACTCGCCGTACGCAGCGACCAGGTCCGCGTCCGGGGGCAGGGATGCCCGGTTGATCTGGGCTTTGGCCGAGGCGAGTGAGGTGCGGTCGAAGGAGGCGAGCCGGGCGGCGACGGTGCCGACGAAGGCGTCGAGTTCGCTGTCGGGGAGGGCGCGGGTGACCCAGCCCCAACGCTCGGCGGTGTCGGCGTCGTAGTCGTCGCTGGTGAGGATGGCTTCCAGGGCGCGGTCGCGTCCGATGGCCCGGGGCAGGCGTTCGCTGCCGCCACCGCCGGGCAGCAGTCCGCTGCCGACCTCGGGCTGTCCGAAGATCGCCTTCTCACGGCTGGCGTAGCGCAGATCGAGGGCGAGGGCGAGCTCGTTGCCGCCGCCGCGGGTGCGTCCCCGGATGGCCGCGATGGTGATGTACGGCGCTTTGGAGAGTTCCAGGACCAGATTCGTCCAGGCCGGCACCGCGTCCGGGTCCTCGGAGGCGGGGAAGTCGGCGGCGGCGGCCAGGTCGAAGTGGTTGTAGAAGAAGTCGGGGGTTGCGCTGTCGAACACCACGACCTGGATGTCCGGGTCGGTGGCCAGTTCCTGGACGATCTCGATGAGGCGCAGGACTGTCTCGCCGGCGATGAGGTTGACAGGCGGGTTGGCGAAGGTGATCTTCGCGATCTGCGGTGAGGTGCGCTCGTACTGGATGGTGCTCTGCTGCTCGCTCATGGCTGGCTCCAGATGGGTGGTGGGTAACAGATGGGTGGTGGGTAACAGATGGCGACGGGGGCGCAAGGAGGGCCAGGAAGCCGGGGCGGATGGATCTGCCGAGCAGATCCGGCGGTCCCGCATTCCGTCTGCGCGCCGCTCATTCCTCGTAGTGCGGGAGGATGACGCCGTTCTTGACGTAGGTGAGCGCGGCGGTGACGTCGTAGGCGTGGATCGCGGAGACCTGCGCTGCCAGCCGGTCGGACAGGTCCTGGATCACCTGGCCGGTGAAGAAGGCGTCCCGTGCTGCGGTGTCGGTGAACCCGAGACTGACCGAGGCGTGGAAGCGCTGGTCCTGGGGATTGTCGTGGGCGACGTGCGGGGTGTCCCAGAGCTTTTTCGTCCAGGGCAGGAACGTCTGCGTGCGTAGCTCCTTCAGTACTCCGGTGCCGGCGAGCGCGGGGGCGAGGTGTTCGTTGACGAACTTGCGGAAGGAGCCGGCGCCGACGCCGTCCCTGCGCCGCAAGTAGATGAGAGTGCGGGCGCCGACCGTCTCTCCGGGGTCTGCGACGTCGTACCAGCGGGATGAGTTCGGCGGGCCGGTGTAGAGCAGGGTGCGGCGGAACACGTTGATCTCGTCGGCGTAGGCCAGCTTCGTCTGCTTGCGCCCCTTCAGGGGTGCGAGCGCCGATTGGAAGGTGACTTCCGCGACGCCGTCGATCTTCCGGTCGGCGGGGATCGCGGTCTGGACCCCGTCGATGGCCGGCCAGCGGCCCGTGTTGTGCTCGGCGAGGTGGATCTGCCGGTACTCATCCAGGCCCGGGGTGGCGGAGATGATCCCCGAGTGCGGGCCCTTCCAGTGGTCCATGCCCCTCTGGCGGGGCTGGTCGGTGCGCACCCACAGCAGGATCGAGGAGGTGAGGGGCTTCTTCACTGCCCGGGGCGCGGCGGCCGGTGACGTGCTCATGATGTTGCCCTTTTTTCCTGGTCAGGTCGTGGTCACGGGGCGAGGAACTCGACCGCCACGGGGGCGAACTCCTGGTGGTACTGGAAGATGCCGCCGTGCCCGGAGTCGGGGTAGATGATCAGCTCACTGCCCTTGATGCGCCGGTGCAGGTCCTCCGACAGGACCGACGGCACCATGCGGTCGTTGTCGCCGTTGGCGATCAGGGTGGGCTGTGTGATCGTCGACAGGTTGTCGGGGGTGGAGCGTCCCCACTTCTTGATCGCCTTCAGCTGCGTCTGGAACGCCTTGGTCTTGATGTCCGCGTCGCGGTCGACGGTGCGCTCCTTGAGCCGGTTGACGAACGCGCGCGCGGCGGGCTTGCCGGTGGCGTTGCGGTTGAAGAACAGGAACTCCTTGGGGTCCGAGCGGGTCAACGTGGCACGCAGGATGTCCCAGTAGGTGACTCTGGCGACCTTGTCCATGTCCTTGCCGCCCTTGGGCCCGGTGCCGGTGAGGACGAGCTTGCGGACGAGCTCGGGGTGCTTGACCACCAGGGCCTGGGCGACCATGCCGCCGAGGGAGAAGGAGAAGACGTCGATCTTGTCGTACCCGAGCGCCCGGATGAAGGTGTAGGCGTCGTCGGCCATCGCCTCGACACTGTCCGGCACCTGGCCGGTGGACGCCCCGACACCGCGGTTGTCGAAGGCGATGACATGACGGCCCTTCGCGATGGGATCGATGATGCGGGGGTCCCAGTTGTCCAGGGTCGCGGCGAGGTGGACGAAGAAGACGACGGGGATGCCGCCCTTCGGTCCCAGCTCGCGGTAGGCGTAGCTGACGCCGCCGGCGCTGACGGTGCGGGCCGGGGCCTTCGCGTAGGAGGTGATGACGGCTTCGTTCGGTGTGCCGGTGCTGCTCATGACGGATTCTCCTTGCGTGTTTTTTATCGCTGTGCGTCTTGTGTCAGCCGTCGCGGTTGCGGCGGGTGAGTTGGGTCAGTTGTTGCCGATGACGGCCTTGCCGCGGATGCCGCCCTGGGACAGGGACTGCAGCGCCTGGGGGGTCTGGTCGAAGGCGACCACCTTGCCCACGACCGGACGCAGGACGCCCTGGTCGACGAGGCCGGCGATCTGGCGGAGCTGGTCGCCGCTGGCGCGCATGAACAGGAACTCGTACGTCACGCCGAGCTTCTTCGCCTGCCTGCGGATCTTGCGGCTCAGGACTGTGACCGCCAAGCGCAGCAGCGGGTTCAGGCCGGCCTCGCGGGCGAACGCGGGGTCCGGGGGACCGGCGATCCCGATGGCCTTGCCGCCGGGCTTGAGCACGCGCAGTGACTTCTCGAGATTCTCCCCACCGAGGCTGTCCAACACGAGGTCGTAGCCGGTCAGGAGCTGCTCGAAGTCCTGGGTGCGGTAATCGATCACCGTGTCCGCGCCGAGCGCGCGCACGAAGTCCGCGTTGGAGCCGCTGGCAGTCGTGGCGACGCTCGCCCCGAGGTGTGCGGCGAGCTGGATCGCGATCGAACCGACCCCGCCGGCGCCGGCGTGGATGAGAACCTTCTGCCCGGGCCGCACCTTCCCGCGCTCCACCAGCGCCTGCCACGCCGTGAGCGCCGCCAGTGGGAGCGAGCCGGCCTCTTCCATGCTGATCGAGGCGGGCTTGAGCGCCAGATCGCTCTCCGCGACGGCAATGCGCTCGGCGAACGTGCCGATGCGGTCCGCGGCGGGCCGGGCGTAGACCTCGTCCCCGGGCTTGAAGCCGCGCACCGCCGCCCCGACACCGATGACGGTGCCCGCGACGTCGTTGCCCAGGATCAGCGACAGCTTGTAGGGCAGGATCTGCTTGAACTCACCGGCGCGGATCTTCTCATCCAGCGGGTTCAGCCCCGCGGCCTCCACCCGCACCAGCACGTCGTGCTCCCCCACGGTGGGCTCGGGGACGTCCGCCTCCTGGAGCGGCTCCTTGTACTTGGTGACGACGAACGCTCTCATGGGGCGCCACTCCTAGAATTTGTCTTATTTATCCATATTTGCGATTAGAACAGCCAACCCGGCGCGGCATCCGGGTCTCGCCCCGTCCGATCGACCCGAGTACACTCAACTATGAATGCACTCAGAATTATTGTCAAGGGAGGTCCCATGGGACGCGGCCACATGCCGATCGGGCGCCGCGAGCTGGCCAAACAGGCCAAGCGCGAGCGCATCATGACCGCCGCCCGCGAGCTGTTCGTCGAACACGGCGTCAGCGGGGTCACGACGCAGCAGATCGCCCGCCGGGCCGACGTCGCGATCGGGACGCTCTACCTGTACGCGTCCACGAAGGCCGAGTTGCTGATCATGGTGCAGAACGAGAAGTTCGCCGCGGCCCTCGACGTCGGCCTCGCCGCCGCGAACGCCGCCGTCGGACAGGGCACGCTGGAGCCGGTCATCGCTCTCATCCGTCCCGTGATGGAGTGCCTGAGAGAGCACATCGAGAACGGCCGCACATACCTGCACGAACTCGTCTTCGGCGACCCGGCCGAGCCCTACAGGCAAGCGGGTCTGGCCCTTGCCTGCCGCCTTGAGGACGGCGTCACCGGCCTGCTCACCCGCGACGAGCGCATCGGCGCCGCCGACGCGGCAACGCTGGCGCGGGTGATCACCGCGATCATCCACATCAGCACCACCGCCACCATGTACGTGCACCGCAGCGCCGAAGCCGTCCTCGCCGACATCCGCGACCAGATCCACGCCACCCTGGCGCCCCACCACCGCGCCGCATGACCACTCGCTCCACGAGCGAACCATCGAGCACCCGGGAAAGGGGGCACGTCATGAGCACGCACTACGACGTCATCATCCTCGGCGCCGGAACAGCGAGTACGTCACCGCGATCCGCGCCGCGCAACTCGGCAAGACCACTCGGCTGCGGTCAGGCTTCCGGGCCCCCCGCCTCCGACCCGTCGACGTTGCCGAGTGTCAGTGACGCGAGAATCTCCTCGCGGCAGACATCAAGGATTTCGTCTGCCAGCGGAGAACCGTCCGGGCATGCGCGCGACAGCATGATCGCGCCGACCGAGTGGGCGAGCATGTCGATCACCATGGTGCGGGTCGCGCGCTGGTCCGCATCCCCCGGCGTATCACTCTGAGCCTGGAGGGCCGTCAGCAGGTTCTCGATCCCGGCTGCGAACTCTGTTTTGATGTCCGCCGGCTGGCGTGCGGCGTCGCCGCTGAGGGCCGCGATGGTGCAGCCGTCACCGCGCCCGTCGCGATGCTCCCGGGAGACGTAGAGCTCGACGAACTCGGCGGGGTCCCGGCCTTCCGCCCGCGCCGCGGTCTGTGAGAGCCCGCTCGCGGACGCCTCGGCCATCAGGTCGGCCTTGGAGCGGAAGTGCTTGTAGAACCCGCCATGGGTGAACCCGGCGGCCGTCATCAGCTCTGCCACGCCGACACCGTCATAGCCGCGCTCACGGAACAGCCTGGAGGCTGTCGCGACGATGTGGGCCCGGTTCTGCTCCGCCTGCGCCTTGGTGACCCGCATGTCCAGCCGTCCCTTCCTCGGTCGATGCTCGACGGTTCAGCATACATAGATGTCGATCGACATCAAAAGGATTGACTTTTTAGATGATGACCGTCATCGTATTGCTCATCCCCTCCAGAAAGGCTCAGGCCATGAGTGACACACATGTGACCGCACCGACTCAGTACATCGAGGTCGACGGCGACCGATTCGCCTACCGCCGCTGGGGCAAGCCTTCCGGCGTCCCGATCTTCCTGATCCAGCACTTCCGCGGGGGAATGGACAACTGGGACCCGCTGCTCACCGACGGCCTAGCCGAAGGCCGTGAGGTCATCCTGTTCAACGGGCGCGGCGTCGCCTCATCATCGGGCACGCCGCGTAACCGGATGGAGGACATGGCCGACGACATCGCCGCGGTCATCCGCGCACTGGGGCTGGAGCAGGTCGACCTGCTCGGCTTCTCGCTCGGCGGTTTCCAGGCGCAGGAGGTCACGCTGCGCCACCCCCAGCTGGTACGCAAGCTCCTCCTGCTCGGCACCGGCCTCCGCGGCGGGGACCCGACAAGTGACCCCCAGGTGCCTCAGTACGCCCTGAACCCGGTCCCCACCCTGGAGGACTTCCTCTTCCTGTTCTTCGGCCGCTCGGAAGCCGCGAAGCAAGCGGGCAAGGCCTTCTGGGAGCGCCGCCACCAGCGGGCCGACCAGGACCCTCCGAGCTCGCCCGCGGTCGCACAGGCACAGTTCGAAGCGACCATGGCCTACGCAGAACCACTGCCGGGCGAGAACCCCTACGCCCACCTGAACGCGATCACCCAGCCGACGCTGGTCCTCAACGGCGAGAACGACGTGATGATCGCCTCGATCAACTCCTGGCACCTCGCCCAGAACATCCCCGACGCGCAACTGCTGATCTACCCCGATGCCGGGCATGGAGCACAGTTCCAGAACCCCGAGCGCTTCCTGAAGCACGCCATTCAGTTCCTCGAGGAGTAGCACTCGTGCAGTCGCTGATGCCTGGTGTGCAATGACGGCCCAGCCCAACGGGTCCCAGGACTGCGACAAGCGCGCCTTCTCATCCATGAAGTCATTTGCGCCTCCACGGTCGCAGACACAGGACAGTCCGGCGGTCGGATCGCCGCTGATCCCATCGGCCTGACCAGTTGCCTGGCAAGCCGACAGGCCTACTGGTACGGCCGGCCCATGCGGGCAATCCCGCGCGACGCAGGCCGGGCGCAGTGGCGCCCGGCTGTCACGCCCGCACCCACCGCCACACGACCGCCCCGAAGCCAAGCCTGGACGCGGCGGCAGAATCCCCGGATCGCCGGCGCGGACGCCGCCCACAGGCGCGTCGCACGCACTCGCCCACCGGCCCCGGGCGGTCCGGCCCACAGGTCGCGACCCGCCCGGCAGGCGCCCTGAAGGATCCATGCCCGATGCCCCGTCATGGGCTCCGCGCATCCATCAGGTGACTCCGATCTCCTGAGTTTACTTTCTTATACTCAGCAACTAGCGTCATGACCAGTACCTCGACCCGCCCGCCGCGGGGGAACGCGGCACGGCACCCGCCCGACAAGGAGCAGCACCATGGGAGTAAGCCAAGAGGCACACGAGTTCGCGGAGTTCCTCGCGAGCGTGAGCGCGAAGTCGTCGACACCCGGCCTCGACCTGGCCGTCATCCGCGACATCGTCGACTCGAACCACAAAGCGTCGACCGAGCCGGAAGGCGTCACGTACGCCGAGGTGGACGCGGGCGGCGTCCCCGCCCTGTGGGCCATCCCCGAGGGCGCCGACCCCGACAAGGCGCTGCTCCACTTCCACTTCGGCGGATCCGTCACCGCCTCCATGCACTCGGACCGCAAGGCCGCCGGCCACATCGCCAAGGCCGCCGGAGCCCGCTCCCTCGTCGTGGACTTCCGCCTGGCACCCGAACACCCCTACCCCGCGCAGCTCGACGACGCCGAGACCGCCTACCGCTGGCTGCTCTCACAGGGCTACGAGCCGCGGAACATCGGCAGCACGGGCCACTCGATCGGCGGCACCCTCGCGGTGATGCTCCCGCTGCGCCTGCTCGCGAAGGGGGAGGCAACCCCGGGCGCGATCGTCAGCGTCTCACCGTGGACCGACCTCACCATCCAGAACGCGTCGGTGGACGAGAACGAAGACAACGACAAGATGCTCAGCAGGAACACCCTCGAACTCTTCCGAGGAGCCTGGCTGCAGGACCCCGCCGTGGACTTCACCGACCCCGCGATCAGCATCGCGAACGCCGATCTGACCGGCCTGCCGCCCACGACCGTCCACTACGGGGAGTACGAGACCCTCGCCGACGACGGCGCCGAACTCGGCCGCCGCCTCGCGGACTTCAAGGTCACCTCCGAGGTCCGCCCGCTGCCCGAAGGCCAGCACTCGTTCGTCCTGGGCGCCGGGCGCGTACCCGAGGTGGACCAGGCGATCCAGCAGATGGGTCAGTGGCTGCGCAAGCACCTCGGCACGTGAGCAGAAGCGGCACCTGACGGCGGTCCTGTCGACGGCCGAGCCGCCGCACCACCGCCATGTCGGCGACCGGTCCGCCGGTCTCCGGCATCGCCCTCGACCATGCCCGCCGGCATGCGGTACATGTGTCCGACACCGTTCCGCACGCAGCCCCACCACCGTCCCTCGATGCCACAAAGGAGTGCGCGATGGGAACGTACGAGGATGTCTTCCGCTCCAGTACCGAGGACCCGGAGAGCTTCTGGCTGAAGGCGGCGGAGGGCATCGACTGGGATGTCGCTCCGCAACGCGCTCTGGACTCCTCGGGCGCACCCTTCTACCGCTGGTTTCCCGACGGACGGCTCAACGTCTGTTTCAACGCGCTCGACCGGCACGTCGAAGCAGGCCGGGGCGAGCAACCCGCGCTCGTCTACGACTCCCCCGTGACCGGCACCCGTCGCACCTACACCTACGAACAGCTGAGGGACGAGGTGGCGGCCTTCGCCGGAGCGCTCGCACAGCTCGGCGTGGGACAGGGCGACCGCGTGGTCATCTACATGCCGATGGTCCCCGAGGCCGCGATCGCGATGCTGGCCTGCGCACGCATCGGCGCGGTCCACTCGGTCGTCTTCGGCGGGTTCGCCCCGCGCGAACTCGCCCTCCGCATCGACGACGCGGCCCCCAAGGTGGTCGTGTCCGCCTCCTGCGGCATCGAGGGCAAGCGCGTCATCGCGTACAAGCCCCTGCTCGACCAGGCGATCGAACTCGCGGTCCACAAGCCGGAGAAGAACGTGATCCTGCAACGCCCGCAGGAGACAGCAGAGTTGGGGCCTCACGATCTCGACTGGGCCGACCTGGTGGCTGCCGCGCCGCCGGCCGACTGCGTTCCCGTCCCCGCCACCGACCCCCTCTACATCCTCTACACCTCCGGAACCACCGGAAAGCCCAAGGGAGTCGTGCGTGACTGCGGCGGCTACGCGGTCGCCCTCCACTGGTCGATGGGCGCCGTGTACGACGTGGGCCCGGGCGAGACGATGTTCACCGGCTCCGATGTCGGCTGGGTCGTCGGGCACTCGTACATCGTCTACGCGCCGTTGCTGGTCGGTGCGACGACGGTGCTGTACGAGGGCAAGCCGGTCGGCACCCCGGACGCGGGCCAGTTCTGGCGCGTGGCCGCCGACTACCGGGTCAAGACCATGTTCACGGCGCCCACCGCCTTCCGGGCGATCAGGAAGGAGGACCCGAAGGGGACGCTCACCGCAGGCTACGCCCTCTCCCACCTGCGCTATCTCTTCCTGGCCGGTGAGCGCCTCGACCCCGAGACCTACCACTGGGCGAGCGACCTGCTGGGCGTCCCGGTGATCGACCACTGGTGGCAGACAGAGACCGGCTGGCCCATCGTCGCCAACCCGGTGGGCATCGAGGTCGCTCCCCTCAAGCCCGGCTCCCCGACCCGCCCGCTGCCGGGCTGGGATGTCCGCGTCCTCGACGCTTCGGGCGAGCCGGTGCCCGCGGGCACGGACGGCGCGATCGTCGTGCGCCTTCCCCTGCCGCCCGGCGCGCTGCCCACTCTCTGGAAGGACGACGACCGGTACGTCGCCTCCTACCTCTCCGCGTACGACGGCTACTACCTCACCGGCGACAGCGGCCACCTCGACGACGACGGCTACGTCTTCGTCATGGGCCGCACCGACGACGTCATCAACGTCGCCGGACACCGCCTGTCCACCGGCAGCATGGAAGAGGCCCTGGCCGCCCACCCCGACGTCGCCGAATGCGCCGTCATCGGCGTCGCCGACGCCCTCAAGGGACAGGTACCGCGCGGCTTCGTCGTCCTGAAGGCCGGCGTCGACCGCGAACCGGGCGAGGTCGAGGCCGAACTCGTCCAGCTCGTGCGCGAGCGCGTCGGCGCCGTCGCCTCCCTCAAAGAGGTCGCGGTCGTGGCCGCCCTGCCCAAGACCCGCTCGGGCAAGATTCTGCGCAAGACGATGCGCGGCATCGCCGACGGGCACGACGAACCCATCCCCTCCACGGTGGACGACCCAGGCGTCATCGAGGCCCTGCGCCCTGTTCTCCGACGCCCTGGCCAAACCGCGTGAACGGCTGACCCGCAGCCCGGTCGACGACGGGCGAGCTTCCGGACCGTGCCGTGCGGCACACCAACTCGGAGGCCCCGCAGACTGCCGACTTCTGCTTGCAACTGCCCGCACGCCCACATAGTATTACGATTGTAATTCCATAGATCGCGCCGACACAGCTCGGCCGGCAGGGGTCATGACGGGTCCCCATCGGGCCCCAAGCAGGACGGCCCGGTCCTCCCGCTCGGCTGATCACACCTACTGCCGACCCCTGCCCTCAGCGATCGACTACTCATCATCTGAGGAATCATCCATGCTCAACGCCCTGTGGAACCCGACCGTCGCCGGAGAGGTCTCCCTGCCGCACCGGCTCGCCATGGCCCCCCTGACCCGAAGCCGGGCCACCCCCGACGGCGTGCCGACCGAGCTCAACGCCGAGTACTACGCCCAGCGCGCCTCGCACGCGCTCATCATCACCGAGGGCACCCAGCCCTCCGCCGACGGCCAGGGCTACCCGGTGACCCCGGGCATCTACACCGAGGATCACATCGCAGGCTGGCGCAAGGTCACCGACGCCGTACACAAGGCCGACGGACGCATCGTCATCCAGCTCATGCACGTCGGGCGCATCTCCCACCCGGACAACACCCCCCACCACCGGCAGCCGGTCGCTCCCTCCGCGATCCAGCCGGCCGGCCAGACGTTCACCGCGTCCGGGCTCCAGGAGATGCCGGTGCCGCGCGAGCTGTCGACAGCGGAAGTCGCTGCGACGGTCGACGACTTCCGGCGCGCCGCCGCGGCCGCCATCGCCGCCGGCGCCGACGGCGTCGAGATCCACGGGGCCAACGGCTACCTGGTCAACCAGTTCCTCTTCCCCAGCACCAACCAGCGCACCGACCAGTACGGGGGCTCCCTCGACAACCGCATCCGTTTCGCGGTGGAGGTCGCCACGGCCGTGGCCGACGAGATCGGCGCCGGCCGCACCGGCATCCGGATCTCTCCCGGCAACCCCTTCCAGATCAACGACCTCACGGAGAGCGATCCCCACGAGCTCTACCCGCACCTCCTGCGCGCCCTCGCCCCCCTCAACCTCGCCTACCTGCACATCGGCCACGGCGGCGACGAGGAACTCCTGCACACCCTCCGGAAGCTGTGGCCGACCACGCTGATCCTCAACCGGGCCGGTGCCGACATCGCCTCCCGCGCCAAGGACATCGAAGACGGCCTGGCCGATGTGGTCACCGTCGGCACCATGGCACTCGCCAACCCCGACCTCGTCGAGCGCGTACGCTCCGGCGCCCCCCTGAACACCCCCGACCCCGCCACCTTCTACGGCGGCGGCGCGGCCGGCTACACCGACTACCCCACCCACGCCGCCTGACGAAGGACCGGGCGTCCGGGCGAAATCATCGCCCTCACATGCCTGGAACAGGCGTACACCGCACGGTGGTGACGACCCGAGGAGTAGCGGGCCGCCACCACCGCGCCCATAGGCATTTCCCTCACACCTTCGAGAGGGAGACACACCGAAAAGAGCATGCGGTTGCTGGAACCATGGGCAAGAAGGAGGTCCGACCGGGCTGCCAACTGCGTCTGGGCCAGGGCGGTTTGACAGCCCTGGCTGACAACGGCGCCGATGGTCCGCACTGTGCCCGTGTCATGGAAATGGACGTTACTGATCCCTCGTGACGCGACCAAGGAGTCCGACGCTTCGACGACTTCCACCGCCACATCGGCCTGCCGGAGGCGTCCCCCGTGACCGTTTCCGGAAGTTGATCTCGGCCGGCATCCTGAAGGCCGTCCCACTGACCCAGTGGGACGAAGCATACGTACTCGGCCCCGAGGGTCCCGTACTGAACGTTCGCCACACCGACTGCGGCGCTCCAGTCCGCGTCATCGTCGAGCGCTCCAGGAGACATTCACCCTTCCCCCAGGGAAGTCACCGCCCGGCTGGGACCCGGCGGGCCGCCCCGACTCCGAAACGGCCGGAGAACCGGTGCCCAAATGGCCTGCCGATCGTAATATTACGCACATCAGGTCATGGATTAGGCTTGGCGGCGAGGCATTGGTCTTGCGGAGCGAACGGAGGATGCTCGTGGTGCGCTACGCCAAGGAGCACAAGCAGGCGACACGGCAACGGATCATCGAGACGGCCGGCCACCGATTCAAGCAGGACGGCATCGACGGTTCGGGCGTCTCCACTCTGATGTCGGACGCCGGGCTCACCAATGGAGCCTTCTACGCGCACTTCGCATCCAAGGACGACCTCGTCGCCAACGTCGTGACCGACCAACTGCGCACACAGGTCGCGGGGTACGGAACGCTGCGGCCCGGCCGCCAGGGTCTCGAAGACCTGGTTCGCGACTACCTGTCGCCTGAGCACCGGGACCACCCCGGCGACGGATGCCTTTCCGCCGCGCTGCTCGACGAGATCAGCCGCTGTGGGGACGAGACTCAGCAGGCTTACACCGACGGCGCACGAGACATCGTGGAAGAGATCGCCGCCCGCCTGACGCCTGCGAATCCGCAGTCCGCCCGGGGCAAGGCCATCGGGCTCTTCACCATGATGGTGGGCACGTTGCAGCTCTCCCGAGCCCTCTCCGACCAGAAGTTCTCAGACGAGGTCCTGGCGCAGGGGATCGAGAACGCCCTCTCCTTCATGCGCTGAGGGGAACCGTTCACGGCCTCGCACAACGCCGCCGAGGGCAACGGCCGCGAGGCTGGAAGCCGCCCGATGCGTCGGTCACGGCCAGTGGAATCACGATCATCGCGGACGGCGGCCATCCAAGGGAAACGCCATCGGCCGCACGGTCGCTCCTTTCGGTGGGGGTTCCTGCGGGCGCGTGGGCCCTTGCTTCAAGGAGGGGCCGAGCGCAGGGCGGTCGCCTGCGTCTCCCGGCTGCGGTCGCAGCCCGCGGAGGTCGACGGTCAAAGGCTGTGGGCGTCAGAACCATGAGTGGTCGGGCCGGCAGCGTCACATCCACCATTAAAGCATGCCCGTAATATAATGGGCTCGCTAGCGGTGCGCCGAAGCAGACGCCTCTGCCACCCGAACGCGATTCGGCCCCGCCGACGATCTCGGCTCTCCAGGTGGCGGAGGAGCAGATGCCCATGCCTCGGTGACCGCGGGCCGGATCGGGACGCCGTCGGCGGACAGCCCCCCTTGCCTATCTGTCCAGCAGGGCCACTACCGCGGCCTGCCCACAGCCCGGGGCCGAATCAGCGCCGACGGATGCGGAGGCCGACGAGGCGCCGGGAGACGTCAGGAAGTACCTCGGCAGGGCGAGCGGGAAGCTGCGATCCCCACCGGACGGACGAGGCCCGCTCGGCCGCCACGGGACCGCACAGACAGGGGAGTTGAGCCGGTGGAAGGCCAAGGGCCTCAAGGTCAAGACCCGGCTGGACATCGGCAGCCGGGAGACGTACATCCCCGCGCTCAAGGACGGCTCGATCGATCTCCTCCCGGAGTACACGGGCGCGCTGCTCCAGTACTTCGACCCGCAGACGAAGGCCAGCAGCCCGGCCGAGGTCTCCGCCGCGCTGACCAAGGCGCTGCCCTCTGGCATCTCCGCGCTCAAGCAGTCCACGGCGGAGGACAAGGACGTGCTGGCCGTCACCCAGAAGACGGCGACCGCCCACGACCTCACCACCATCTCCGACCTCGCCCCGGTGGCCGGCACGATGGCACTGGGCACACCGCCGGAGTGGAAGACCCGGGTCAACGGCGTGGTCGGGTTGAAGAGCGTCTACGGGTTGTCCTTCAAGAAGTTCGTCTCGCTGGACGCCGGAGGCCCGCTGACCCTCGCCGCCATCACCAACAACCAGGTGCAGGTCGGTGACCTGACCAGCACGGACCCCGCCATCGCCAAGAACAAGCTCGTCACCCTCAAGGACGACAAGAACCTCTTCCTGGCCGAGAACATCCTGCCCGTCATCAACAAGGACAAGGTCACCCCCACCGTCACCAGCACCCTCAACGCCGTGTCCGCGGCGCTGACCACCGAGGGACTCATGGAGCTGAACAGCAAGGTCGCCAAGCTCGACGACATGAGCGACGTCGCCAAGGCCTGGCTCACGTCCGCCGGTCTGAGCTGATCTCCATCGCCATCTCAGCCTCGTCTGACGTTCTCTCGCTAATCTGCGCGACCAGAGAACGTGCTGAGGAGACGAGGGGGGTCTCTCAAACGAGCAGCCCTGTCTCTATCCAGCGGCGATACGGATGTTGTCCGTACGGGGGACGGCCATCGCGAGAGCGCCGATCCGTGAAGGAGGCGGCGGCCAGCCTCAGTTGGCGGCTGGGGGTGTCCACTCGGCGGACACCCTGGTCATCGCTCCCGTGTCCGCTCGGCGGACACGGGAGGCTGGAGAGGTCGCTCATGCCGCCTACCCTGGTCGGGTCATCAACCCCACCCAAGAACCTCTTATTGGTGAGTTCCCTGTGTCCGATCAGGCCCGGGTCTCTCGGTGGCCATCCCGAGGCTGCGGCCACCGCGCACGAGAGCCACCAACTGCTGTGATCTCCAGGCTCCAACTCGCAACTCCTTCCGCAGAGTTTCGGCCGATGCAGGGCGCTGGTGAAGCTCCCGATGCCGAGCATCAAGCAGGCGCGCCTGTACCAGCAACGGGTCGTCGTGCAGCCGCTCGCCCTTCGCCTGCCCCCTTCGCCCTCCCCGCTCCCCTTGAAGGCCATCCGGGCGGTGCACCAGCAGCTCCACCGACAACAGCAACGCCACCGGAGGCCACCCAGCGACCAACACCGGCTTCCACTCCAAAGCCGGGGCTGCCGCAACGTTCACAGCCAGGGAGACCGCGATACCCAGAAGGAACGCCGACCACACCGCGCCCCGGGCGCGGCGGGTGTGGGCCCCGGAAGGCTTCAGCAAGCCGACCGTGGCCAAGAGCAAGAGGCCGTCCACGGACAGCGGCCACAGCGAGGCGCTGACTGTGTCGGCCCCACCCTGCAACGCGAACTCCCGCTGATGAACATACGAGGCGTAGGCCGCGACCCCGGCAACCACGAGGGCACACAGAGGACGGATCCACGCATCGAGATCGACGCCTCGGCTCCCGGTCGTTCCCTCCCGGGAGTCGGTGACATCATTGAGCTTCTTCGAGTTGGCCACCGATCAGGTGACGGTCCATGAAGCGCAACGAGCGAGGCCCCCGAGCTGTTGATCGAGATGTCTGACGTCTCAACCACGCTGCTCGGGGGCCTCGTTGGTCATCTATCCTGCCGCACTCGACCTGCCCCATGCGCTCGTGGAGTGGGTCACGATGCTCATCGTCACCCGTGAGGGTGACCGGCGATGCAAGCTCCGCCCGTCCCAGCGCGCGATGGTGGCACTGGTGTACCTGCGCGAACACACGACCCTGGCGAAGATCGCTGCCGGGTTCGGGATCAGCGAGTCCACCGCCCACGCCTACACCAGCACGGTCATCCGCCTGCTCGCCGACCGTGCACCGGGCCTGCTGAAAGTCCTGCGCGAGGCCGATGCGGACTTCGTCCTGCTGGACGGCACGCTCGCCGAATGCGACCGGGTCGGCGACGGACGGGCCGACTATTCCCACAAACACCGCCGGCACGGAGTGAACGTGCAGGAGGTCACCGACCCGGACGGCCGGCTGCTGTGGCTCTCGCCCGCATTGCCCGGCCGGGCTCACGACCTGACCGCTGCCCGCACCCACCGGATCATCCGTATCTGCGAGCGCCAGGGCGTCCCCATCCTGGCCGACCTCGCCCACCAGGGCGGCGGCCCCTGGGTGACCACGGGCATCAAACGCAGGCCCCTGCAGGAACTCACCCTCACCGAGAAGACCCTCAACCGGGCCCCGGCCGCTGCGCGAGCACCGGTCGAACGCGGCGTCGCACGCCTGAAGTCCTGGCGGATCTTCCGCAGATCCCGATGCAGCCCAAACCTCCTAATGAGGTTGTCAAGCCGCAGCGGTGACAGGGAGGTTGTTTTGGTAGCACTGTCCGTCACGGATGAGAGCCCACAGGACGTTGACACGTCTGCGGGCCAGGGCGAGGACGGCCTGGGTGTGCCGCTTGCCTTCGGCGCGCTTGCGTTCGTAGAAACGGCGTGAGTGGTCGCAGCTGCGGATACTGATCAGCGCGGAGGTATAGAAGACGCGTTGCAGGCCACGGTGATAGCGCCTGGGCCGGTGCAAGTTTCCGCTGATGTTGCCCGAGTCCCGGGGGACCGGGGCGACTCCTGCGAGGCTGGCCAGGCGGTCGGCGGTGCCGTAACGGCTCATGTGGCCGGCGGTGGCTGCGAGAAATTCGGCACCCAGCAGCGTGCCGATGCCGGGCATGCTGGAGATCACTTCGGCGAGTTCGTGCTCGCGAAACCGAGCCGCAATGAGCTTGTCGATCTCGGTGATCTGCTCGTTGAGGCTCATCACCTCCTTGGCCAGGGTGTGAATCACCTGCGCGGTGATCTTCTCCCCGGGGACGGCGGTGTGCTGACGCTCGGCTGCTTCCAGGGCGGCCTCGGCCAGGGCCTCGGGGCTGCGTACCTTTCGGTTGCGCAGCCAGGTCTCCAAGCGGCTGCGGCCGACCCGCCGCAGGGCAGCCGGGGTCTGATAGCCGGTCAGCAGGACCAGCGGGCCGACGTTGCCAACATCAAGGGCTCGTTCCAAGGCCGGGAAGATACTGGTGAGTTGGCCACGCAGGCGGTTGATCCGGCGGGTGCGGTCGGCGTTGAGGTCGGTGCGGCGGTTGGTGAGGACCCGCAGCTCGATGGCGTGTTCGTCGTCCGGTCGGAGGACGGTCAGGTCCCAGCGCATCCGGGCCTGGTCGGCAATGACAGTGGCGTCCTTGGCGTCGGTCTTGCCCGTGCCCCGGTAGCCGGCCGAGGCCCGGTTGACCGCCAAGCCGGATATGTAGACGAGGTGCTGGCCGTGGTTGAGCAGCACGCTGATCCATAGTGCGGCCATGCCGTCGGCGACATCGACCGCCCACACCACGTCCTCGTCGAGAGCCATCACATCGGCAAACAGGGCCAGCAGTTCCGGCTCGTCATTCAGGACGCGGCGTGACAGCAGCCGTTCCCCCTCAGCGTTCAGGACCACGCAGTGGTGGTGGGTCTTGCCGAGGTCCGTACCCGCCCAGATCTGGGCCACCAGTTCCTCCGGTCGTTCGATGGCGCTCTGCACTCCCGGACGACCTCGCCGGCGTGGTCCTACTCAGCGATCCGTCCGCGGACGTTCGCAGCTCCTAATCAGCGGCCGAGTCGTCGTGAGACACCGGGCGGCCAGGTTAGGGGAACCATCGAGGGCAACCGCATGAAAGCCATACCCGGTGTCTCTGGGTCCCTGGACCTTACGACGGCCCGTCCAACCCACGAGCAAGGTAGGACCGCATGACGTCAATCGCCAAAGCCATCCTCACCCTGGAGCGGCAACGCTGAAGAAGCTCACTCATCAGACCCACCGCCGGAACCCCATCCCAGTGCACAACGCGTGCACACTTCCACGGGAACTCCCGGGAACTCGCAGGTAGAAGCGGGAAGCCCCCGGTCAGAGGAAAGGGCCCCGACCAGGCCATAAGGCCAGGTCAGAGCCCCACCGACAGACGAGCCGGGCCGTACGCCGGGTTCTGTCGCCCTGCCGGCTCAAATGCACCAGGCGTACCCGGCTAATCAGACCGCGCGATCCACCGCCTGAGCTTCCAGCCATGCCTCCACCTCCGGCCAGCGGTAGCGCAAATAGCGGCCGACCTTGTGGGCTCGCGGACCCTGGTGTCGGTGATTCCATATATAGACCGTGTTCAGCGGTACGCCCAGGAAGTCAGCCAGCTCCTCAGCGCTCATCAACGGACAACGACCCTCCGCGCCACTGGCGGCTCCTTCCGCACGGGCAGTGATTCGACGCATGGGCACTCCAGAACGGCTCGGAACGGGCAGGAAAGAACCACGTGAGCGGTAGTCCGCCGTGGTGGTGCACGGAACATTGGCATGAAATTTCAGCCGGCCCAAATAGAGGAATTTGCGGCGAAACTCCTACGACCTTTCCGAATTCTCGGAAGACACCAGCGAATCCTCGGCGAGGGTTCGACGAGCCTTCGCCGACGCCTCAGCGAGGATTCGCCTAGGTGAGATCCTCGCTACCACTCTGCGCCCTTTGTCGCGAAGACCTCAAGAATGCATTTGACATTTTCAGTTTGCCTGGATCAACATCCCATTCACTCAGGGCGCGATGAACGGATACTCGATCTCGCCGTCGATGACGACCCTGATACGAGAGAACCCACAAAGAAGCTTAAGGCCCGCCGAGAACTAGGAGTTGAGTCCATGCCGTACGACCGCTGGCACAAGTCACGCCCGAAAGCCGGGGAGTCGACGTGTAGGGAACACGGTAAGGTTCCGACGAGGGATCACGGGACCGGGAAGCGGGGGCAGGCCCGCTGGCGCAACCAGGAAGATGTCCAGCAGACGGAGTTGTTCCGCACCGAGGCCGAAGCCCGCAGGCACGAGACCAAAATGCGGTCCGGAGTGGACGACGGGTCATATATCAACCCTCGCGCCGGAGAGGTCAGGGTCGGTGAACTCACCCTTACGTGGCTCAAGGGGCACGAACACAAGAATCCGCGCACATACCGACGCCACAAGGAGCGGGTTCTCCTACACATCGCTCCTACCGCAGTTGGGAAGATGCGCGTAAAGGACGTGAACGCGTCGTCTTTGCTGGACTGGTTGCACGACCGTCGTCGGCTGCTCGAAAGTTCCACACTGCGCCTGGTCTTCGACAATCTTCGGGCAGTCTTTGACCTGGCCGTGGACGACAGCCTGATACCCAAGAATCCATGCCTCGCCAAATCGGTGCAGGACGCCAAGCCGAAGCGAGGAGGTGGCGGCCGGGCAGAGCTGACCCTGACTTGGGAGGACACCGAGAAGATCCGTGCCGAACTTCCAGACCGCTACAAGGCACTCGTCGACTGCGGTCGCGGCTTGGGCCTTCGCCAAGGAGAAATATTCGGCCTGCCACCAGATGACATCGACTGGGCACACCCGGACGGGCCGATGGTGCACGCGCAACGGCAAGTAGTCCACGACGGCTCGTTCCTGGTATACGCCCTCCCCAAGGGCGGAGGCGACGAGGACCCGAAGGACCGATGGGTCGAACTGACCGACGACGTGGCCATCCCCCTGCGCGAGCACATGGAGAAGTACCCGCCGGTCGAGGTGACCCGACCGTGGGGAAGCAAAGGCGGCGACCCGGTCACAGTGCAGCTGATCTTCTACACTCGCGAGAAGACCGCCATTCAGTCGAATTGGTTCAACTCCTACCGCTGGAAGCCTGCTCTGGCGGCGGCCGGCCTCATCAAACCCCTCGACCTCAACGCGAAGGGACGACGCTGGGAGAAGTCCCGCGACATGATGATGCACGCCCTTCGACACCTGTACGCGTCGATGATGATCAACGGCGGGGTGGACGTGTACACACTCGCGGACCGACTCGGACACGCCGATCCTGCGTTTACCCTGCGTAAGTACGTGCACCGAATCGTGGGAGCCGGTTCCAAGGTCCGCATCGCGGTCCGGAGCGCCTACTCCAAGGCCGCGTGACTCCTGCACTGTTCAGCTTGTGCAACGACCGTGCAAGATGATCTTCGGAAAGGTTCATTTGCGCAGGTCAGAGACACCGTAGAGGAGTTCCGGGACAACTGGCCGGAAGACAAAGCGGAGTCGGTGCCGGGACGAGCCGGCCCTTCGGAGGCATCCGGTACGGCATGGCTGCTGGTTCGGCAACGGCACGCGGACGCGGCCAGGCCCAAGGTGCGGCAAACAGCAAGGCAGTCGCGGCGCCGGCCCGTGCGGAATGCGTCGGCCGCGGAGTCTGACATCAGCGCGGCGGAGAAGCGCGTCGACAGCGTTTTCGCCCAGCTCGGTCTGCCGCCCGACGACACCCAGCACTCGCGGGTCCTCGGCACAGCGGCATGATCGGCGAGCGCGGAGATGGGTGACGCAGTGGCCGACGGGCAGCTTCGCGGTGATGGATCGAGCCACTTGGACCATCTGGTCGTCCGATGCGCCGATCGCCGTTGTCGAGAAGGTCAGGACCCAGGTCGTCGCGCATTCCCGCTGAGGCGGGGTCGGCGCTCAGGGCGTGGGCGGCGGACATCTCGGCGTCGTGAGCGCGGGAGGCCGGGGTGAGGGACAGCATCGGCCTTCCGTCGGCGGCCGCGTAACCGCAGACGAGGACCTGATCGGCGCAGTCCCCCACTCCGTGGAGCGCTAGGAAGCCTGTCACTCACCGAGAACCCGCAAGGTCAGCAGGTCCATGCGCGAACACGGTGTGACGACCGATGCCTGGGGCCGCGTCGGCGGTCGCTCCGTATCCCCTGGGGTGATCACCGACGCCCGCACCTTGTGGTCACGACGTTCCGAAGCTCACGCCCTCCCGTTCCTTCAGCCAGACCACGCTCTCCGCGACCAGGTCGAAGATGTCCGCCCCTTCCGCGATGCCGTCCGCCTCGATGATGTGTACGCGGATCGAGTCCCGGCCGGCGTCGAGTGCGTCCGCCAGGGCCACCGAGCCCTGTCCGGCGGGGACTTGGGGTTCGCCGCGGACAGCCGGGCCGTCCTTGACGTGGACCAGTTCGACACGTTCGCCGAGCCTGGCGACCACCTCGGCGGGGACCTGCCCCGCGGTCTGTGCCCAGTAGAGGTCGACCTCGGCGACGATCGACGGGTCGAGGGCGTCCCACAGGACGTCGTAGCCGTAGCGGCCGTCGTCGAGCGGGGTCCACTCCCAGTAGTGGTTGTGGTAGCCGACCCGCAGGCCGTGGACGGCCGCGGCCTTGGCCAGGGCGTTGAACCGGTCGGCGTAGCGGCGCACTCCGTCGGCCGAGACAAGTGCGTCGCGGGTGAATCCGGGGAGTGCCTCGGGGGTGGAAGCGATGGCGATGGGCACGCCCGCCTCGGCCATCTCCTCGAAGAACCAGCCGGGGTCCTCCGCGTCGGGCAGGCGGGCGTGCGTCGAGGAGACGGTGAGGCCGGCCGCGTCGATGTCGGCCTTCAGGGAGCGCGCCTCGGCCAGGCGCGCGGCACGGGTCAGTTCGCTGCGGCCGAGGCGGAAGGGTTCCACCGCAGTCACCCCGAGGCCGGCGATCCTGGCCAGCGTGGCGGGACGGTCCTCCAGGACGTTCATCAACGTGTAGAGCTGCAGGCCGATGTCCGGCATGCCGAGTTCCAATCTGTCGGGGCCACTTGGTCACTTCACCGTCACTTCACCGCGCCGGCGGTGAATCCGGTGATGAGGAAGCGCTGGAGGAGGAGGAAGCCGGCGACCACGGGTACGGACACGACCAGGGAGGCGGCCATGACCTGGTTCCAGTAGACGTTCGCCTCCGTGGAGTAGGCCTGCAGACCCACGGCCAGGGTGCGGCTCTGCTCGTCGGTGAGGACCGAGGCGAACAGCACCTCCCCCCAGGCCGTCATGAAGGCGTAGATGCACACGGCGACGATCCCGGGTGTCGCGGCGGGCACGATGATCTGCAGCAGGGTGCGCAGCGGGCCGGCGCCGTCCACCTTCGCCGCCTCGTCGAGGTCACGCGGCACCGTGTCGAAGTAGCCGACCAGCATCCACACAGCGAACGGCAGGGAGAAGGTCAGGTAGGTGACGATGAGACCGGTGCGGGTGCCCACGAGGTCGGTGCCGAGGTTCTGGTCGGCGTAGACGAAGAGCAGGTACAGCGGCAGCAGGAAGAGGATGCCGGGGAACATCTGGGTGGCGAGCACCGCCGACTTGAAGCTGCCGCTGCCGGGAAACGTCCAGCGGCTCAGCGCGTAGGAGGCGAAGACCGCCACCAGTACCGACAGCACGGTCGCGGACACGGCCACGATCAGGGAGTTGACGAAGTACTGGGCCAGCGGCACGGTGTGCCAGATGTCGATGAAGGACTGGAACGTCGGCGACGACGGGAACCAGGTGAACTCGCCCTGCACGTCGGGGAGCGTCTTCAGCGAAGAGGCGAGCATGACGTACAGCGGGGCCAGGACGAACACCGACAGCAGCGTCAGCGTGACGTACCGGAAGAGCCGGTAGCCCGGGGTGTCATGATTCATGGCCGGTCCTCCGGGTGAAGGCGAGATAGCAGGCGCTGACCAGTGCCAGGAACAGCAGGAGCAGCACGCTCATGGCCGAGCCGAGGCCGAAGTTCCAGGTGGCGAACGAGCTTTGGTAGATGTGCACGGAGATCAGGTCCCCGGCCGGCGGCGCAGAGCCGCCGAACAGGATGTACGGCGTGCTGAAGTCGTTAAAGGTGTGCAGGAACATCACGAGGACCAGCACCTTGTTGACCGAGGACAGCAGGGGCAGCGTGATCATCTGCAACTGCCGCCACGGGCCCGCCCCGTCGATGCTCGACGCCTCGTAGACCTCGCCCGGTATCGCCTGCATGCCGGCCATGAGGATCAGGAAGGCGAAGGGCCACATCCGCCAGATCGCGACGACGCACTCGGCCCAGAAGGCGTTGTGGCCGATCAGCCAGAACGGGTTGGAGTCGATCAGCCCGAGCTGCCCGAGCAGGTGGTTGAGCATGCCGTTGTCGCGCTGGAAGATGAAACGCCAGGTGATGACCGCGGTGTAAGCGGGCAGCGCGTAGGGCACGAGGAACAGCGTCCGCAGCAACCCCCGGCCGCGGAAGGCGCGTTGCAGCGCGAGCGCCGCCGCCATCCCGACGATCCAGGCCCCGGACAGGACCACGGCCGTGAAGCCGAGGGTGACGAAGAAGGACTGGGCCAGTGCCTTGCCGGTGGGGCCGTCGAAGTCCAGGACGATCCTGAAGTTCCCGAGGCCGGAGAAGGGCGCCTCCCACCAGTGGCTGATCTGGTACTGCGTCACCCGCAGGCCGCTCATCGCCACACCGAGCACGATGGGCACGAAGTGGACGATCACTTCGAGCGCCAGGGCGGGGAGCAGGAACGCGTACGGGATCCAGCGGCGGCCGCGCCCCCGGAAGCGGCTGCCGCGCGTGGACTGTTTCGGTGTGTCCGGGGTTCCGGGGCTCTCGCGGGTCCCGGAAGGACTGATGACTGCCATCGTCCTGCTCCTAGTTGCCGGCTTCGAGCTTCTGGTCGGCCGCGGTCATCTCGCTCTTGATCCTGGCCTTGCCGGGCTGCTTTCCGGTCGCGGTCTGCGCGGCGAAGGAGCTCATCGCCTGGCCGACCAGGGTCTCGAACTGGGATTCCTCGGCGATCTGCGGAAGCGGTACGGCCCGGGAGTCGAGAGTCTGCCGGGCCACGGCCAGCGTCGAGGTGTCGAACGCGGGGTCCTTCGCGTCCGTGACCGAGGGCAGCGTCCCGTAGGTCTTGTTGAGGTACACCTGTTCCTTGGCGCTGGTCAGGAACTTCACGAACTGGGTGGAGCCGTCGAGGTTCCCGGTGTTCTTGAAGATCGCCACGTTGATGCCGCCGACGAACGAGCCGATGTCCTTGCCGCCCGCGACCGCCGGGTCCTGGGCCGGTACCGGGACGACGCCGTAGTCGGCCGTGGTCATCTTGTACTGGCCGAGCGTCAGGCCGGTCGACGACTGGGCGAGGATCATGCCGGCCTTGCCGGACGCGAAGTTCTGCAGGAGGGCGACCTTGTCGGTCATCTCGGCGTCGGACGGGTTGACGATGCCGTCCTTGCCGATCCAGGACAGCCACTGGTCGATCCCGTCGACCATGCCCGTGTCGTCGAACTTCGGGGTGTGGCCGTCGAAGACCTCGGCTCCGTGCTGGGTGCCGAGGATGAACGCGAAGTGCGCGGCGAACGAGGACGAGGCGCCCTGCAACCCGAGGCCCCACTGGTCGGTCTTGCCGTCGCTGTTGGTGTCCTTGGTGAGCTTGCGCGCGTCGGCGACGAACTCGCTCCAGGTCTTCGGCGGCGAGGTGATGTTCGCGGCCTTGAACAGCTTCTTGTTGTAGAAGAGTTCGTACGAACTGGTGTAGAGCGGCAGGCTCGCCGGGTCCTTGCCCGTGGCGCCCGTGGACTTGAGCGCGGCGGGCAGGAAGCGGGACTCGCCGCCGACCTTGGCCAGCAGTTCCTTGTCCCACGCGACGAAGGCTCCGGTCGCCTGGAGTGACGCGGACCAGGTGTTGCCGATGTTGAGTACGTCGGGGCCCTTGCCGCTGGTCGTCGCCGCGAGGATGCGGTTGAGCAGGTCGGCGGAGGGGATGACCTCCAACTTGACCTTGACGCCGGTCTGTTGGGTGAACTTGTCGATCTCCGGCTGGAGGATCTTCTTGTCCGCGTCGAGGCTCGTGCTCTGGTTGGTCGCCCAGTAGGTGATGGTCTTGTCTCCGGAGGCGGAGCTGGAGCTGCCGCCGCACGCCGTGACACCGGCGCCTGCCAGCATCGCGGCAGCCGCGAGCGCGACTGCACGGGTTCTGCGCTGCATGGGATTTTCCTCTCGGGACGTGCGAGATCGATTGAGTGGTGCACGGGTTCGGTGCCGGCGTGCGGGGCCGGAGGAGGTTCGGGCAGGGAGGTTCAGCTGGAGGGGGTCAGGCGGAGACGGACTGCGGGAGGGCCGCGGGCGCGGGCCGCTCGGCTCGGCTGGTGATGGCCCGGGCTCCCGCGGCGAACGTCGACTGCTCGATGGCTTCCAGCACTTCGAGCACGTGCAGTGCGAACTCGCCCGGGACGCGCAGCGGTTGACCGCGCAGGGACTCGACGAGGTCGTTCACGCCGTGGCCGCGGAAGGGGCCGGCTTCCGGGGCGCGGGTGGGCGGGATGACCGGCGGGAGCTCGGACCAGTCCGTGTCCGTACGGCGCTTGATGAGGACCGGGGCGTCGTGGCGGTTCGGGTCGGGGATGTTCAGGGTGCCCTCGGTGCCGTAGACCTCGATGTGGGGCAGGGTCATGTCCCAGATGTCGAAGCTGTAGAGGGTGGAGACGATCGCGCCGGAGGTCGTGCGGAGGATGGCGGCGACGGTCGTGGGGACGGTGACCTCGACCTCGTCGACGACGCGGTCCGGGGTGGTCACGGTGATGCGGGGGCTCGGGATCGTGCTGGTGCCGACGACTTCGGCGACGGGTCCGAGCAGGTTGACCAGGGCGGCCACGTGGTAAGGGCCCCAGTCGAGGGTCGGGCCGCCGCCGGGCTGGAAGAAGAAGCCGGGGTTGGGGTGCTTGGCCTCGACCTTGGACGAGCGGACGAAGGACGTGGCGGCGAAGGGCGTGCCGATCAGGCCGCCGTCGATGGCCGCCCGTGCCGTCTGACCCGCCGTGCCGAGGAAGGTGTCGGGGGCGCCGGCGAGGACGCGCCCGGCCGCCTTTGCCTGTGCAAGGTTCTCGCGGGCCAGGGTGACCGTCGCGGCGAGGGGCTTCTCGCTGTAGACGTGCTTGCCGGCGGCGAGCGCGTCCCGGGTCACCGCCCAATGGGCCACGGGGGGCGTGATGTTGACGACGACGTCGACGTCGGGGTCCGCGTAGAGCTCGGCGGGCGTGCCGTACGCGGGGATGCCGTGCTGCTCGGCCTTGGCGCGGGCCCTGCCGACGTCGATGTCGGCGATCCTGATGATGGGCAGGTCGCCGTACCAGGCAAGTCCTCGGGCGTAGGCGTCGAAGACCATGCCGGCGCCGACGACGCCGATGCGTGCACGAGGGGTGGATCGGTTCACCGTGTCTCCCAGGTCGCGGTCGAGCGGAGCGGGTCCGCCGGTGGATGAGACCGGACGTGCGAGACACGATGGAAGGTAGTGGCGGCGGTGAGAGGCGGTAAAGGCCGCCGGTTCGCTGGGCGGACCGCGCGGCTCAGGTGGTGGTGCGCGGCCCCAGGAAGCGCCCGATCCCGGCCGGTGAGAGCAGGTGCTCGATGCCCAACACCATCGCACCGACCATCGCCGCGTCCCGCCCCAACTCGCTGCGGGTGATGGACAGTTCGCGGGTGGCGAGGGGCAGGGCCTGCCGGTACACCACGCCCCGTACCGCGGAGAGCAGGTCGTCACTGGCCTCGACGATCTCTCCGCCGACCACGACGTGCCGGGGGTTCAGCATGTGGATGCACAGGGCGATCACCTCGCCCAGCGCCACCCCGGCGGCGCGGGCAGCGTGCAGCGCGTCCGGCAGGCCGTCGCGCAGCCGGGCCAGGAAGTCCCGCATCGCGGCACCGTCCTCCGCCACGTCGAGGGGCGGTTCACCGGTCGCCGCGAGGCGCCGTGCGAGGGCAGCCGTGGACGCCACCGCCTCGACACAGCCGGCCTTTCCGCACCGGCACACCACCTCCTCCGCGCCCGGGACACGGATGTGCCCGATGTCTCCGGCCGCGCCGTCGGCGCCCCGGTGCAGCGTCCCGTCGGCGAGCACGAACCCGGCGCCGATGCCGGCGCCGACGGTCACGAACAGCACGGGCAACTGCTCGGGCGGCACCGTCCGCGCCTCGCCGAGCGCCATGAGGTTGACGTCGTTGTCCACCAGGACGGGGCAGCCGAGCGCGCCCCCGAGCCGCTCGGCCACCGGGAAGCCGTCCCAGCCCGGCATGATCGGCGGGCGGACCGCCATACCGCGTGCCACGTCCACCGGGCCCGGCAGTCCGACGACCAGGACGCGGGGCCGGTCCGCCGGGACCTTCGCCTGTTCGAGCAGGTCGGTGAACTGGTCGACCAGAAGGTTCACGGTGCGCTCCGGGCCCTCGGCGAGCTGCCAGGGCAAGGTCCTGTCGGCGAGCACCCGTTGGGTCAGGTCGGTCACCAGGCAGCGCGTCGAGAAGGTGGTGAGGTCGGCGACGAGCACGACGCCCGCGTCTCCCGCGAGGCTGAGCCGCAGTGCCGGCCTGCCTCTGCCCCCACCACCGGCGTCCTCCCCGAGCAACAGACCCGCGTCCACCAGATCCTGTACGTGCGTGTGGATCGAGGACCGGGAGAGCCCGGTGAGCCGGGACAGGTCCAGCCGGTGGGACGCCTCGCCGGCCGCGATCAGCCGGGCTATCTGGCTGCGCACCGCGTCGGGGTGCCGGCGCGAGCCGCTGCTCGGGGCCCCCAGTCGTGCTGCCACGGTTGCTCCCTTGATGAGGTCGACGGCACCAACAGACGATTAATATTCCAGAAACGACAATATTCAAAGGGCTTTCCTGACAGAACTCCGGCTCTTACTGTTGGTCCCGGATGAGACCGGAACAGCGAGCTCCCGTACGGCACGCGCCGAAAGGATCTTGCATGGCTGCCCCGACCGGGCACACCACACGCGTCACCGAAACCCCGCTACGACACCCCCGCATCCCACGCCCACGGGTCGCCGTCCTCGGCGCGGGCATGATCGCTGGGGTACACGTCCGCAGCGCCCGCGCGGCCGGCGCCGACGTGGTCGGCATCCTGGCCTCCTCACCCGAGCGCAGCCGGGCGGTCGCGCACGACTGGCAGATCGGCGCCGGCTATCCGGACGTCGACGCCGTCCTGAGCGACGACCGCGTCGACGTGGTGCACATCTGCACGCCCAACCACCTCCACGTCGCCCAGGCGCGCGCCGCGCTGCTCGCCGGCAAGCACGTCGTCTGCGAGAAGCCGATCGCCACCTCGGCGGCCGACGCCCGGTTGCTCGCCGACACCGCCACGGCCGCGGGCCGGATCGCCACCGTGCCGTTCGTCTACCGCTATCACCCCGTGGTCCGCGAACTGCGGGCCCGGGTCCTGGCCGGCGACTTCGGTCCCTGGCAGCTGCTGCACGGTTCGTATCTCCAGGACTGGCTGCTCTCGCCGACGAGCACCAGCTGGCGGGTGGACGCGGTGGCCGGCGGCCCGTCGAGGGCCTTCGCCGACATCGGCTCGCACTGGTTCGACCTCGTGGAGTGGGTGGCCGGGGTCAGGATCGCCGAGGTGCTGGCGGAGACCGCCACGACGGTGGCCGAACGGCCCGGTGCCGGAGGCCCGTCGTTCTCCGGGGGGTCGCTCGCGTCCTCCGTGCGCGTCCCGGTCACCACGGAGGACGCGGTCGGCGTGCTCGGACGGACGACGGACGGGGTCCTGGTGTCCACGACCGTCTCGCAGGTCTCGGCCGGCCGGAAGAACCGGCTGTGGTTCGAACTCGACGGCGCGCACGCAAGCGCCGTCTTCGACCAGGAACTGCCCGAGTCCCTGTGGCTCGGCTACGGCAACCGCACCGAGACGGTGGTCCGCGATCCGGCGTCCAACTCCCTTGAGGCGAACCGGCTCTCGCTCGTACCGGCCGGACACGCGCAGGGCTACCTGGAGTGCTTCGAGAACTTCGTCAAGGACACCTACGCGGCTCTGCGCGGCGAGACTCCGCAGGGCCTGCCCACCGTGCTCGACGGTGTCCGGGCCGCCCACCTCGTCGACGCGGTCCTGGCCTCGGCCGACCGGCGCGCGTGGACCCCGGTGCCCGGCTGACCGGCGTCGGCGACCCGCCTCCCTGGCTGCCCTCCCCCATCCCTCTCACCGAAGGACCCGCGCCATGAAGCTCGGATTCCTGACCGCCTGCCTCCCCTCCTTGTCCCTTGACGAGATCGCCGACTGGGCTGCGGCCGAGGGCTATCAGACCCTCGAAGTCGCCGTGTGGCCCAGCACCGGCGGCCGCGATTTCGAAGCCTCCCATCTCCCCGTGGCGGCCTTCTCCCAGGACGACGAAGACGCGACCCGCGAACTGCTGCGCCGCACCGGGCTGGAGATCAGCTCCCTGGCCTACTACGAGAACAACCTGCACCCCGATCCCGCGGCCCGGGAGGCGATCAGAGCCCATCTCCGGCACGTGATCGACGTGGCGGCACGATTGGGCGTGGAGTCGGTCGGCACGTTCATCGGACGCGATCCGGGGCTCTCCGTCGTGGAGAACCTGCGCGAGGGCGAGAAGATCCTGCCCGAGCTGGTCGACTACGCGGCGGATCGCGGCGTCAAGATCGTGATCGAGAACTGCGTGATGGAGGGCTGGCACCCCGACGGCTACCCGGGCAACCTCGCCTACTCCCCCGAGCTGTGGGAGTGGATGTTCGGGCTCGGCTTCTACCTCAACTGGGACCCCTCTCACCTCACTTGGATCGGCGTCGACCCCCTCACGACGATCGAGCCGTACATCGACCGGATCGTCCACACCCAGGCCAAGGACATCGAACTCTTCCCCGCCGAGCGCGACCGGTTCGGCTTCTTCGGCACCGTGCACAAGGGCGACAACCCCTGGGAGACGGGCTGGTGGCGCTACCGGGTGCCCGGTCTGGGCGAGGTGGACTGGCGCCGTGTCGTCGACCGCTTCCACGAACTCGGCTACACAGGCACCGTCTCCGTGGAGCACGAGGACCCCGTCTGGTCCGGAACCGAGGACAAGGTGAAACAGGGACTGCGCATCGCTCACCGCACACTGCGACCACTCATCGGCGAGCAGGCAGCCACCGAATGAGACATCCCGGCCCCCTGGACCACCCGTGAGGCAGCCGCTTGCGCCAAGCGGCGCGGGGGCCACGGGTGACCGTGCCCCCCGCGCCGGACGGAAAGCCGTCGCTCAACTGCCGTTCCGGCACCTGCTGATCGAGCTGCACCCACGCGAATAGCCGTTCGCGGTGGGCGAGTTGAGGGCCGTGTCGGTCGGTGGCCGGGTCGTACGTGATGCGGGTCTGGGCGTGGTGCGGGTTGGCCACGAACTGGTCGTACTGGAACGTGATGGTGGACGGCACGAGGAAGCCGCGGTTGTAGCGGGCGGTCATCGTGTAGATACGGGCGCCGGTGATCGCCCAGTTCGGGATGTGGCGGACGTAGGCCCACTCGTTCTGGCTGCGGTAGTGGCTGTAGAGGTCGGTGTTGCTGCGGATCTGGTCGGGGACGTACAGCGCGTTCCTCGCGTACGCCGGGTCGATCGTGTAGACGAACGTGCGGGCGGTTATCGTGCCGCGCAGGCAGCGTTCCATGAGGTAGGGGCCGATGCCCGGGAGGATCGCGTAGGCGACGAGCCGGCCCGTGGAGCACTGGTTGTTCAGGGCGATGCTCGCCAGGTTGTTCACGCCCTGGCTGCGCGCGAAGTCGTCGGCGACGCCCTGGGTGCCCCGTTGTCGAGATGTACTCGCTGTTCAGGGAGCGGTCGCCCTGGACGTGGGACACGATGTTGGAGTTGGTGCCCCGGGACCAGAAACCGGTGTTGAAGATGCCCTGGTTGTTGTCGGCGATCGGGGGCCGGGAGTCCCCGCGGTACAGGGTGACGGGCATGGCCGCCTCCGCCACGATGTCCCGGTTGTACAGGGTGGGACAACTCGACCCGGAGGAGGACGCCCCCGAGGACGGGCCGCCCGGGCACGGATAGGTCTGTGCCTGGGCGGTGGCCAGCGGGTCACCCGTGATGACGATGGCCGAAGCCGAGCACGCGATGCGCTCCCGTCGGCGGCTCGGTGCCCTGCCGGGGGCCGACGGGCAAGGCGGCGCCCTGGGCGCCCTCGCCCTCTCCCGCTGATCCAACTCACCCTGGCCGGACCATTCTCCCCTTCTCCCTGTGAGGCCCCATGCGCCGCGTCATCGCCCGTTTCCCCTTCGAGCTCACCAAGAGCGGTGTGCTGGAATCGATGAAGGGCATCAAGCCCGAGCAGGTCATGGGTGAGTCCGTGATCATCGGCCGCCGTCACTACCCCGTCAAGCAGGTCGGCCAGGTCATCACCCGCCAGGACCGCCTCGACTTCACCGCCGACGAAGTCCGCCGGGCGATGACCAAGCTCGGCTTCACCTGCCGCGCCCTCCCCGAGGCCGCACCCGTAGGCATCCTCGGCTCGCTCCGGCAGGCTTCCACGATGCTCGGCACTCCCATGTCCGTCTGACCGACGCGACAGGCACGCACCGGCATCTGAACAGCAGTGGGCCCGGCCGATGCGAGTCGGCCGGGCCCACTGCGTGGGACGGGATGCCGTCGCCGTGGTTCCTCAGCGGCCGGAATATCAGTGGTCGGAATAGCTGAAGTCGCCGACGGTCCAGGCGCTGACGTCGTCGATCGCGACCCGGTACATCCCGCCCGTCTCCGGGATCCCCACCGTGCCCTGAAGAATTCGGGCGACGTGGAAGTGCAGATGAGTGGGCGGCCCGTCCTCCTTCGCGGGAGTGTCGAACACAGCGGAGAACTCTCCCAGGCGCGCGGAATCCGTCAGCACCTCCGACACCCTCCGCCTCCACACGGCTTCGGGAGCCAGTCGGTCGGTGATGACAGCGCCGCCGGTGACCACGGTCAGGGACATCTGGTTGCTCTGCCCGGACTCCACCACGGTGGCGATGTCAACGAGCAGTTCGTCAGGCTTCGGCATGGGGCAGATTCTATTTGCCGACCGTCCGGTTGCTTCAGCGGTGGCGTTACCGGACAAGGAGGGCGCTCACGGTCTTGCCGCCGGCCGCCCGGCGGGTCACGGCAGTGGTGCGGGTGAGGCAGTCGACCATGGGCCAGCCGCAGCCTCCCGTGCCGCCGTTCAGGTCGGGGGCGCGCATACGCGGCGCTTTCGGGCTGTCGCGGTGCACGGACACCTCGATGCTGTCCGGGTGCGCGGTCAGCGCCAGGGTGCAGGTGCCGCTGCCGAGGCGCAGGGCGTTGGTGACGAGCTCCGAGACGACCAGGACCACGGCGCCGACCCCCTCGGCCGCGATCGGACGTAGGAGACCTCCGAGGAAGTCCCGAGCGCTTTCGCGTGCACCGGCTACGGAGGTCTCGGAGCGGACGGTCGCGACGTTGACGCTCACTGCGTTCATCACGCCTCCCCGGTCTCTGGACCGTCGATGTCCGGTTCTGCCTGCCGTGCCTCGTTCCCCCGTATGTGACCCGTCAACCAGGCGGTGACAGCCCCTCTTCCCGCGCCCGACACTGTTCGAGGCCGATTTCCTCTCTGTCGAACGCGCGGAAATCTGTCTTTGTCAGAGTAGACATTGCCCCTGGGGCGTGGTTATGGTTCTCTCGTAGCCCAGAGAGACAGCAGGGCCCGGCAGACACGAACTGCCGGGCAGAGCAGTATCCGCAGGTGCAGTTCGCAGGACGGTGCGGTGGTGGAGTCGCGAAGCCAGAGCAGTTGCAGGACGGCGACGCGGCTGGCGACCGTACCGGGTGGCCCGAAGTGATCAGGGGCCGCCGTGAGCAGGACCGCAGTGGCAGTACCCGCAAGGGAAGTTCGCGGTACCCAGCAGTGAAGTCAATGAGCGGTACCTCGGTGAAGGCGTCGGCTGCGGACGCGCGCACCGGGAGGTTCGGCAGTGGGGTTCCAAGCCAGGGAAGACGCAGGACGGGCGACGGGGCTGGCTGCCGAAGAGCGGCGCTGTCACAGGCCGCTGAGCAGTGCGCATCACCAGCAGTACGCAGTACCCCAGTTGTAAGCAGTTGATCCCAGAGGGAAGAACGGAGGAGCCGAGCGCCATCAGGATCGCCCGGGCCGACATCTTGAACCCGGGTACCGCAGGACATCGATAGTGAGGTGGTCTCCGGTCAAGCAACCGCGATCCCAGCACCTCCGACGGCATTCAGGTCGGGGCTGCGGAAACAGAGGGCCGGTGCCCCAACAGGGCCGGCAGATGGTGTAGGAGTTCCTTCGGGGCCTTGGTGCCGTACGGCACCAAGGCCCCTCGACTCGTTCCATGGAGAGGTGCAAATGACAGCAGACGACTTGTTCGGCCGTATCGACGACGAGGACTACCCCGCCTACACGATGGGCCGGGCCGCCGAGCTCCTCGGCACCACCCAGGGCTTCCTGCGCGCCATCGGCGAAGCCCGCCTCATCACCCCGCTCCGCTCCGAGGGCGGACACCGCCGCTACTCCCGCTACCAGTTGCGCATCGCCGCCCGCGCCCGGGAACTGGTCGACCACGGCACGTCCGTCGAGGCCGCCTGCCGCATCATCGTCCTCGAAGACCAGCTCGAAGAAGCCCAGCGCATCAACGCCGAATACCGCCGTGCTGCCGAAGCGGCGAACCCGAGGCCCACGGCCTGAGACACAGCTCTGCCGGCATCGGCGGGCAACCACGTACAACCGGTCCTGGTGTTGGGCGTGATCGCTTTCCGTGGTGCCACAGTGTGGGGGCGTGGAGAGTCTGCGTCACCTGTCGTGGTTCAAAGTTCCCCATAGTCCCCGCCGCCGCAGTGGCCGTGTTGCCTGGTGCCCGAACCGCGCCCGATCCGCAGGCTTCCGCCCCGCCCGCAGCGCCCTCACGCTCGACTGCGGGGGATGAGGAGGTCACGCCGGAGATTCTTTACTGGGGGGTGTCGATCAGGACGCGCCCGCGACCGCCGGCGTCGATGCGGTCGTGGGCCTTGGCGATGTCGGCGAGCGGGAAGCGGTCCCCGACATCGACGGTGAGGGCGCCGACGGCGGCCGCGGCGGTGAGGTCGCGGGCGGCCTGGCGCCTTGCCTGGCCGGGGAAGTCGTCACTGCCGAGCAGGCGCAGAGTGACGTTGTTGAACAGCAGGGTCCAGAACGGGATCTCGGTGCGGTCGTCGCGGGTGGCGTAGGCGGCGATGACCGCGCCGTTCGCGGCGACGGCGTCGTCCAGGTCGGCGTTGTCAGACAGGGCAACCTCGATGATCCGGTCCACGCCGTCGGGTGCGTGGGCGCGGATCGCGGCGGCGGGGTCGCCTGAGTCGAGGGCGACGGCGTGGGAGACGACCGCGGGGTCGATGCGGTTCAGTTCGGTGCTGCGGCGGACGGTGCCGATGACCGTGGCGCCGCCCCAGCGGGCGAGCTGGGCGGCCAGTGAGCCGACCCCACCGAGGACGCCGTTGACCAGCACCAGTTTGCCGTCGACGGGACCGTCGGCGAAGACCGTGCGGTGCGCGGTGATACCGGGGATGCCCAGACTCGCGCCGAGATCGTCGGACAGGTGGTCGGGCAGGGGGACGGCGAGGTCGCCGGGGACGACGGTGTACTGGGCGGCGGTGCCGAAGGGACGGTAGGACTGGGCGCCGTACACCCACACGCGCGTCCCGACGCGGCGCGCGTCGACGCCATCGCCCACGGCGTCGATGATGCCGGCGGCGTCGCTGTGCGGGATCACCCGCGGATAGGGCATGGCCGAGCCGGTCCAGCCCCGGCGCTTCTTGGTGTCGCCGGGGTTGGCGCCGGAGACGGTGACGCGGACGCGGACCTCACCGGGACCGGGGGTGGGGTCAGGCAGCTCACCGAACTGGAGCACTTCGGTGGCCGGGCCCTGCTGGTCGTACCAGGACGCAAGCATGGTCAGTCCTTCCGATCACGGGTGTGGGTCTGCGGGTGGGGCTGTTCGTCCGCCGCTCGGCTGCCGTCGCCGTCCAGGATCTCGTGGAGCCAGGCGCGTTCGGCGCGGCTGGTGGCGCGGGCGGTGAGCAGCATGCCGCGCCGGTAAGGGTCGGTGACCTGCTCGGCGCGCAGCGGGGTGTCGCCGTCGTAGAAGAAGCTGGCGGGAGCCTCCAGGAAGTCCAGGCGGCGGCGCAGCACGGCGTGCTGCTCGGCGCTGTCGGGCAGCAGCGAGAGGAACGCCAGGATCGTGAACCAGCGGGAGAAGTCGGTGAGCTCGTGCTCGGCAGGTTCCCGCAGCCGCCGCAGCATGTCCTCGCGTCCCGCCGCGGTCAGGTTCAGCACGTACCGGCCGCCGCCCGCCTCTGGTGCGGGGCGCCGTTCGATCAGCCCGGCCTTCGTCAGCCGGTTGATCGCCGGGTAGAGGGTGCCGTCGCTGACCGGACGGCTGTAGCCGGTCAGGTGCGTGATGCGGCGGCGCAGCCCGTGACCGGGCAGGGGGCCCGCGGCGAGGAAACCGAGTATCGCGAGTTCAAGCATGACTCCAGGATCCCACATCGAAACGATGTCAACATCGTTTCGATGTCCGCATGAAGACGGAGGCGCCTCTCCGAACCGCCTGTAAGACCAGCCCGGGCGGGCAACCCGCCCGTACAAGGAAAAGAATCACGACTGCCGCTGGCCCCCTCCAGGCCCATGTCACCTCCACCGACGACACAAAGATCGGCGTCACGGTCACCGGCCAGGGCCGCCCTCTGGTCGTCTCCCCCGGCGCCCTCAACGCCGCCCAGTACTGGCAGATCCTCGCCGACAACGCCCACGCCCCCTCTGGATCTGACCCTTCGCCCTGATCGCATGCCTCCTCATGGGCGGCCAGACCATCGGCGCGAGGGGAAGCAAAAGCCAGGCCGGCACCAGCTGAGTGGACTTCGGCCGCCTGGCGGCAGCCGTAGCCGGGGCCCACAGGTTTTCCTTCTTCCGTCTCCGGACCTTCTTCCCGCGCCGACCGTCTCGTCGACCACTGACCGCACGACTCCTGCCGACGCCCCTCGAAGGATCCTTGCCATTGCGGCAACACGTGGACGATGAGTCCCTCTACGCGAGGGACGGCGCTACAAGCTCACCCCGCCCAGTGCCCTCACGGCTTGACAGACCACATGAGAAATCACTGTCTCCACTGGTCCGCACGCCGAAAACCGGCTGTCCCGGGCCGAACGCCTGCTGCTGTTCACGCCCGCTGCGCGTTCCCGGTCTGCGTACCGGCCGTGGGTTCCTCGGTATGGTCCGCCCGTTCCTTCCGCGCCCGGCGCAGGGCGGCTCCGGGCCCCGGAGAATCAGTCGTGATCTCCCCGGGGCCCAAACCACGGAGCCGCATTGGGTCAGGACGGACGCTGGAATCCAGAGCGCCATCCGACGGACAGTCCCCAATGGACTTCAGGGCTGGCCGTAACCGTGATTTTGACCTGTTGCTTGCTGCTGCCCAAGCCGATTTCGTTGTAGGTCGTCGAGGGTGTGGCCGCGCACGGGATGGTGTACGTGGCCAGTTTCCCGATGGCTATGGTCGTTTTCCCCTCGCCGGTGCATTCGGTCGCCACGGCAACCGTCCCCGCCTTGATGTTCCCGATCACGGCCACCTCTTCCGACCCTGTCCTGTTCGCCAGCCGGATGAGGGCCTTGGCCGAACCGGAGATGTCGGGCGGAGTCCTCGTCAGATCAATGACAGAAGAACGAGGGGAAGGCGATGCCGATGCTGAGACTGTCGGGGTTTCGCGCGGTGCGCTCTGACCGTTGTGCGCAGTACAGCCCGCGATGAGGGGAACGCTCGCCGCGAAGGCGATCGTCACTGCCGCGCGGACCTTGGTCAGCTCAGCCATGTGTACCAGCCGACGGTGTAGGGCGTGTACGAGACGATTGTCGAAGGCTTGGAGCTCTCGCAGTTGCTGTACACGTAGTAGCTGGTGCCGGTGACACGTCGTCGCCAAACGCCGTACTTGGCGTTGAGGGTCTTGTGCGCCGGGATGGCGGAGGTTACCGAATTGCCCAGTTTCGCGGTCAGCGATGCTGACAGGTTGACGCCGAAGGTGGCTTCCTGGCGCGAGACGAGCTCGCTGAGCGTGACCTTCAGCGATCCGCTGAAGCTGATGCCGACGGTCCCTGACGCCTCGGCCGAGAACGTCGTGCTCTCCTTGCTGCTGGTGCCGTTGTAGTTGGACTGCGGGGCACCGATGGCACGGATGTACCTGCCTCCGAGGTGAGTGGGCCGGTAGACGCCGCCCGAGTCGCAGAACCGACCGGCAGGTGCGTTGCCGGCAGGCGTGTCCGTGGGGGCCGCCGGCTCGGATGTGACGGCCGCGGGGTCCGTAGGCGCGTCGGTGAGGTCCGTCTCCGCGGGATCGACAGGCGGCAGCGTCGTCAGGGTGCCGTCGTCGTCGTTGCCGTCGATGGAGAACCATCCTTGGAGGTCGACGATGAGCTGGATGGTGCCACCGCTGGCGTTGTAGATGCTCACCGCGCCCTGGTCACCGGGCTGGGCGATCACCAGGTCGGTGGTCGAGGTGTTCGCCTGGAAGTTGTCCACCGACGTCGTCGACGGCATCGGCTGCCCGGTCGGCCACACGCGAAGATAGCCGGAGTTCTGCTGTCCGGTCGTGGTCAGGTTGAGTACGGCCGCGCCGAAGGAGGTGGGGATACCGTCGTTGCCCGCCACGGTCACGCTGACGCTGCTGTCGGCCGGGATGGCGGTGGTGGTGCGGGTGTCGAGCAGGCGGTCCTGGGCGGCGGTGAAGACCCCGTCACCGGAAGTCGCCTGGGTGAAGTAGCCGTAGACGTCGAGGACCACGTCGACCGACTGGGTGGACGACCCGTTCTTCAGGGTGATCTGGCCGTTTGCGCCTACGGGGATCACCGCGCCCTGCGACGTGGTGACGCTCTTGTAGTCGACGACCGGCTGCCCGGCCGATCCCCCGGTGGCGTACGCGTACAGGGTCCCGGCACTGCCGGGAGAGGGGACGGTGATGTTGGCGTAGACCGACCCCTCGTCGGTGATGCCGTCCTTGCCGTCGATCTGGACGTTCAGCGTGCCACCGGGTGCGATCTTCGCCTGCGTGGCGCCGGTGCCGTCACGGGTGTCGACGAGTCGTGACTGCGTGACCGGAACGTACCCGCCCGGGGAGGCGGTGCCGCCGTCGGATGTGAAATAGCCGTTGACGCTCACGATGAGGTCGACGGTGCCGCTGGAGTTGTAGGCGTCGATCTTCCCGTCCGAACCGACTGCCACGATGGCCGAGTTGCTTGCGTCCGCGCTGCTGGAGAAGTTGATGACGGACGCCGGGTTCGGCCTCGTGGTGCCGTCGGGCCACAGTTCCAGGTAACTGCCGGACGAGGTGGCGTTGGCGGCGGTGATGTCCAGCGACACGGCCGACACACCGGAACTGGGGATGCCACCCTGCCCCAGTACCTGGAAGGCGGCGGTCGAAGCCGCACCGAGCGCGCTGCCGACGCCGAGCGCCGAGCGCGTGTCGACGATTTTGGCAGAGGGTGAGATAGCGGAGAAGTTCCCGCTCGTAGTGGTGGCACCTGCCTGGGCGATGCTGGTCAGGCCGAAGCCGGCAAGGACCGTGAAGAAGACGACTGCCAGGGACAGACGTCTGCGTCTTGTGCGTCTCGCTTGCAACATATGTGAACCCCCCTATGTTTCATGGAATTCACTCCCCGATGGGAGGCATCTCCATGCCGGAGGATCGTAAAGATCACTTACTTAAACAAACAACGATCTTTGACTAAAGGACACATAAAGAAGAAGAGGACTGATAGGCGCTGACCTGCATGAATCCATCGCCCGATTATCCCTGGCGCCCCGTCAATAATCCACGCAGCACCAGCAGTTCACCATCTACGCCCTCATTTATCGGGGAGAACCACCGACGCCTCTCCGAGGCCACCGCCCTACCGCTGAAGTCCGAACTCGGAGGGACCTTCCCGCACCGCACGAATCTGCCGTTCGACCGCCTCCGTGATGTCCAGGTCCGCCAACCAACTCCCTTTTCTTCGCCGCCCCTTGGGCGCTTCCGGGACCTGGAGGACGACGTCGCCCAGGAGATGTGGGCACGGAGCCGGGCGCGAGGACGACCTCCCACCGCTGGCGCAGCGTGGCACCGGCGGCCGGGAGCTCCCAGGTCCGTTCTGCAACCAGTGCGCCGCTCGCCGCCCCGAGGCCCATCGGCTCGCGCCGTTCGCGCCGGACCACCGACATCGTGCGCGGCTTCGCCTTCGCCGTACGGGTGTTGCCGCGGTTCTTCCTCGCCGTCTCCAACGCGACCCGGGCCAAGTCGACGCCCGACAACGCGACGCAGAGACAACCACCAGTAACAGGGGTTGCTGATCTAGGAGTTGGCTCAACCCATCGGGCAGCAGACCGTGCCCTGACGGGGTGTCTGGGCGCGTCGGACCTACCTACCGGCCGGCCTCCCGCGCGCGCTCGACACGCGAGCGATGCACGCCGCCACCGGGTGAGGCGCAGCGTTCATCCGGCGGCCTTCCGCAGTCCGGGCAGGCGATGTCGTACGGCCCCGGTGTCTGCTGTCGGCATTCCGCCTCGGTCCTGCGTTCCGCGAGGACGGGCTCGATCCGCTCGTAGTGGGGAATCTTCGACACGGTGCCGGTACCGGTGTTGGCGTCGACGACACACTTCTTGCCCGCCACGGCCTGGCAGCGCGGACAGCTCCTCTTGATCCAGAACCGGCGCGCCACCTGCTCTTGCCGCACCGGCCGCGGCGCCCCGATCGCAGGAACGGAACGTCCCTCCCCTCTACGGCAACGGCAACGGCAACGGCAACAGGTTGTATGCGGAGCGGACCCGGTCGACCTCCTCCGGAGCGAGCACCCCGGTCGGGATCCGCTTGGTGGACGGCGAGTTGGGGAACGCGGCCCGGTCCTCCGCCGCGAACCCGAGCAGCGACAGTGCCTTCTCCGAGGAGACGACCCGCTCGGGGCGCGGCGCGCCGATGCTCTTCAGGATGCGAGGGCCGCCAGTTCCACTCCCGCGTGGAGGAAGGCGCCGACCCCGAAGTCCGCAGTGGTGTCGTAGGTGACGGGCTGGCTGGAGTCGGGGCGGTCACCCACTCCCTGGACGTAGCCGAGGACGCCGTCAGGGTGGACGGCGGTGGTGACCAGGCCGTTCCAGGCCCGGGCTGCGACCGGCAGATAGGTGGCCCGGTCGACGAGGGCGGTGGCGACGGCGTAGGCGATGGCACAGACGAAGAAGGACGTGCCGCTGCTCTCGGGGCCGGGGAAGTGGGTGGGGTCGGCAAGGTTGACGTTCCAGAATCCGTCGGGGCGCTGGATCGGAGGGAGGGCGGTCACCAGGCGGGTGAGGGTGTCGCGGTACTCGGCGGTGTCGGACTGGGTGGGCGGCAGGGCCTTGAGGGTCTTGACATGGGCTGCGGCCACCCAGCCGTTGCCCCGCGACCAGACGACGGGCTTGCCGGAGGGGGAGACTATGTGGCCGGGCAGGAAGTTCTTGTCGCGGTACCACAGGCCGGTTGCCGGGTTCAGCAGGCCGGGGCCGCCCTCGGCGTGCTTGGTGTGCTGGTACAGGCTGTACAGCTTCTGGTAATAGCGGGCGTCGCCGCGCAGGGTGCCGAGGCGGGCGAAGGGCGGCATCGCCATGTGGAGGGCGTCGGCCCACCACCAGTCGTCGTTCTTGTCGACTTGGTCGGTGTAGGTCATGCGGTGCAGCGAGGTTTCGATGGCGCTGATCTTGTGCGGGTCGGGTTCCAGCGCGTAGAGGTCGAGATACGCCTGTCCGGCGTTCTGGTTGTCGGCGATCCGGGTGCTGGAGCCCCCGTTGAGGGCGTAGTTGTTCTGCTCGGCCCAGGACCGGGCGTAGCCGAGGTAGCGGGCGTCCTTGGTCAGGGAGTACAGGGACAGCAGGCCGGAGAAGAAAGTCGCGTTGGCCCACTGGTTGTTGCCCGGGTTGCCGTGGGCGGCGATCCAGTGGTCGGCGACTCGGCGCAGTACGGCGATGATCGCGGCGCGCGAGGGCAGAGCGGACGAGGGCACGGCGGCGGGGGCCGCCATTGCGCGCGGCCCTCCGATGCCGGTCAGCGCGGACAGTCCCACAGCGGCGAGCGCAACGCCACCCGTCGTGGTCAGGAAGCGTCGTCGGTCCATGTCCTTGTCCATGGAGGCCAGGGCCTTTCGTGTCTGAGGAGCGGGCGGATGACCCGGAGTTGGGGGGTGAAAGGTCGGCTGCGGCGCAGCGGCCCCCTCAAGGGAACCGACGCGGCGGATCGCCAACGGTGCGCAGCACGGACTCAGTTGGGGTTCTGGGCGTTGGTGAGGGTTTCCCAGGCCACGAAGAGGTTGTTCGTGCCGGCCGGGCGGTTTCGCTCGGTGAGGGTCTGGGTGTTGGCCATCGCGACGCCGTGGAGGGTGTTCAGCGTGTTGAAGCCGACCTCGGTGACGGGGCCGAGTCCGAGTTTGAGAGTGCCGCCGCACACCGTGGACGGGACGGCCGCGCCGAGTTGGTACTTCGACTGGAAGCCCAGTGCCTGCCGTAGCCGTTCACCGACCTGCGGATAGAGGTCCTGTCCCTGGATGCGGGCGGTCTCCAGGACGTGGGAGATCGAGGAGATGCCGTAGCCGGTGTGGGTGAAGTCGCGGCAGGTTTCCTGGGTGATGCCGGTGGTGAAGGTGCTTGCGCCGAACCAGAAGCCGACGATCTGGTCGCGAGTGGTGAGGTGCTGGCTGGGCACGGTCTTGGGCAGCGCGCCGTCCGAGGCGAGGTAGACGAAGGCGGGAACGCGCTGCAGGTAATGGCCGATCGCGGTGTCGTAGCCGGTGTGGTCGTCAAGGAACACAGAAATGCTGACGGCCGCCTCCAGCATCGTCAGGTCCCAGTTGCCGGTGCGGTTGGAGCCGTTGACGACCAGCGGGAGATAGACGGTGCGCAGCATCGTCGCGAAGCGGCCGGCGTTGGGCCAGTTGCCGTGCGCGGCCTTGATGATCTCGGCCGCCTTGGGCCAGGAGGAGCCCGCCCAGCCGGTCTGCAGTGGGGCGTTGTCGTTGGTGTGGTTACGGATGGTCGCGGACCAGGCGTCCATGAGCTGGATCGCCTTCTGCGCGTAGCGGTCGTCGCGGTTGATGTACCAGGCCAGCGCATCGGTGTACGCGGCTATCGCGTCCTCGCGTTCGTCGGTACAGCCGTTGTTGGGATTCGAGGAGGGGCCGCACTCCACCGTCGCCCGGGGTTTGGGGCTGCGTGACAGCGAGGCGTACGCGCTCGCCGTCATGCTGTCGTACGCGGCCTTCCACGGCTGGGCCCCCGCCTGGACCTTGGCCCGCACGAAGTCGAGCTGGGCGGAGTCAAGGTTCACGCCCGGGTGCACGAACACCGCGGGCGATGCGGCAACTGCTGCGGCTTTGGCGGTGCCGGGCTGAACGACTGTGGCCCGCGTGGCTGCTTCCGGCGCGGGTGCCGGGGAGGCCGAGGCGGGAGCCATGACGGCTGCGGCCGCCACAACGCCGAGCACGGCGGACAGGCCGGCGAACCGGGAGAGGGCTGTTGAACGCATGGGGGGACGGCCTTCCATGAGGCGACTGCCGCTACGGAATTCCTATACGTGAACAGTGAATGCGATTGTGAACCGTTGATGCCGGAAGGTAGTCGCGCAGGACCGAGAGCGTCAAGGTCTAGACCAACATTCCTGGCGGCCTGCGGCCGCGCCATCACGCGTCCCACGCAGTCCGGGACCCCAGGGCACTACGCGCGCCGCAGGCACTGGCGAGGGCGATGCCGACAGTGCCGACCGCTCTCAGAACTCGACCACCCAGCAAGCACCTCTCCGACGGACGTGTGGACCTGACGACGGCATCGCCCATGCGCCCGGTGCAGCCGTAGGAGGCGGCGCTCAGCTTCTTCTCCCTGCCGGTGACGGACATGGAGGGGCGGATGCCGGAGGTGCAGCCGCTCTTACGGCAGATCGTCGACTTCAGATTCGCCTGCGTGACCGCCGGGGGGACCGTGCCCGGAGTGCATGTCGGATCCTCCGACGGCTCCCCCTTCAGATACCGGTAGCGGCAACTCCCCGCGACCGACTGCCGCTGCACCTGTGCGTCCTCTGCGGACCCGCCCCCACCGCGTTCGCCCGCCCTGCCGCGCCGCCGCCCGAAGGACTCGTCAAGGGGTCCCCCTCCCTGACGGCACTGCCCGTGAACCACTCGTTGGCGGGCCGGGACATGACGTTTCTTCACCGCGTGGCCTCGACTACGACCGCTCCGTACCTGGCCTACGGCGTCCTCTGGCTCTGCCGACGTCGGTGCGGAGCGGGGCGGTTTTGACGGTGACCGCGTTTCAGCCAGTGGCACGGCCGGCTCGCGGTCCCTGCCCAACTCCAGCCCGTTGAGCAGGCGTTCGCAGCCGAGGGGGCGACGTACCGCCACATCGGTTTCACCACCGCCGGTCCCCCTGAGACCGCACTGAGACCGCGCTGAATGGAGGGTCGGTCACGCTCTGCGGCATGACGACGACGGCCCCGCCAGGGGCGGCGGCCCGGGAGGGGATCACCATGAACGGCCTGCGACTTGTCCGTCTGCACGCGGCGGCCTTCGGACGCTTCGCCGGGCTGGGCAGCGCGGTCACTCTGGCGGCCTCCGCGGCCCTGGTCCTGCTTTCGCAGTGGATCCCGTGGATGGCGGCGAACGCCCTGACCACCGTCGCCTCCGCCGTGGTCGCCACCGAGTTGCACGCCCGCGTCTCGTTCGGCCACGGACGGCCCGGCCTTGCCGGGCACCTGAAGAGCGCGGCCACCATCGCTGCCGGCTGGCTGGTCACGTCCGCCGCGGTCGGCGCGCTGACCGTGCTCCGCCCCGGCGCCGGACTCGTCCTGCAGCAGACGGTGTACCTGTCGGCAACCGCGCTCGTCGGAATCGGCCGCTACCTCGTACTGCGTCTGGCGGTGTTCGCCGAGGGCGCCCCGCAGCGCCGGACCGGCGGCGAAATCCGGTCACGTGCCGCCTACAACGCGGCGGCGTAGGTGGGCGAATTCCAGTGAGCGTCGCAACACGTGATCATTCCAGTGTTGCGACGGCCTTGCTGAGGAGCTCGGCGGGTGTCTGTCAGCCGAGGATCCTGCGGGGGCGGTCGTTGAGTTCAGCGGCGACGCAGACGAGATCTTCGGCACTGTAGATCGACAGGTCGGTGCCCTTGGGAAGTACTGCCGCAGCAGGGCCGTTGGCGTTTTCGTTCGAGCCGCGCTGCCAGGGGCTGGCCGGCTCGCAGAAGCAGATCGGGATGTCGGTGGCGCGCGTGAACCCGTCGCGCCGTCCCATTTCACCGCCCTGATCCCAGGCCTGCGAGCGTGTCAACTCGGCCGATAGTCCGGTGAAGGCGTGCACGAGCGCGTCGCGGACGTGCTCGGCTGGCCGCGCTCGGTCTGGAGTGGGCACAGGAGGACGGCCCGTGATGTGGAGTGTGGAGAATGTGGCCTGGGCAGCGGTCCGGCTCCAGCGCGCGGGTCGAGCGTCGCGCAGGTCGCGGACAAAGCCGCGGAAGCGGAACGGCGGGCGCGCAAGACCCGCGTCACAGGCACGGTTCCGTCGCTTCCGGCCAGGGGCCGCCCTCGCCGGCGCGGGGACGGCGGGCATCAGGGCCTGTGACGGGATCCGGCCCACCCCCGGACGACGGGAATGGGCCGGATCGCGGCAGTGCTCCGGGGGTCAGCGGACCGTGGTGACCCGGTGCTCCTTCAGCGCGGCGCAGTTGGAGCCCGTCACGTAGACGTACACGTTGTCGATGTGGCCGCCCCAGTCGACGCAGTGGGCCCTGCCCTGGACATAGGTCGGTCCGGCGTACGAGGTGTACGCGCCCTCGTCCTGGGCGTACTCGTCGGTGTCGGACACGTAGATCCACGCGCCCATGTCGCGCGCGACGCCGGGGTTGGTGCGGATGGTCGCGACGCAGTTCTTGCCGTTGGAGGCGTTGTAGGTCAGGTAGACGGTGCCCTGCGTGCCGACGGGCGCGGAGTTGACGGTCTTGTAGCTGCTTCCGCAGACCTTCTGCGCGGTGGTGTTCGGTGCTGCGGAGGCGGGGCCGGCCAGAACGGTCGTCGCGCCGACTGCCAGGGCCGCCAACGCGGTACCGGCGAGAAGAGAATGATTGAATATCATATTTCCCCCTTATGGTCTTAGGAGTGTCTTGCTCCTGACAGGTCAGACACGTGCAGGTCGCGCAGGGTTGTGACCCCGCACCGGCTTGATCCGGCCGAGTTGGCCCGGCGGGCCGGGAACACGGCTGGCCGGCCGTGACCTGGGTGGGCGGGGAAGTTGCGGCGGCACCCGGGCCAGCCGTCCACGCACCGGGTCAGTCCGCGACGTCACAGCCGCGGTCCTCGTCCGAGGAGATCGCAAGCCGAGAACGCCAGGCAGCAGCCCGGGCGACCTGTGGCCGCCCGCGCCCGACGCCCCGCCATCGCGGATCCGCCCAACAGCACGACGCCGCGCGGACGTCGGCGCATTCCTGCCACAACCCCTTGGCGCACTGTGCGTCGAAGGGGTCCATTCAAGTCCGGCTCAGAGATCTGCACTGTGATCCCGCTGGCCGCCCCGGGCAGCGAAGGGACGCTGTCGAGCCCACCTGGCCCGCAACCGCGGAACAGGGCTGCTCCGTTACGCCGACCGGTGTGGGTCCGGCAAGGACATCAAGCCGATCTTGGGGGACGTCTCCGCTGAACGCGGCGACAGGTTGCGCGTACTGGAACTCGACTACGACCAACCCGGGCAGGCTCGGAGAAATCAGGCCCTCGACGCCGTCCCGACGCTTCTTGTGCCCATGGGCGGTGTGCCGGTTGCGAGGTGCGCCGCACACGCATATCAAACAGGGCGAATAGCGCCACTCCGCGCCCTGACCCGGCCCAGTACCGCAGCGCGTCGTCCACCGCGAACCGATCACGGCTGTAGGTGATGGCACTCTTCCCACAGATGACCCTCGATGCCGCGCGCAAGGGCAACGTCTGGGACATCGACACCGGCAAAGACACCCGCACCGTTCTCGTCGTCAGCCTCGACGGACTCGCCGAGGCTTACGGCGCTGTCGTCGTCCTGGTCCTGCATGCCCCGGCACAGCACCCCGACACGGCGATGAGCGTTCGCCTGACCACCCCCGTCGATGCCTCCGCCGTCGCCGTCAATCTCCTGCGGCTCTCCACACTCCGCTTCGAAACCGGCACACCGCACGGGAACATCGGCCCCGAGCAACAAGAACTCGTCGACAACTCGCTCCGCGCGGTCCTCGACCTCTGACTCCACGACAGCCATCACCGACAGCCGCGAGAAACAGCAGGCCTCAAAGCGTCCGCTGTACGAAGGAGGACACAACAGTGGTCCCGGCGGCGAGTGCTGCCCCGCCAAGCACCCGACGGTCTTGAACGACGCGACTGTCCATTCTTCATCCGGAAGTTCAGAGACCCGTCGCGCAGAGTAATTGTCAATTCCTGTGAATCAGTCCTCCTGCTGCTGAGGGGATGCGGCTCGTGTTGTTTGCCGTAGCAGCAGATCCGGCGCAACGGGCGTCTACTCAGAGGTCGTTTCATTCTGCTGTTTCATCCATGGATGCGGCTTTGGTGTACTGATGTCGGGTCTCGCCAGGAGATGGTGTTCTCTGCAGTGAGGCGGCGGGCCATCAGGTCGGTCATGGCGACGTGGATCATGGCTTCGGAGCGGTGCGGGTGGGTTTCGTAGTCACGGGCCAGGCGGCGGTGCAGCATTAGCCAGCCGTAGGTCCGCTCGACGGTCCAGCGTTTCGGGATCGGGGTGAATCCCCTGGTCCCGGGGGCGCGTTGGACGATTTCGAGGTCGATGCCGAGGGTGGCGGCGTGCTCGACGAAGTGCTTGCGGTAGCCGCCGTCGACCCAGACCTTGCGCAGGCCGGGATGGTCGGCGGCGGCCTGTTCCAGGAGGGTGCGTCCGGCTGTGGAGTCCTGGACGCCCGCTGCCGTGACCAGGACTGCCAGCAGCAGGCCGAGGGTGTCGGTGATGATGCTGCGCTTGCGGCCTACGATCTTCTTGCCCGCGTCGATGCCCTGACTTTTCGCGGGGACACTCGTGGAGGTCTTGACGCTCTGCGCGTCGATCACGCCGGCGGACGGGGCGGCACTGCGGCCTTCCTGCTGTCGTACCAACTCCCGCAGCAGACCGTTGAGCTGGGCGAAGACACCGTCCTTCTGCCACTTGGCGAAGTAGCCGTAGACCGACTGCCAGGGCGGGAAGTCGTGCGGGAGGTAGGCCCACTGGCAGCCGGTGCGGTCCACGTACAGGATCGCGTTCATGATCTCGCGCAGGTCATGCCGTGGCGGCCGGCCGAAGTCCAGGGCCCGGCCGCGGCGCTCGAAGCGCCAGGCGGAGAGCACCGGCTCGATCAACTCCCAGCGGGCATCGGACAGGTCACTCGGATACGCACGGCGGTCCGTCATGACCTGGGCATACCGCCACTCGGGGGCGTGCGCCCAGGCGTGCATCCTGCCGCGTCGAAGCACGGGACAGACCCGGGCGCCGTGGAATGAGACAGGCATAAACAGACCTCCACCCCATCCGCCACGCCGCCAGCCTCGTCAGGAAGAACAGCCTCCACAGACTCACCAGCAACACACTGAGAGGCAGGACAAACCAACCCAGAACGCCGCACTCAAGGTGAAAATGACCTCTTAGAGGGTTTTCTCGAACCAGTGTCTGATGTAGGGGTTGGTCGTGTACGGGGCGATCTCGATGTAGCCGGAGGCGGCGTAGAGGCCCCGAGCCTCGATGAGTTCCTCCATGGTGTCCAGCCGTAGCCGGGTGTGGCCGAGCGTGTGGGCCTCGGTTTCGACGGCAGTCAGCAGGCTCCGGCCGATCCCTTGGCCGCGGAACGCAGGGCGCACGAACATGCGCTTGATCTCGCCGACGTCTGGGGACAGCGCCCGGATGCCAACACAGCCGGCCGGGATACCGTTGACCCTCGCCAGAAGAAACAGCCCGCCGGGTGGGACCAGCCCCGTGTTGGCCGCCGGCGCCTCGGTTTGATCGTGCAGCAGCGGACCGCTCCAGCGTTGGAAGAGCTCCTGCTGATACTCCCCCAGCAGCTCCCGGCCGTCAGCCGTGTCGACCGGCTCGGCGTTGATAACGGTGTTGCTCACCGGTTCCCTCTTTCCTGTGAGTCGTTCTTCGTACTGTGGGCCCCCGTTCGGCACTGCATCCAGGAGTCTCCAGTCCTTGTGCCTGGCGTGGTCGGTGCCGTCCGGATGCTCAGTTGTGAAGGCCGTGAGAGCTGGTCAGGCGTTCGCGGGTGATAGGTGGTCGGGGAGGTCGGTGAGCCGTTCGACGCGGGGGATCGTCTCGTCCGCTGTCGGCGATGGTCCACCGGTGACGAAGTCGATGCCTCGGTCCAGCCAGATGCCGGTGAGTCCAGCGAGTGCAGCTGCGTTCACGTCACTTTCCAGCATGTCGCCCACGTTGACCGCCCGTGCGGGGTCCGTCCGCATCCGCCGACAGGCGGTGGCGTAGGCGGCGGGCTTGGCCGCACCGAGGTCGGTCGGGGTCAGGACGGCTTCGAAGTATTCGAGGAGGCCGAAGCGGGCGAGTTTAGCGCGCTGCTGTTCAGGATCGCCGTTGGTGAGAACGGCGAGACGCGGTCCGTGGGGAAGCTGTTTCAGGGTCTCCAGGCATGGCTGGACATCGGGATAACACCGCCAGGACTCCTCGAACACGGTGAGGTAGCGCTCGGTGATCCAGGTGTCCAGAAGGCCGGGACTTTCCGGAACCGGTTCGCCGAGCATCGGCAGGAAGGAACGGAGTCTGCGTCGGTGGTGCTCGGCGAAGGAACACTGACCGGCCAGGTATTCCCGCATGTGGCGCGCCTCCAACGTCCACCACAACGCCGCCAGCTCCTCTGGTGAAGCCGTCGCGTTCGGCGCAGCCTGGATGATCTGGCCGATCGTTTCCCAGACTGCGCTTCGGTGATCGACCAGGGTGCCGTCCAGATCGAAGAAGATCACGTCTGCCATAGGGGCGATCATCCCGTGGTCTCTGGAGGAACTGTCAAGGTCTGTCCATCAGTTGAGGGGGGGCACGCTGCGGAGGTGTTCTCGGGGCGTTCGACGAGGTGACCGTTCTCGAAGCGGGCGCCGTTGCGGACGAGGGCGACGAGGTGGGGTGCGGTGATCGCGCGCCAGCGTTCCTGGGCGGATTCAACAGGCTCGAAGACCATCGCCAGGAGGACGTCCGCGACCTTCGCCGTCGCCTCTTCGAACTGTTCGGCATCGCGATACCGGGTGGAGTACAGCTGGCGGTCCTCGCACGGTCCCCCCTGAGCGCCCTTGCCGACAAGGTCATGCCACGCCGGCACCAAACCCCCGACGATGCCCGGCGTGTATTTCTTGCCGCCGATCCCCACGCCCGCAACCGCCCTTTCGTATCCGCGGACCCCAACGTGTTGCCGGCTGCCGCCGAACTTCACGACAAGCCGGTCGCCGGCGAGGTCACGCGATGGAAGCGGTGGCGATGATGCACCGCAACCTGGCGCTCTCGCTGGCTGCGGCCTCCCTTGCCCCACTGGTCGACTGTGCCACCGGCTACCGGCCGCCTGTCGCGCCCCCTCCTGCCAACGGCTGCCGTCGGCGCCCTAAGGACAGAAAGAAGAACGCGACACCATCGGTGGCTGAAGACCCTGGAGATCTGCTTCCGGATCCCGGACATCGACACCCCCTTCGCCTCCAGCGGTAACCGCCACTGACCGACGCACTGAAGCCCGGAGCTACGGAGACCCGGCCAATCAGGAGCTCGCGCGAGTCACGGACCCTGCCCAACACCCAACGGCCGATGTGCTCTTGACCCTGCCCCATGACATCGCAACGGCAGATAAGACACGAGCAGGGATCCGATTCCCCACCGGCGGGACACCAAGGATCACCCTCGAGCGCCGGTCCGTCGCCGAGGACGCCGGTACGGCGTTCCCGCCTCTCCCGGCGGACACTGGCCCGCCCCCGCCCAGTGCCCGGTCCGGACCGGGGTCCCGCGGCCAATCACTTCCCCAACTCCTCCCGCCTCTCATTGCTTTGAATCGTTGTCCTTTCTCTTGACCTGAGCTCGGAGGGCGAAATACGGTTCCGGCACTTGCAGTGACTGAAACGATTCATAACCCGTTCACCCGCGACAAGTTGGGGCTGAGCCATGCACGAAACCCACCCCCTGCATGGCGGTGCGACGCGCCGGTCCGTCATGGCGGCCGCTCTGACGACGGGCGTCCTGGCGACACTCGGTCCGACGGCGAGCGCCGCCGCGTCCTCCGGGACGGTTCGCTCCACCGCAGCCGCGTCCACGGGGAGTTGGTTCGCCCGACCCGCCAAGTCGGCCCGGCCCAGGTTCCGTTGGTGGTGGCCGGACGGACTGGTGGACCCGGTGGAGATCGCGCGGGAGGTCGACCGGATGGCCGACGCGGGATTCGGCGGCGCCGAGATCGCGGCCGTGCACCACAGCATCACCGACACCTCCGTGCTGGACACCGCCCGCCACGGATGGGGCAGCCCGGCCTGGCGCGACGGCGTGACGGCCGCGCTGCGGCAGGCCGCCCGGCGCGGACTGACCATCGACCTCACCCTCGGCCCGAGTTGGCCCGTCGCCGTGCCCGGAGTGACCCCCGACGACGACGCCGCGGTGAAGGAACTCGCCTACGGCAAGGCCACGTTGACCGGCGGTGCAGCCTACGACGGTCCGGTGCCGGCCTCCGTCTACGCGCCCGCCTCCGGTGTCACACAGCAGAAGCTCGTCGCCGTGCAGGCCGCCCGCGTCAACACCGCCTACTCCAGCGGCAAGGCGACCGGCCTGGACGCCGAGAGCGTCACCGACCTGACCGGCCAGGTGTCGGGCGGCGATCTCAGCTGGACTCCACCGGACTCGGCGACCTGGGTGATCCTCTCGTACTGGCAACGGGGTTCGGGCCAGCAACCCGAAGCAGGGCCGCACTCCTCCCCCGCCGCGTATGTCGTCGACCACTTCAGCGCGGCGGGGACCGCGGCCGTCACCCGCTACTGGGACTCCACCATCCTGGATTCCACGCTCCGTCAACTCCTCAGATCGGCGGGCGGCACCTTCTTCGAGGACTCCGTCGAGCTGGAGACCAAGGGGATGCAGTGGACGCCCGGCCTGCCAGCGGCCTTCCGCGAACACACCGGACGCGACCTGCTGCCGTATCTGCCGGCCGTCGTCCTCGACAACGGCAACCAGATCTTCGCCTTCGAGGCACGGCTCACCCAGGAGATCCGGCACGACTTCTGGGAAACCGTCTCCGGCCTGTTCAACCAGCACCACCTCGGGGCGCTCAAGACCTGGGCACACGGACACGGCATGAAACTCCGCTCCCAGCCGTACGGCCTCCAGACCGACGCCATCGCCTCGGCGGCCGTACTCGACGTCCCCGAGGGCGAGTCGCTCGGCTTCAAGAACCTCGACGACTACCGCTGCCTGGCCGGCGGACGGGACATGGCCGGCCATCGCATCCTGTCCTGCGAGGCGGGCGCGTACGCGGGCGGCGCCTACAACACCACCTGGGACAAGTTCCTGCGCACCATGGGCGGCGCGTACGCGGCGGGCGTCAACCAGACCGTGATCCACGGCTTCTCCTACGCCACCGCACCGGGCGTCAGCTGGCCCGGCTTCGCCGCGTTCAGTCCCTACAGCGGGGCCCCGGGATACGGCGAGTCGTGGGGGCCGAGGCAGCCGACCTGGCGCCATGTCCCCGACATCGCCGCCTACCTCGGCCGCGTCCACGAGGTGCTCCAGTCGGGCACCGCCCGCGCGGACATCGCCGTCTTCCGGCAGACCGGCTACACGGCCACCGGCATCGGCGCGTCCTGGCTGACCTCGACAGGCGTCCCGCTCGGCTGGACCCACCAGTTCCTGAGCGGACCGCTGCTCGACCTGCCCACCGCCAAGGTCTCCGGCGGGCGCCTCGCACCCGACGGGCCCGCCTACAAGGCCCTGTTCCTCGAAGGCGACTTCTTCTACGGCTCCACCCCCACGCTGGCCGTAGCCGACGCCCGCAGACTCCTGAAGTTCGCGCGTGCGGGCCTGCCCACCGTACTCCTCGGCGCCTTCGACCAGGCACTCACCCCGGGCCTCCCCGACGCCGGGGAGCAGGCCGAACTGCGTTCTCTGACCGCCCAGTTGCTCGCTCTGCCGAACGTCCGCCAGATCACCGACAAGACCCTGGTCGGCGCGGCGTTCGCGGAACTCGGCGTGACCTCCGACGCCGTCTACTCCGTGTCGTCGACCCTGCTCAACGCCCACCGGGTCACCGACGACGCCGACTTCTACTACCTCTGCAACGGCAAGCACGCCGAGACCGTCAAGCCCGCCGTCGCCCTCATCGACCACGACGTCACGCTGCGCGCCACCCACCGCAAGGGGTCCGGCGCGGTCCCCTACCTGCTGGATCCTTGGAGCGGGCGGGTCACCCGGCTCGCCCAGTACACCCAGGACGGCGACGCGTTCACCTTCCGGGCGACGCTCCAGCCGGGCGAGACCCTCGTCGTAGCGCTGGGGGCCCCGGGACTGTTCGGGGACCGCACCGGGAGCCGTCCGCACGCGGTCACGACCGACGCGGACACCGCGCTCTTCACCGACGGATCACTGGCCGTACGAGCCTTCACGGCCGGTATCCGCACCACCACCCTGTCGACGGGCCGCAAGGTCGCCACGGAGATCCCCGAGGTGCCGGCATCCGTCGCCCTCGACCGGTGGACGCTCTCGGTCGACGACTGGCAGCCCGGTGCCACCGCGACCACCACCACGATCGTCACGCACAGCCTCGTCCTCGATGCCCTGCTGCCGTGGTCGCAGATCCCCGAACTGGCCGACGTGGGCGGCATCGGCCGCTACCGGACAACGGTCACCCTGCCGACCACCTGGACCTCCGACACGGGGGCGCTGCTCCGCCTCGGCAGCGTCGGCGACACCTGCCGGGTCACCGTCAACGGAACACAACTCGGCCCCGTCGACCGGCTCAACCCCGTGGTGGACCTCGGCGGACATCTGCGCCAGGGCGCCAACGTCATCGAGGTCGAGGTGGCCACCCCGTTGTTCAACCGGCTGCGGATCAGCAACCCCACGGTGTTCGGCACATCCGCGAGACAGGCCTACGGCCTGGTAGGACCGGTCCGACTCACGCCGTACGTGCAGCAGAAGGTGAGCTGACCGCCCTCGACCGGGCTTTCGCAGAAGGGGAGTTCACGAGTGCGCACGGGCGTCAGGTGTGAATCGCGTACAGGGAAATTGTCCAGGCTGCCGGCTTACATGGTCCCGTCCGCCACCACGGCCGTCGAATACACCTCCCCACCGGTCTACAGACGCCGGCGTTCCTCGCCCGTGGCAGCGTCCACCGCCCGCTGACGCCCGTCGACACGATGTGGTCCTCCGCCGTGTGTAGCCGCATCGTCGACCGGCGCGATACCCACTTCCAATCGCACGTCGCCGGTCGCGGCGCGCGACCGGGCCGTCACCTCACCAGCGCCCAGCTCCCACGCCGGGGCGGAGTATGTTTCGATGCGCGACAACACCGTGCCTCCACGCACGTCAGAAAGGTGAACGGATGGGCCTGCGCTTCGAGGAGATCGACTGGCGACCGACGCCCATCGGCGAGATCAGTCTGCGTCGGCGCCGCCACCCGGTCTCGGGGGATGACGTGTACGAGGTAAAGCTCGGCGACGAGTTCCTGATGTCCAGCCTCTTCACCACAGGCGAGATCGCGCTCACGGAACTGGCCCTGGCCATACTGCCGGACACCGAACTGGACGTAGCCGTAGGCGGGCTCGGACTCGGCTACACCGCCCAGGCCGTCCTGGATGATCCACGGGTGCGGACACTGGCGGTGATCGATGCGCTCGCCGAAGTCATCGACTGGCATCAGCGGGGCTTGGTGCCCCTCGGAGCCCGGTTGACCTCGGACGCCCGCTGCCGACTGCTGCACGGAGACTTCTTCGCACTGGCCGCCGATCCGTGCGGTCTCGACCCGACGGAGCCGGGCCGCCGCTTCCACGCCATCCTGCTGGACGTCGACCACTCGCCGCGCCATGTGCTCCACCCACGCCACGCGGCGCTCTACCAGCCCGCCGGGCTCCGCGCCCTCGCCGGTCACCTCCACCCCGGCGGGGTGTTCGCCTTGTGGTCGAACGACCCGCCCGACCCGCAGTTCACCTCCGCGCTCTCCGAGGTCTTCGCACACACAGCGGCCCATGTCGTCGCTTTCGACAACCCGCTGCAGGGCGGTACTTCGACCAACACCGTCTACCTGGCCGGCAAGGCGCCGGACAGGCCCTGAAGATCGGCTGTCCGTGCTGCGGTGGGGGCGGTCGACACCGAGCGGCGGGCCGGCCTGCTCTAAGCCCACCGAGACGACGGCTTCGCCATCCTCTCCGTGGTGGTCCCCCACTGCGGAGCCTCACCCCCTCTGACCACCGTCCGGGACACACGCGGACATCCGGTGCAGCAGGTCGGGGGCCCGCATCTGACGCATGTCAGCTCCGACAGCACGGGGTCGAGTTCAGTGGTCGACAGCGCACGTGCGCCGGACGGACCTGGGCTGCAGGGCCGTCCGGCGGCTGGGGCCGGGGCGGTCAGTGCGCCGCCGGGTGGTGGCCGATGGTGATGCCGCAGGCGCGGGCCGCGGTGGGGCCGGCGTAGACGGTGGCGCCGGTGGACTTCCTCCACACGTTGATGAGGAAGGTGTCCGGGTGGTCGGTGGCGGTGATGCTGACGCCGTAGCCCTTGACGCCGTTGAGGGTGCCAGAGCCCTGGTAGCGGGCGCGGGAGCCGGTGACCACCAGCCAATCGGACGACGTGGAGCGGAACTTGAGGCCCGCCGCCTTGAAGTCGAAGGCGACCCTGCCGGTGGGGGTGGTGGCGTTCCTGCCATAGGCGAGGGAGAAGGAGAAGGCCGCCTTTCCGGTCAGCCGAGGGGACGCGGGGTAGGCGCCGGCCGGCGAGGCGAAGGTGCCGCTACCCACGGCCCTGCCGGCCGCGCGGTCGTAGACGACCAGGTCGGTGAGGGTCCTGGAGGTGGCGGCCCCGTCGTCGTCGGTGACAGTGACGGTCGGGTGGTAGATGCCGGCCTTGCGGTAGGTGTGGCCCGCGCGGCAGGACGTCGGGGCTGTGCCGTCGGCCCAGTCGACCGAGCAGGTGAGCGTGTCGCTGCTGCCCGGGTCGGTGTAATGAGTGGTGAGGGTGATCTTCGCGCCCACCGATACCGGCTTGGCGGGTCCGGTGGCGTCGCCAATGACTGGGACCGCGTTGGTGACGGTGACGGTGAGGGTGTCGCTGCTGCGGCCGCCGGTGAGGGTGACCTCGTAGGTGCCGTTGTCGGTGCAGGTGATGGCGGGGGTGAGGGTCCTGGCACGGACGATGGTGCACGGGGCGCCGGATGCAACACTCCACTTCGGGGTGGCGTCAGCGCCGGAGAGGGCGCCGGTGAGGGCGATGGCGCTGCCCTCCGCTCCAGTGGCGCCGGGACCGGCATGCGCGACGGTCACCGGCCTGATGCTGGTGAGGGTGGCGACCACCGTCTTGATCAGGCCGTCGGCGTCGAACTCCAGCTTGTCGATGGTGGTTTCGCGGTGGGTGCCGTCGCCGCCCGGGATGGCGAACCGGTGGTAGGCGATGTACCAGTCGTCGGTGCCGGGGACCCGGACCACCGAGTGGTGCCCGGTGCCTCTGATGCCGAGCGCCAGGTCCTTGGAAAGGATCACGCCGCGCTTGGTCCAGGGGCCCATCGGCGAGCTGCCGGTGGCGTACGCGACCTGGTAGTTTTCGTCACCGGTGTCGTTCTCCGACCACATGAAGTAGTAGACACCATGCCGCTTGATGGTGAACGCGCCCTCCCGGAAACCGTCGGGAGTGATCGTGGCGACCTTGGAAGTGTCCAGGGAGATCATGTCGTCGTTCAGCGGGACGACGTACGCGCCGCCGTTGCCGAAGTAGAGGTAGGACGTCCCGTCGTCGTCGGTGAAGACCGCCGGGTCGATCATCTGGCCGCTGAACGTGCCCGCCGCGAGGAGGGGTTTGCCGAGCGCGTCCTTGAACGGGCCGGTCGGGGAGTCCGAGACGGCGACGCCGATGTTGGCGTCAGCGCAGAAGTAGAAGTAGTACTTGCCGTTCTTCTCGGTGATCGTCGGTGCCCAGGCCCGGCTGTCGGCCCAGGAGACGTCCGGACCCAGGTCGAGGATGACGCCGTGGTCCGTCCAGTGCACCAGGTCGGTGGAGGAGTACGCCTTGAACTGGGTGCCGCTCCAGCCGGGGAACCCGTCGGTGGTCGGATAGATGTAGAAGGTGTCGCCGAAGACCACGATGTCCGGGTCGGCGTTGAGACCGGGCAGCACCGGGCTCTTCATTTCAATCGCTTGCACGGTCCAGACGCGGGTCGCGCCGTCCGAGCCGGTGACGGTGTACCTGACCGGCTTGGTGAAGTTCCGGACCGTGCCGGAGGCGGGGCTGCTGGTCGCACCGTTGGCCAGGGTGAACTCCGGTGCCAGGGCGGTGAGTTCGGTGCCTTCCTTGACCGGCAGCACGATCCGGCTCTGGGTGTCGGTGACGATCGCGTCGGTCTTCAGCTCGGGCAGCCTGGCACTGGCGATACCGGTGGTGTTCCCGCTCAGCTCCAGCACCTCGGCCGCGGACAACGCGCGGTTGTAGATCCGGAAGTCGTCCACCTGGCCGGCGAAGTAGGGATCGGCGGCGTACAGCGACTTGCCGATGTAGCCGCTGTAGCCCTTCGAGGCGTCGTAGAGGTCCGACGGCTTGATGGTCACCCCGGTGGTTTTGGCCACCTGCACGCCGTTGAGGTAGAGGACCGCGGTCCCGGTGGCGCCGTTGAGGGTGACGGTGATGTGCTTCCACTCACCGGCGGCGAGCTTCGAGCCCGCCGACAGCTTCGACTCGGCGCCCCAACTTCCGGTGGTGACAGCCGAGTAGAGACTCCCGCCGCCGTTCGACGGTGTCGCGAAGAGGTACTTGTCGCTGTCCGGGCCGAGGCCGAAGAGCCACTGGTTGACCGCCGTCGACGTCGGATCCCACTTGGCGTAGGTGGAGACGGTGACGCTGTCGGTGTCCTTCAGCACGCCGTTGGGGATCTTGACGTACGGCGAGGTGGTGGAGGAACTGGAGCCGCCGCTCATCACGAACGAACCGCCGTGCACGCCGGTTCCGAAGGCCGGGGTGTTGACGTAGGTGCCGTGGTTGCCGCGGCCGCTGGAATCCCGGACGACGTTGCCGGACGTCTCGTCGAAGTCGTAGCGCAGGACCAGTCCCGACGGGATGTCGGTGCCGCCGTCCTCGGACACCGTGACATGGGCCTGGACGTGGAGTATGGCGCCGTCCGGCAGGGTGCCGTTCACGGTGAACGTCCCGGCCGATCCGTATGCCGACGCCGGGACGTCGTCCCAGGTCACAGCGACCGGGCGGGTGATGCCGTCGGCGTACTTGGCGATGACGGTCGCGGGCAGCACCGGCGCGATGCCGATGGCGGTGGAGACCGTCACATCCTCGGCGCTCTCCACCAGCTCGTCGGGCTGGTAAGCGCGCAGCACCCGGTTGTACTCGGCCTCGGTGACCGGCAGCACGGTTCCGTGGCGTGGCGACGACGGCAGCGAGTAGTCGGTGGACGGGGTCCAGACGCCCGAGTCGAGGTCGGTCGTCTCGAACGGTATGTAGCCACGGCCCCCGAACTCGTCGAGGAAGAGATACCACTTCTCCTCGGTGTTCGACTTGAAGACCAGCGGTCCCTCGGCGGCGCTCATCGCGCCCTTGCCGATGCCCTCGGCCACGGAGGCGTAGTCGGTGTCGAGGATCGAGTCGGCCTTCTCCTCGAAGATGAACTTGCTGTTCGGGGACGAGGAGGTGTTGTTCCGCTCGTCCTTGGAGAAGCGGTAGTACTGGCCGTCCTGCTCGATCATCGTGGAGTCGATCACCGAGTAGCCGCGGTCGATCCACACCTCGGGCTTACTGAAGGTGCGGAAGTCACGCGTGGTGGCGTACATCATGCGGTTGTAGGTGTCGCCGGTGTGCGCTTCGTTGTCGTAGATTTTCGACGCCCAGAAGACGACGTACGAGCCGAGGGACTTGTCGTAATAGGCCTCCGGGGCCCAGGTGTTGCCGGCCTCCTTCGGCGAGACCGTCACCAGCCGCTGGTCGGTCCAGTGCACCAGGTCGGTCGACTCCCACACCATGATCGCCCGGCTGCCGGTGCGCTGCGCGGCGTCCCAGTCGCCGTTGCCGTAGATCCGCAGGTCGGTGGCGATCTGGTAGAACTTGTCGCCTTCGGGAGAGCGGATGATGAACGGGTCGCGCAACCCCTTCTCGCCCAGCGTCGAGGTCAGCACCGGGTTGCCGTTGTTGATCTCCCGCCATTTCAGCGGGTCGTTGCCCTTGCTCAGGCCGAAGTGGACCTGCTCACCGTCGGCGGTGCCCTCGCCGGTGAAGTAGCTCAAGAGGTAGCCGGACTTGGCTTCCGGCACCGGGAGTTCGGGCACCTTGGCGGTGAACGTGCGGGGCGCGGATGCGTCGTTGCGCCTGACGGTCGCGGTCAGCTCGACGGCGGTCGAACCCTCGCCCGCGGCCGGGCGGTGGACCACCCCGTCGGCGGAGACGACGGACGGGTCGGCGGACGACCACTCGACCTCGGTCGAGTAGTCGCCGTTCGCGGGCAGCGTCAGATTCCCGCGTACGTCGTCGATGTTCGGGACGGTCAGCGAGGCTGCGGCCCGGTCCACGGCGTGCTGGTCGTCGAAGTCCGCCAGCACGGTGATGTCGAAGGACTTGGTGTCGGTCACCGCGCCCTTCTTCAGCGTCGCGGTGAGCGTCGCGTGACCATCGGGCTCACCGCTCGCGGGGCGGGTGACGGCGCCGGTCGCCGACACCACGGACGGCGCGTCGCTGGACCAGCTGATCGAACTGCCGCCCGCCGTTCCGGCGGTGGGCAGCGTCAGGTCCGACACGACGGCGCCGGTGCCGTCGCCGAGGCTCAGCGCGGCCTTGTCCCGCGCGACCCCGTCCGTGGCGACCGGCAGGGCCAACTGCTCGACCTCGGAGGCGTCCAGCGCCCGGTCGTAGACCCGGAAGTCCTTGATCCTCCCCTTGAAGTACTTGTCGCCGGAGTAGAGGGAGCGGCCGATGAAGTTGGCGGTAGTGGTGCCGCCGCCGATCGAACCCGGCGTGACGCTGACGGCGGTGTTGCGGGCGACCTCCACACCGTCCTCGTACAGCACGCCGGTGCCGCCAGCCGTCTGCGTGTAGGAGAGGTGCTTCCACACGGTGCGCTGCAGGTTGTACGAGGCGGCGGGCGCGGTGGTCTGCTCGGTCGACCAGTTGCCGGAAGCGATGGAGGTACGGAAGGTGTTGCCGGTGGTGAAGAGATAGCCGTTGCCGTTGGAGCCGCTGGAGTTGCCGAATCCGTAGATGAAGTACGGACTGGCCTGCGCGGAGTCGATCTGCACGTCCAGCGACACGGTGATCGCGCTCATGCCGCTCAAGATGTTGTCCGGCACCTTCACGTAGGTGTCGGACCCGTTGAGGGTGAGGCCGTCGCCGGCGTTCCAGCCGGCGGTGCCGTTCACGGTGCCGTCGCGGCCGTGGCCCGAGGAGTCGGCAGCCAGTTGGCCGGAGGCCGCGTCGAGTTTGTACCAGAGGGCGAGGCCGTCGGTGATCTCCGAGGAGCCCGCGGCGGCTGCCGGGGTCGTGGCGTGTGCGGTGGCCGGCAGCAGCGTCATACACATCGCGGCGAGGGCAACCGCTGCGAGCCTGGGCCGCCGGGACCCGCTCCGGGGCGCGCCCCAACTTGCTCTAGACATGACAAATCGATGCGCCATCGGCGGTTTTTCCTCCACGGGTGATCGGGGCAGAGAAAGGCCGACGGTGCGGCATTTCGACAATGTGATGTTGTGTTTCGAGAGTGTCAAACGGTGCGTGGTGCAGCGTCAAGAGGCGAGAGCGCATGTGCGGCCGGTCGGACGATCCAACGTGACGTGGAAGAGATTCCGGGGTCGGTAAATGGACCAGTTGGCATGTCGCATCCGGTCCCGTCCTCCGTGGAAATCCGCAGTTCAAGGACGAGCGTGCGGAGCTGATTCGGCGGCGGGATGACCGCGATCGGCGGCCGGCTGAACGGGCCCGGATCGTTCTGGCGTCGCCGACGGCAGGTCGAGCGGGGCCTCGCGCGGCCCGTTGGCGTGGCGGTGAAGACGGTGACAGGCGTCGTCAAGTGCAGTGCGGTCCTTCGGCTGCGCCTCGTGACCATCGCCGTCCACGCCGTGCTGCCCGTCCTCGCGTCAATCGCCCCCCACACGTCCACCAGGTTCTCGCCCTGCCCCACCAAGAGGCCTTCTTGACTTCCTCCCCCTCCTGAAAAAGAAGGGGAATTCCTGCGGCTCGCGCAGCACGGGCTCCTGCTTGAACGCCGACTGCCCGCCAGGAGAACTCCCTTGATGCCTACACCCGCTTCGCAGGCCTGGACGGCCGGCCCGGCCGCCTTGATGTTGCGTGCCGCGTTGATGTCGCGGTCGTGCACGGCGCCGCAGGCGCACGTCCACGCACGGACGTTCATCCGAGCAAGCCGATCCCTGTCTGCACACGCGCCGCGCGCTCGACCTCGACAGACTCGGACCAGCGCGTCACCTTCACCAACGTCAACAGCGGCACATGCCTTGAGGTCGCCCGCAGCGTCCACCGACAATGGCGCGACCCTGGACCAGTCGACCTGCGCCACCGGCGCGAGCTACCAGTGGATGGGCGTCTGACGGTTCCAGCGGGCAGTCCCGGGCCACTGACGGCGTTCCACCGCACACGAACGACAGGTGAACTCATGACCACCGCACAGCAGCAAGCCCCCACGCGCGAGACCACGGGCCGACTCGCCATCACCCTGTGGGACTTCAGCTGGTACACGCAGGCCGGGCCCGGTGAGCCCTTCGCCGACCTAGACCGCGCCTTCGCCGAGACGGTGGAGCGCGGCTTCAACACCGTGCGCATCTGCGCCATGCCCTTCCTGCTGTTCTCCGGACGCGTCCACTCCCCCGAGTCCATCCAAGTCCGCGGTCTGGGCGAGCAGTTCGGACAGCGCACCCGCTGGTACAACGTGCGCGGCGGCTACCCGCTGGACGGCCACCGACGACTCGTCGAGCTGTTCGAGGCCGCCGCCCGCCACGACTGCAAGGTGATCGTGTCCTCGTGGGAGTACCAGCAGTCCCCCAGCTTCGCCGACACCGACACCTGGCACCGCACCCTGGCCGCCGTCCCCGGCCCGGACCGCGCCGAGACCGTGGCCGAAGCCCTCGCCACACTGCTCGACTTCCTCACCGAGCGCGGACTGGCCGACCAGGTCGCCTATGTCGAAGTACACAACGAGGTCGACAACTGCTCCCTCGTACCGGCCGACGGCACCGCCGGCCACTACGCCCGGCTGCGCGGCCCCCTCGAACGCGCCGTCAAGCTGCTGCGGGCGCGCCACCCCGCCGTTCCCGTGACCTACTCGCTGGGCGAGCCCTGGCCCGGCGAACTCGACGACCTGCCCGAGCAGGCGCAGATCGCGCACTTCCACTTCTACGTCTACGGCGTCCTCGGCGCGCTCTACGAAGCGGTCGGACTCGGCCACGGCACCGAAGCAGCGCCCGAGACGGCCACCTGGCCCACCCCTGAACTGGCCGCCATGCTGCGCCCCGACGCACCCCCCTTCACCGACCACCAGCCGGACGAACCCTGGCGCCTGGCCGCCACGGGCATCCCGCGCGAACTGTTCTACGCGCACGACTGGGTCGACCCCGACCGCTGGGACCTGTGGCTCTACGAGAACTATCCGGCACACCGGCAGGCCATGCGGGAGACGCTGGCCGGGTGGGTCGACTCCGTCGCCGAGTTCGCCCGCCTGCGCGGCATCCCCGCCGTCCTCGGTGAGAGCGTTGTCGGATACACCCCTCTCCTGGCCCGTTTCGAGGAGGACGCGGTCGGGAAGGACATCGCGGAGTTCGTGGTCGACCGCTGTCTGGCGGCAGGCTTCCAGGGCGTCGTCCTGACCTCGAACGCGGCCCCGCACCACCCGATGTGGCACACGGATCGGGACTGGATGCGGCGGGTCAACGCCCGTGTCACCGCGGGCTGAAGACCATTCCGCAACGGTCAGAGCACAGACGGCACACCGCGGACAACGGCTGTCACCCCGGGGTCGTCGGCGGCGGCCAGCCCTTGGGCGTGTGATCGCGAACGCATGTCCGTCAGGGCCGCTTCCTTCGGCAGACGCGGCTGGGCGGACTGGAGGCATCACGTGCACGCCGCCGACATCGCAACGGCGACGAGGCGCGGCTGGTCAAGTGCGGATTCGGCGGCGTCCCGCATGATGACGGTGACGCATAGCCAGTCAAAGGGCTATCGGCCCAGGAGATTTCCGTAGGACGCACCGGGCCGACGGCCATCGGGTTCCCAGTGTCCGGCCAGGTCCCGGTATCCGGCTCAGAGCGGGAACGGGACGCCCGTTCGAGTGTCACGGCCGTACGTTCGGCCGACACCGCGCGCGCCGGGGCGGGATCTCTGCCAACGATCCCACTATGCACAGTCGAAGACGCACCCTGCTGCCGCTCGCCGCACTCGCGGCCGTGGCCCTCGTCCCCTCACTCCCCGCCACTGCCGGCGCCGACTCCGTACGGCCCGCTGCCGACTGGCCGGCCGCCAAGCGCGTCCAGCAAGTACGCGCCACCATCAAGGTCGCCGGCAACCGGGACTTCGACTTCACCCGCTTCGTCGGCGCCGGCGCGCTCGGCGGCGGCGACCAGGCCGAGAACCAGCCGCCGATCCTGGAACTCGCCGACAAGGCCACCGTCTCGAACGTGATCATCGGCTCCCCGGCTGCCGACGGCATCCACTGCCGGGGCACCTGCACGCTGAAGAACGTGTGGTGGGAGGACGTCGGCGAGGACGCGGCCACCTTCAAGGGCACCGCCGCGAACCAGACCATGACGATCGACGGCGGCGGCGCCCGCAAAGCGGCCGACAAGGTGTTCCAGCAGAACGGCCCCGGAACGTTCGTCATCAGGAACTTCAAGGTCGAGAACTTCGGCAAGCTGTACCGCTCCTGCGGCAACTGCAAGACGCAGTACCAGCGTCATGTCGTCCTCGACAACGTCACGGTGAAGTCCCCCGGCCTCGACATCGTCGGCATCAACTCCACGCCGTACGGCGACACCGCGCGCCTGTCCCGCATCACGATCCAGGGCGACCCGGCGCACAAGATCGTCGTCTGCCAGAAGTTCCGCGGCGTCACCTCCGGCGAACCCGCGAAGGTCGGATCCGGACCCGACGGACGCAACTGCATCTACAAGACCTCCGACATCACCTACAAGTAGGAGCACCGACGATGTTCACGCTCAAGGCCCTCACCACGTCGGTCGCCGCCGCCGTCGCCGCCCCGCTCCTACTCGCCCCGTCAGCCGCCCAGGCCGCTGACAACTGCACCGCCTTCAACACCGTCAAGGCGTCCCCGTACTACCTGAACAACAACGTCTGGGGAGCCAGCGGCGCCACCGGCAAGCAGTGCACCTGGCTCAACTCCTACCAGGGCGGCAAGGTCAACTGGGAGACGTCATTCGACTGGTCGGGCGGCAACCCGACCGGCGTCAAGGCGTACGGCAGCATCGTGCTCGGCTGGCACTGGGGCTGGAAGGACACCACCACCAAGCTGCCCGTCCAGCTCAACAGCCGCCGCAAGATCACCTCCAACTGGAGCTTCGGCATCACCCAGAACACCCCGTCCGTCATGAACGTCTCCTACGACGTCTGGTTCCACCAGAAGTCCAACCCCGACTGGGCCGACCAACCTCACGACGAGATGATGATCTGGCTCAACCACCAAGGCGGAGCAGGCCCGTTGGGGACAAAGCGCGAGCGGGTCACGCTGGGCGGCACAGCCTGGGACCTGTACGTCGGGAAGATCGTCAACAAGGACCAGGCGGGCAAGGTAGTCAGCAGCTGGAACGTCTACTCCTACGTCCGGGTCGCCAACACCAACTCCGCGACCACCGACATCACGGCCATGGCCGACGCCCTGGTCCAGCGCAGGCTGCTGGCCAACAACGCGTATCTGACCAGCGTCGAGGCCGGCACCGAGGTCTTCCGCGGGAGGGGCAAGCTGAGCAGCAGCTCGTACTCGGTCAACGTCGGCTGACCCGCCCGTATCCAGGAGTGCCGTGCGAACCGCCTCGGACCCGCGGCCAATCCGCACGACACTCCTGGCCTCAACGGGCCGTGGTGCCGACGACGAGCCGCGCGGTTCAGCAAGGTGATACGAGGTCACTATCGAGTTGGACGCCCCGTCCCGTATCAACGCGAGCATCCCGGCGGACGACGGCAGGGCCGTCCCCTTCGACACAACACCGTGCAGCTTGGTCACTTCGGCCCTCGTCCGCCCTGCCGCTTACCCCGCCTTGCGGAACTTCGGCAAGCACTGGCAGCGAGCGACCCGGCCTGACAGGCCCCCACGCTCCCTGGTGCAGCCCGAGCGAGCCCGGCGACAGGTCTCCCTCGACCTCGCCGAAGCAGAGAGCGAGCGTCTGCTTCCAGCGCTCGATCGCGGCACGCTCGGCCATGAAGCGGGGGAATCCCTCGAGGTTCCCGTTCCGGTACCGCCGGATGGGCTTCAACCCCGTCGCCGGGGTGGCGTCCGTGCGGACCGGCCAGCCGTTGGTGGCAACCTGCTGCTCACCGGTGGCCTGCCGCCAGTTGAGGTAGACCTCGGCCGCGGTCGGGTTCTTGACCTGCTTCAGAATCGCGGCCCACTGTCCCCAGGACATGAACGGCGTCGCCTCGTCAGGGAGCACCCACTTGACGGGCACGGCGGCCAGGGCCGCACCGGAACCACCGACACCGATCGCCTTCTGCCCGTTGGCGACGGCGTCCCTGAGGGGGTAACTGCCGCGGGCGAACTGCACGCCCTGGACGGCCAGTCGCACCAGCCAGTCCCAGCCGTACTTCTGCACACAGAGCGTGTAGAGGTAGAGGACCGCGTCGTCGTGCGGATAGGAGGAGGCAATCCGCCCCTCCACTTGGCGTCGACGAGTTCGAGCGGGCCGGCGGGCACATCCCAACGGACCGCCGCCGGGCCGTACTTGAAGCTGAAGGCGCTCACCTGCACGGCGACCCAGCAACCGCGGGTGTTCTTGAAGAGGGCGTAGACCTTGGAGAAGCCGGCCGGCTTGCACGTGAGTAGACGTCCCTGCTCGTTCCAGCGCACGAAGTCCTGGACGGTCTGCAGTTGTACGACGTCGGGCACGTGGGTGTCGGTGGCGAATTGGTTGTCCACACGGGCGTCGTGGTAGTTGCTGTAGTCGACGACAACCGTCAGATCGAGCCCAGGAAAGCGGTTCTTGAAGCCGGTACGAAGGCCGTCCGCCTGCGTCGAGACGTCACCCGCGCGTAGATCACGAGCTTTCCGCCCTCCGCGAGGGCGGCCTGGTAGAGCTCGTCGAGCGTGCGGGGCTCCTCGGCCTCTCCTGCCGTCCGGTCAGTGGTGGATGCCGCGCCGGTGGCGAGCAGACGGAGTCGGCTGGGAAGACTGGTCATGTGGGGGAAACCCTTCTGGCGGAGAAGACCAAGCAGTGATGCGGTGGCGCCTGAGAGTCATGGCGCGTAGCCGGCACGAAGCGCGGCTGCGGGCGGCCGCGACCTGGTCAGGTGGGACAGAGGCGGTGAGCGGCCCGAGCGATCCGCTCCTTCTGGACCGCCGATGGCAAAGGCCAGGTTTTCGGTGGCCCTGATGAATGAGCGGAAGGCGGGCGGGAGCAGCGCCGGATGGCTCCGTAGGTAAAGGGGTGCACCCCGCCCGCGGCGGACCGAAGATCCAGAAGATGTCCGTGGCCCGTTTACCAGGACGACGATGTGGTTCGCCTCAAGCAGCCTCAAGAGTGGGCTGTGTGCCGCGACATGTGCGGCGACACAGGGCGGGGTGGTTCGGAGGTTGACGGCGGGTCGCACGGCCCGTGAGGCGGACCGGTCCCGGCGCGGCTGCGGTCGCGGAATTCAGAACATGGTGTTGTCGTTGGCCCTCCGCTCGGGCACTTCCTGGATGACGTCCCAGTGCTCGACGATCTTTCCGTCGGCCAGCCGCCAGAAGTCGGCGACGGCCATGCCTCGGTCGCCGGGCTTGAGGTGCAGGTTGCTGTGGGTGACGACCAAGTCCCCTTCGGCTACGGCCCGCTTGATGTCCAGGCGCAGGTCGGGGAACTGACCGCGCAGCCAGCGGACGTAGCCGACGAATGCCTGCGGACTGTCCTGGGCCTCCGGGTTGTGCTGGGTGTAGTTCTCGCCGAGATGCGCGGCGGCGGCCTGCTCCGGTTGGTAGTCGTTGAACGCCTGCTCGTAGAACGCGATGACGAGCGCCTTGTTGTCGGCAGCGGACATGCGCCTCTCCTGTCTTCGGGTGCTGGACATGCGTCTAGAGGGTCATGGCGTCGCGGACCAGCGCGGTGTCGACGAACTGCTCGAATCGGACGATGTGTCCTGCGCGTACGACGAAGTGGTGGGCGACGCGGACGTCGATCGGCTTCCCGGTCGTCTTGTTGGTCGCGGTGTAGCGGGCGAGGACGACGACGTTCTCGCCGTCGACGACGTAGGTGTCGTCGTGAGCGGTCCAGCCGTCCCAGTCCTGGCCGAGCTTCTCCATCACGCCCGCGGTGACGCCGTCGGGGGTGCGGTACGTGCCGGCGAGGGGGAAGCCGGCCATCTCCGTCCACTCCACGTCGGGAGCGAGGGTGGCCCGAAGCGCCTCAAGGTCACCTGCCGCGGAGGCGAGGTACTGACGGCGTACGACATCCGCGGGGGCGGTGGAGGTCGCGAACTCGGCCATGGTCAGCCCCACTTCATCTCACCCTTGGCGACCTTCGCACCGATCTGCGCGGCGATCAGCATGCCGTTGTCGGGGTAACGCTTGACCAGTGCCTCGGTCAGCGCGGCGCCGTCGGCCGCCTTGCCGAGCTCCTCCTCGAAGGCGAGGAGGTAGTCGCGAGTGGCGATGATGGCGGACACGTCCGCCGCCGTACCGGGCAGACGGTGGCCCGGCACGACCAACTCCGGCTGCAGCGAGGCCATTTCGCCCAGCAGGTCGATCCACGCGGCACGGTCGCCCGGGGTGGGGGTGTCGGCGACCCAGACGTGCTCCTGCTGGAAGAGCAGGACGCCGCCGAGGACGGCGCGGTGCTCGGCCTGCCACAGGTAGTGCCGGTCGGGCAGCGCGGCCGGACCGCCCTTGAGCTCGAAGCGATGGCCCTCCAGGGTCAGGGTGTCGCCGGTCAGCGGTGTGAGGTCGACCAGGCGGGTGGGCAGGTTCGGGCCGAGCGCGGCCCACGCCTTCAGCTTGCCGTCGTAGGAGTGCTGGATGTGCTCGATGACGAGCGGCGTGGCGACGAACTTCGCCTCGGGGAAGGCGTCGGCGATCACCTCGGCGCCGAAGTAGAAGTCGGGGTCGGCATGACTGACGAAGACGGTGGTCAGCTTCTTGCCGGAGTCGAGGATCTCGGCGGCGAGGCGGTGGCCGTCGGCGCGGGTGAAGGCAGCGTCGACCAGCAGGGCGTCGTTCTCGCCGGTGACAAGGGTGGCGGTCTTGTTCTTGCTGCCGGCCGGGAAGTCGAGGTCGAGGACCTTGAAGGACAGGGTGCTCATGCGGGGGCTCCTTGACGCAGGGGATGAAGTGGGGCAGGGGAAGATCAGTGGGCGGCGAAGCGTGCGTCGACCTCGTCTGCGGTCGCTTGGCCGTAGGCCAGCGGGGTGACGGAGTCGCCGTCGACGGCCAGCAGAGTGGGGAACCCGGTGACGCCGAGCCGAACCGCTCGGCGGAAGTCGGCGTGGGCCGCGGTCTGTGCGCCGGGTGCCTCGAAGGCGGCGACCACGGCGTCGGCGTCCAGCCCGGCCTCCTCCGCGACCTTCCGGTAGGTGGCCGCGTCGGACAGGCTGAGTCCGTCGACGTAGAAGGCAGCCTGCAGGGCCGCGGCCAGCTCCGCCGCGCGGTCGGGGGCGGCCTGGCGCAGGGCGGCGACTCCGCGGGCGGCGGCATCGGAGTCCATCACGAAGGAGCCGTCGGCGATCAGCCGCTCGTAGGCGGCGCCGAACTCGGCGCCGGTCAGCTCGGCGATCTTGGCGTTCGCGCCCTGGACGTAGCCGAACTGACGGATGGGCATCTGACGCGATCCGGTGAACAGGCCGCCGGAGACGACCTCGACCGGCAGTTCGGGGTGACGGGCTGCGACCTCGCTCAGTGTTCCGGAGAACCCGTGCGACCAGCCGCAGTAGGCGTCGAAGACGTAGACGAGCTTCATCGAGGACCTCGGCAGGGATGTGCACCCGCGGGTTGCGAGCGATTCACCTGACAGAACAGTATCTGACGCATCAGATATTTCAAGGTTCGTGTGAGGTGAGGCACATGAGTGTGGCTGACCACGTCCTTACACCAGCGTGACCACTGGTCCGCAGGTCAGGGCAGTCGGGGCAGCAGGTCCCGGGCCGTGTGACTGAGGATGCGGAGATCCTCCGCGAACCGCTTCCGGTCCGCCGCGGGCAGCGGGTCCACGAGGTACCGCTTGATGTTCTCCAGGTGCACCCGGGAGGCGCGTACGACCGTCTCCTCGCCCAGCGGCGTCAGCCGCACCAGCTTTCCGCGCCGGTCGTCGGGAGAGTCCGCACGCGTCACGAAACCCGCCGCCTGCATGCGATCCACCACCCGGGTGGCGCCCCCCGTGGTCAGCACCTGCTCCTGGGCGATAGCCCGCATGGAGAGCCCCGGCTCGCCCGCACGCCCGAGGATCAGCAGCACCTCGAAGACCAGATGACTGATGCCGCACTCCACCTCCAGCGCCCGGCCGAGGATGTACTCCAGCCGGTTCGCCGCCCCCTGCAGCCGCCCGAACGCCAAGATGAGTTCGTGGTCGGCGGCCTCCTTCGCCGTCCTGATCTCAGCTTCCTCACCCACGGCCGCGCCGCCCCTCTCGTCGTCCCGGTACCACCGTACCGATCACGCAGGGACAGGCAGGACAGCCGAGTCGGCTGGACCAGTCTCGCGACGACAGCCCCATCCGTTACCACAGCGCCGTAACGTCGGGGCGGCGTCCACGAGTCCGCCACCACCGATGCGTCCCGGGGCGAACACGAGGCTCGCGATCGTCGCCCGTATCCGTCGCCGACACCGACTTCCGCACGAGCAACCTGAGAGCTCCGGCCACCTCGGGACCGGCGATGGAGTGCGCATTCCCTCGAGAGCCGACCAGGAGAAGGCGGAGCCGGCTGATCCGCCGGGCATGTGAGGAGGCCTGACCACCACGGTGCCGATCCGACCCGCGCACAGGCCGACGGAACACTCCGCGCCGGCCTCCCGGAGCTGCTTCACCAGCGCGTCCGGCTCGGCGGCGTACGAGCGGCAGAAGATCGCCCTGGTCGTGTCGTCGATCATGCCGACCTGGTCGCGCGAGTTGCGGTCATTGCCGAAGTAGACCCGGTCCATCTCGTCGGTCAGAGCGAAGATGCTGCGGCTACGGACACCCGCGGCTCGCTCGCATGACCCGCCTCCTTGTACGCCCCGCGATCTCACGGAGAACCTGCTGGGCCTCTGCCCGAACTGCCACGTCCTCTACGACGTCGGCACATACGTCCTGAGCGACGACCGCACCATCGCCATCGTCGACACCATCAACGACCGCCGGGAAGCCGAAGGCTACGACGGCCTCCTGGGCGACATGTTCGAAGCCACGTGCAACCCGCGCGCCCTTCCGGGGGTGTTACTCACGGAAGTTCGCGCTCACCGACCGGAGCGCGGAGCACGACCTGAAGGAAACGGGGAAGCCGGGGTGTGCGTATGACCAGCCCTCGTACGCCTGCCGCCTCTGGGCGGCGGGCTGCGGACAGAGCGGACCGGGAGGCGGCCGACAGGATGAGAACGGGCCAGGAGGAGAACCCGCCCGAGGCGGACGCCGACGTGGGGGACTTCGAGACGTACGCAACCGCCCGCTGGTCGTGGATGCTTCGCTTCGCCTATCTGCTGACCTACGGCGACCACCACGAGGCGGAGGATCTCGTCCAGACCACACTCGCCAAGGTGTACCTGCGCTGGGATCACATACGCACCCTCGGAGCGCCCGACCGTTACGTCCGCCGCGCGTTGATCAACAACAACACCACGCGACAACGTAGACGACGGGTCGTACAGCTCCTCACCCCGCATCTGACCGAGCCGGGCACATTCGCCGACCACGACAGCTACGACACCCGCACCGAACTCCTCGCCGCGCTCGCCACCCTCCCGCCCCGCCAGCGCGCCGTCGTCGTGTTGCGCTACTGGGAGTGCCTGGGAGAGCAGGAGACGGCGGACATCCTCGGCTGCTCGGCCGGCACCGTGAAAAGCCAGGCGAGCCGGGCACTGAAGAAACTGCGCGGCTGCGCGGTCCTGTCCGACTACGCCGCGACAGCGGCACAAGGCTGAAGGGGAAAGGGCCCACACGATGACGACCGACATGTCACCGCAGCCGCCGGTACCCGAACTGTGGCAGGCACTCGACGACGCCGCACACGGCTGCGCCCCACCGTCGTTCCCCCACGAACGGATCATGCGGCGCAGCCGCACCATCGCACGACGACGCCGTTGGGCGGCGGCGACCCTCGGCGCGGCCCTGCTGGTGCCCGTGGGGATCGGGATCGCCGCCCTGTCCCATCCGACGGCCTCGCACAGCGTCACCAGTACGAACCCCACACCCGCGCACTCCCCCACCCGGCCCGCGTCGCCGAGCCCCCGGACGGAAGTGCGGATCGTGAGCCCCGGGGAGAAGGTCCAGGCCGGACTCGGCGTCTGGTACCTGCTGAAGCCCAGGGAGTTCTGCGACGCGACCCCCGGTCACGACAAGCCCATCTGCGTGGGCTACCTCGACGTCAACCAGCCGGGCGCAGTACCGATGACCATGAACGTGCACCCGCTCGCCCACGGCACCGTGTACATCCTGGCCTATACCGGTAAGACCCCTGCCGCCAGGATCACCATGACGCTCAAGGGCCGGACCACCGAACTCCCCATCGTGCGGCTCGCCGGCCGGCCGGCCTATGTGAGCACCTACGCGGTCGGGCCCCCCGGGGCGATCTCGCAGACGCAGAAGAGCACGGAACAGGCCAACCGTCCCGTCTTCCGAACATACGGCACCGACGGCAAGGTGCTGGCAGAGATGTCGTCATTCTGAGGAGAGCCCGCCCCGGCGAAATTCTGAGGAGAGCCCGCCCCGGCGAAGCCAGCCCGGCTCAACCCGGTCGGGCTACTCAGAAAGGCGGGACCATCCGGGGTTCCTCGCACGCCGGTTGAGCTTCCGGTGGACGCAATCTGCCCGAGCGGCACGGTCCATGGCACGCCCTGAACACCCGCTTCCGCCACTGAGCCACGGGGGGGCACCTTCGAGTGGACGCACCGTGCCGTCCAGGCACGTGAGGATATGGCGCACGACATCGACAAGCCGGCGGCGGTCGACTAGTCCGGCATGCGAACCCGCCAGGCAGGCGTAGCACGAAAGAAAGACTCCGCCGGCCCGGCCCCAGACGCTCCCCGAGTGGCCTGACCGGCAAGATTCACCTGGCTTGCGCCACCCCTGGCCGCCCACTCGCCTTCACCATCACGGATGGGAACACGTAGGACTGCACCGAAACGCCGCAACGTGGTGGCACGTTCCAAGCCCGCAGTCGACGTCAAGGCTCTCCAGTTACGCCCGGTGCCGTGCGGCTGCGGGTGCCTCCGTCAGTTCCACGAACGCCGACACGGCGCCTTCTCCCGCTCCCGCATTCCGCCACCATCCGGCACAGCCGCCGCTACCGCCGGCACCGGTCCCAGGGAAACCTGGTGCTTCAGTCCGCAGACGTCTCCAACGGCGTCGGCGGGGCTGTCATCCTCTTGGCGAGGAACTCGCGCACCCGGTCCTCGACTTCATCGAACTGCCGGCCCGGGGCCGCGAAGCCACGGAAGAGGGTTGTGCAGTACTCACGAGAGAGGGACTCGGCATCCCACTCGCCGTCGACTCTGACCCATTGGTAGGTGTGGTTGTGCATGTTGAGGAACTGGAGTGTGGCCAGCCTCGGGTCCAGCTCGCGGAACGAACCATCCTCCATCGCAAGCACGAGAAGCCCCTGCACAACGTCCTCGAACTCCCGGCGCTGGCCCAGCAGCCGGGCCAAGTTGGCACCGTCGAGGTTCCGGTAGTCGTGCTCGTAGACCCAGACGTGATCGAGCCTGGCGAGGATGTTCTCCACCAGCGTCTGCGACAACATCCGCAGCTTCAGGACCGGGTCGGCTTCCACGTCCGCGATCCGGCGCGCGGAGGCCAGCAAGGGTCGCATGACCCGGTCCTGGATCTCGACAAGAAGGTTCTCCTTCGAGCCGATGTAGTAGTACAAGGCACCTTTCGCCAGTCCGACTACGGTTCCCAGCTCAACGATGCCGGTCGCCGCGTAGCCCTTCCGCGCGAACAGGGCCGCCGCCTTGTCGATGATGTCCTGTCGTCTGACCTCGTAGTCCGGGCCGTGTCCTGGTGGTCTCCCCATAAGGCGTCACCCTAAGCCGTCCCGCCAACGACCGACCCTGCCGACATGATCTTGAGCCTTGCCCCTCGACCTCGGACTCACCGGACACTGGATCCAGACGACCTGAGAACAGACGTCCCATGGTCATGAAAGGGTCAGCCCGGACAGCAGCCTGTACTCCCCACCCCTCAAACCGCTGGACACCAAGAACACCACGCACGCGCCGTCCGACGGCAGCCTCGTCGCGGTCCCCACCCTGATGGGCATCCCGGCGCCAGCCGGCAACCGGATTCTGCGCCGGACGCGGGCCGCGTCGCCGCCCTCGGCGACTCAATCACCGACTGTCCCGGATCGACATCGAACGCGAACGGGAACGGGAGTGTCGATCGGGCGACCGCGGGCCCTGCCCACCACGAGAGCAGGGCCTGTCGGTATACGGGGAAATCCAGGCGCGGACGGCCGCGCGCTGCCACGATCGCGCGCCATGAGCTGGCGAAGCCTTCTGCCTGCAGACCGAGTGTCACCGCCTCGCGCGGGGCGACCAGCCATACCGCCGTGGTGCCGGACATTCCACTCGGCACCATCCGGCCGCATTCCTCTACTTGCCTGCCGTCTCCTGCCAGCGGGCTCGTCCCGGAGTCCGCCGAGCGGGTACGCGCGGGAGATACACACCTGCCTCGGCGCCGCTGCCCCGGTTCACCTCCGTCGCCGCTGGCTGCTGAGTCTGCACTGCGCCCTGCGCCCTGCGCGCCGACATCGGCGGTCGTGTCCGGCCACCGGCGGGGCTTCTGCGCAACACACGCCTGCGCGGGTACCGGGAGCTGAGACAGGAACTGGCCCACGCCGGCTGGCTGGAGCCGCTGGTTGCCAGGTCGGCCCCCGTGCAGCTGCGGCTGCTCCACGCTGCGGTCCTCGGCCGGGCGCTCGGCCGCCGCGCCCGCCGACGAGCAGCTCACTGGGCGCCGCACCCCGCCCCGCTCACCCTGCCCACGGCACGGCACGCCCTGCGACTGGCCGCTCTGGTCCTGGCCGCACACACCTCTCCCAACGCCGAATACAACACCGCCCTGGACATCCTCGCCCGCTTGTGCGGGCTCCCTCCACAGCAGGCCGGAGAACTCCTCGATCGGCTGGTGACAACGGGCACCCTGACAACCTGACATCACAACCGTGAGACCGAGGAGTCAGACAGACAGCTGTCTCAGTCTCTGCGCACGAATCCACCCTGCAACAGGTCCCCAAACGCACCAGCCGGCTTGGCCTCGACTTCCGCGTCGAACAGGGGACGCCGCTCGAGAGGAACAACTGGTTCCGCCTGTCCGTAGTATCTCTATGCAGAGTCATTTTGCGGCAGTTACAGCGTCCGTGCCGCCAGTACAGCACAGAGGAGCTCTGCCCCCGTTCAAGGCCGCTCCCGTCGACCACCGCCGCACACCGAGGAAAGGTCAGCACCATGTCCGAGAGCACGACTGGCACCACGGGACTGACATCCCAGTACATCGCCCAGGTCGCCGGCGACCTCGAAAGCAACCTCAAAGAGCAGGAACGTATCAACGCCGAGGTCGCCGCCCTGCAGCAGCAGCTGACTGCTCTGCAGCAGGACCACAGTGCGCTGGTCAACATGCAGCAGGCGCTCGGTGTCACGCATGACCCGGATGAGTCTTCGACCACGGCCGAGAGCACAAAGGCGCCCGCTCTCCCACAGAAGCCCCAGGCCGCACCCCCCAACAAGCGAAGGGCTCGGAAGACCACAGCCGCGCAGGAAACGACAGCCGAGAAGGCGGCCACGCCCAAGGTCGGCACGACAGCGAACCGGCCCACCCTGGTGGAACTCATCCGCCGCCACCTCACCGAGCAGAACGAGCCGCGTTCCGCCGCGGAAATCTCCACCGCGCTCAGCAAGACTCATCCCGAGCGTGGCATCAAGACCAAGGTCGTACGCGTCACTCTCGAAGGGCTCGTGGCCAAGAGCAAGGCCCAGCGCACCAAGCAAGGCGCCTCGGTCTACTACACCTCTCCCGACGCGCCGGAGCCGACGGCTGCGCCCCAGGCCGAGGAGAAGCCCAAAGGTACCGACCGCTGAAGTCACGGGGCAGTAGCCCAGACCACCACAGTCAGCATTCGCTGCCGTCTCGATCCGCAGGGCACGGCACAACATCGTCACTGGATTCGTTCTGTTGGGCTGGGTGTTCCCCAGAGCACGGGCCGCCAGCGTTGGCTGTGTGAGGTCTCGGGACATGTTTGACGGTTTGCCATCAGTAGGTGTTTGACGTACTGGTGTGCGTCTCAGGAGATGCTTGACGCCTTCTGGCTGTCCTCGCGTTTGGACACGACCCGGATTTTGCTGACGGGGCCGGGATTCCTCCGCTCCTTGACGGCGATCTCTTCGCCTTCGTGGAGGATGCGGAAGTGACGCGGCCGAAGCGGGGCGTGCGGGGTGGTTTGTTGGCCCCACCCCTGATACATCACCTTGTCATGACCATGAGTGCTATGGAACTGCACAGCATCAACCGCTGGGAGGCGTCCTTCCTCCGCGCGGAGGTGGACAGCTACTTCACCCACGGCATCGAGTGCACGCCGGGCGCGACGGTCCTCGACGTGGGCGCCAACATCGGCGTGTTCTCGGCCGCCGTCTATGAACGGCTGGACGGAGACGTGCGGATCTACGCCTTCGAGCCGATGCCGCCACTCCACGCGACACTCGAACGCAATGCCCGCGAGTTCTTCAACGGACGTCTGACCGCGCTCCCCTACGGCCTGGCGTCCCGTGACGACGAGCTCGACTTCAGCTACATTCCGGCCGCCACGATCTTCTCGTCCTCCTCTCGGGATCAGGGGAACATCGAGGACGAACGGCGCCGGGTCACCGCCAGCGTTGTCGAAATGATCCGCCAGGGCGGCCTGGGACCGGTCCTGCGCCGCGTACCCGCCCCCGTCCTCACTCTCCTCATCGCCCGCAAGCTGCGGGTGCTGCGGCGGCTCGAGACGCACCGGGTGAAGGTCAGGCCCCTGTCATCGGTGCTCGACGAGCAGCGCATCGACCGCATCGACCTGCTCAAGGTCGATGTGGAGGGCGCCGAACTCGAGGTGCTCAGAGGCATCGAGGAACGGCACTGGCCGCTGATCCGCCAGGCCGTCGTCGAGGTGGAGCGCTGGCAGGACAACCGCGACGCGGTCTGCGAGATCCTCCGTACACACGGCTTGGCCGTCAGCACCGAGCAGGACTCGGTGCAGCGGGCCGGCGACATCGGCATGGTGTTCGCGGTCAAGCCCGAACCACGCGCAGCAACAGGTACTCAAGGCGATGTCACCGCCTGACACAAAGAGGTTGATCGATTCCGATGGCCTTGTCCGGGGCGGGAGTTGGGCGTGCGGTCCGATGTGGGGCCGTCGCCGTGGATCGTGCGGGATGAGCCGCAGGACCGCCTGGAGCCGTTGCTGCCGCAGGAGTTGAGCTGCGACGCGGGCACGACGTGCCGGCTCCGGTCGCGGGACGGGAACGAGGGCGGCGTCCGGCAGCGACTGCCCAAGATCCCGCAGGCCGAGCCGAACACGGACTCACACCCGAACCGGCCCCACAACGCGCTCGACTCCCCCACGTCCGGACGTCAAAAGAAGGGTGCGGAACACGGGGCCGGCCCAGGTCGCCACACCACTGACTCCGGAGCCCTTTGACCAGACGGGTTCACCAGCATCGAGTCGCGACGGCGGCACGGACGCGAACGAACCTTCCCGTCTGTCGCGCTAGCGCGGCCCGACGGTTCGGCCGGTCGGTTCGGCACAGCTTCGGCATTCTTGGCGGCCGCTGCCGCGACGGTTGCCAGATCTTCGCCCGAGAAACCGGCGCGGCTCAGCACCGCCAGGGATTTGTTCGTCGCCAGCGTGCACAACGCCAGCTCTGCCGCCTCCTGCTCACCGGCCCCGCCGCCAGCAACGCCTGCTCCAGCATCGCCCGCAAACCGTCGATCATGGCGCGGACCATCGCCCGACCCTCCGCGTCGAGGGCCGGGATTTGCGTTGCCGACACCGTGAGCAGGCAGCCGTCCGGGACCGTCGGGTCGGCGATGCGGTTCAGGGCGACCTGCAGATAGGCGGTCACAACGGCGCTCGGGCTCGGGTGCGGGCCGGACAGTGCCTGCTCGTACAGCGGCTGGTAGGTCTGCGCGTAGCGTTGGAGGCTTTTGCGGAAGAGGGCGCTCTTGTCGCCGAAGGTGCCGTAGAGCGAGCCCCGGCCGAGGCCCGTGCCCTCGGTGAGGCGATCGATCGAGGCCTCCGAATAACCCCAGCGCCAGAAGACGTGCATCGCACGTCGTAGCGCCTCGTCCACGTCGAACTGCTTGCGGCCTGCCATGGACGGTCACTCTACACATCTTGTAACGATCGTTCAAAGATGGGTAGGGTCCCCGGCATGACAAGCCTGCGTTCACTGCGACTGCCCGACGGATTCCCCGACGCCTTCACCAGCCGCCTCGTCGAGGCGAACGGACTGCGGCTGCACGCCGTCACCGGCGGGGACGGCCCGCCCCTGCTCCTCATCGGCGGATGGCCCCAGACCTGGTACGCCTGGCGGGAGGTGATGCCCGCGCTCGCCCGCCGGCACACCGTCGTCGCCGTCGACTCACGCGGCGCCGGGCTCTCCGACAAGCCCGACGACGGGTACGACGCCGGCACGCTCGCCGCCGACCTGGCCGCGCTGATGACCGCGCTCGGGCACGAGCGGTTCGACGTAGTCGGCCACGACATCGGTACGTGGACCGCATACGCCCTCGCCGCCGATCACCCCGCGCGGGTGGGCCGACTCTCCATCGTCGAAGCGGTGATCCCCGGTCTCACGCCGTCCCCGCCGTTCTTCGGCCCGGACGCGGCCAACCTGCGGCTCTGGCAGTTCGGCTTCAACCGGCTCACCGACCTCAACGAGGAACTGGTCCGGGGACGGGAACGGCTCTTCTTCGGCTGGCAGTTCGCCACCAAGGCCGCCACGCCGACCGCGATCCCCGCGTACGCCGTCGACGTCTACGTCGACGCGATCACCGCGGATCCTCGCGCGCTGCGGGCGAGCTTCGCGTACTACCGGGCGCTGGACGAAACGATCGCCCAGAACGAACGGCGCGGCAAGACCCGGCTGGCGCTGCCGGTGCTCGCCGTCGGCGGCGCACTGTGGAGCGGAGCGAGTGCCGCCCAGACGATGCGGCTGGCGGCCGACGACGTCACGGAGGTCGTGCTCGACGACTGCGGCCACTACCCGGCCGAAGAACAGCCGGCACGCTTCGCCGAGATCCTGGAGGACTTCCTCACGGCCGACCGGTAGCAGACACGCCACGCGGCCGGACTCCGTGAACGGCAGGCGGAGCCTCACACACCTCGCCGTCCGACGGCAACGACACCTGACTCCTCCGGTTCAACTGCCCGCTCGCCAGGGGGACTTATGTGATGGCGTGCCCGGCTGCACCACTCCACGGGACGTGATCTTCGATTCGTGGAAGCTGCTTCATCCTGGTACGCGACGGCCTGCCGGCCACGGTTCGCACTGCGCTCCGGCACCCCGATGTGCCCGCCTGGTCAGTTCTCGGGGTCGCGGAGGCCGGCAGGGGACCACTGGGGTGTTTCCTCGGCCACCCGCCTCAGGCCGTTGAGGAGCAGTCGGGTGGCGCCTCGGATGTGGGCGAAGTCCTGCTCGCCGTCCGGGCCGGTCAGCACGAGGTAGGTGTACTGCTCGATCCAGTCCAGCCGGGTTCCGCCGTCCTGCGCGGCCAGCCGAACGGTCACCAGGGACACCCAGTGGCGCACGTCGTTCACGAACGCCTCGTAGACGTACACGAGATGCTCCGCCGGCTCCAGGTCGACGAACCGCGAGCGGTATTCGACCCGCTCGTCCATGTCCTCGGACAGGACGCGGTTGCGCGCCCGCTCGCCGCCGCCGACACGGAAGTCCAGCTCGTGTTCGGCGGTACGGGACGGGCCGGGGAGTTTGAACCAGCGCGTGCGCAGTTCCGGCTCGGCGAAGGCCGCGAACACCCGCTCCGGCGGGGCTTCGATGTCCACCCGCAGCTCGAACGAACCGTGCCTGACCGGTGTGTTCTCGTCGCCCGGGGAGGTGTCCGCTGTGGCGTGATCGATGTTGCCCGCACTCATGTCGGCGACCTTAACACGCCCTCCGTGCGGTGCTTGGCGGGCCGGACACCGCACGTACGAACGGAAGTTGACGGTGCGTCAGATCCAGCCGTCGAGTGACGCGAGGAAGCCCTCCAAGTCGTCACGGTGGATGCAGTGGCCGGTGTCCGCCACGTGGCGGACCTCGAAGCCGACCGCCCGCAGCTGCCCGGCGAGGTCGTCCGGTACGAGGTGGTGGTCGCCGGCACCCTGCACCAGCGAGGGGACGAGGGGCCGCTCGGGCACGTACTGGACGGCGCTGTCCAGCCAGTCCACGGCGCGGATGTCCCAGCGCGCGTACCCGGCGAGTTCGGCCTCGACGTCCTCGGGCAGCCAGCGTGGGAACATCTGCTGGATCATCTCGGCGGTGGTCGCCTTGGTGAACTGCGCGAACTCCTTGATCTCGGCCACCGATTTGTCGGTGAACCGCCACGCCGGGTCGCTGTAGACCACCCGGGAGGGGGCCAGGTCGGCCACCGCCAGGGAGAGTACCGACGCGCCGAAGGAGTGGCCGATCGCGAGATCGGCGCCGGCCGGCAGCGACTTCACCAGGTCGGCGGCGAAGAGTTCGGGCGTGTAGTGCTCGGCGTGCGGGCTGTCGCCGTGACCGCGCAGGTCCGGCATGATCACCCGGTATCCGCGCTCGGCGAGCCGTGGCGCCACCCGGCTCCAGGTGTCCGCCGACGAGATGATGCTGTGGACGAGCAGGGCGACCTTGTCACCGTCGCCGACCTCGTGGAGCGTGAGCTTCATCGTCCAGGGCTTCCTTTCCCGGCTTCTTCCCGTGGCATGGTCATCGGCTCGCGCCGGTCACGTGCAGCAGGGCGCGGGCCGCCAGGCGGTAGCCGAACGCGCCCAGGCCGACCACGACGCCGGAGGCCAGCGGGGCGATGACCGACTCGTGCCGGAACTGCTCCCGCGCCCACACGTTGCTCAGGTGCACCTCGATCCACGGGTGCTCGTAGCTCGCGAGCGCGTCCCGCAGGCTCCACCCGGCGATCATCAGAGCGCCCGGGTTGACCACCGCGCCGACGCTGTCGGGTCCGTGCTCGTGGATGGCGCTCACCAGCTCGCCCTCCGACTCCCGCTGGACGGAGAGGACCTTCCAGCCCTGTTCGTTCACCTCGTCGGCGACCGCCTGCTCGATGTCGGCCAGGGTGTCGGTGCCGTACAGCTCAGGCTCCCGGCGGCCCAGAATGCCGAGGTTGGGACCGTTCAGTAGGAGCATCGTGCTCATGCGTCACCTCGGTGTTCAAAGGTCCGAACCGCATCCGGTCCGCGGTCCGGGGTTCCTTGGGCGGCGGTAGCGGGGTCCATGCCGAGCCTGGTCTCGGCGGTCTCGTCGACGTGGGCCATCGCGTAGCGCAGGATGGGCGGCGCCATCAGGGAGGTGACAATGGCGACCAGGACGACGATCGTGTACGTCTCGGTGTTCAGGACGCCGAGACGCAGCCCGGTCATCGCCACGATCACCTCGACGACGCCGCGCGAGTTCATGCCGGCGCCGAGGGCCAGCGCCTCCCAGCGGTTGAGCCTGCTGAGCCGGGCTCCGATGAACGCGCCGCCGAACTTGCCGGCCACGGCCACGGCCAGCACGGCAACGGCCGCACCCAGGACGGCCGGCCGGGCCAGCGCGGTGAGGTCCATGCGCAGTCCGGCGGTGGCGAAGAAGAGCGGGGCGAGGACCGCGAGGACGAGGGTCCGCAGCGGTTCCAGTTTCTCCGGGTCCAGCACGCCGCTGGTGGCGATCACCACGCCGCAGACGAAGGCGCCGAAGATGGCCTCCAGATGCATCGCCTGGGTGGCCGCCGCGCTGAACAGGACCAGGACGACGACCGTGGCGACCGTCGGCATGGCGCCCTCGGAGTGTCCGGCCCACCGCAGCGCGGCCCGCACCAGCGGGCGGCCGATCACCGCCGCGAAGAGGACGACACCGACCGGGTAGAGGACGGAGGTGGCGACGACACCGGCGGTCAGTCCGACGGTGGCCATCGCGGAGACGACGGACAGCAGGAACCACCCCACCACGTCGTCCACGACTCCGGCCGAGAGGATCAGCTGCCCGATGTCACGGTGCAGCAGTTTCATGTCGAGCAGGGTCTTGGCGATCACCGGGAGGGCGCTCACACACATCGCCACGCCCAGGAACAGGGCGAAGACGGTGGGGGTGGTGCCATCGGGCACGAACGATCCCGGCAGCAGGAAGCCGGTGGCGATGCCGAGGCCAAGCGGCAGCAGCAGGCCCGCGGCACTGACCTTGGCCGCGGTGAGGCCGCGCCGCCGGACCAGGGCGAAGTTCATCTCGGCGCCGGTGACACCGACCAGTAACAGCACACCCAATTGACCGACCGCGTCCAACAGGTTCATCTGCTCGGCCCGTTGGGGCAGCAGCCAGTGGGAGAGGCCGGGCAGCAGCGGCTGGAGGAGCGACGGGCCGACCAGAACGCCCGCACTGAGCTCGCCGGCGACGGCGGGCAGGCGGAACCGCGTCGCCAGGCGCCCGAGCACCAGGGCGAGCAGCAGAAGGAACGCGACCTGGAGCAGGAATATCAGGAGGGCGTGCTGGCCGATCGACGGCACAGGGGCGGCGAGGGGCATCTCGGCTTCTCTCACGTGGAGGGTCGGCGGTCGGTCGCGCGGTCCTGCGGGCCCAGGGGTGTGCGGGCGGATCTGCGAGAGGCGGGCGAGCGGCGTTCCAGGCCGGCTCCTGGTGTGCCGTGCGGCCGCTGCCGCCGCGGAGTCACCAGGGCTTTCGCACCGTGCGGTGGGTTGCTGTGCCGGGCGCCGCGGCGCCGCGGAGGTCCATCAGGAGGGGCCCAGTCGCGCGGCCACCAGGTCGATGACCTCGGAAGCCCGGTCGGCGAGGAAGAAGTGGCCGCCCCGGAAGACCTTCACCTCACTGGGCCCGGTGGTGTGCCGCGCCCAGTCCTCTGCCTCGTCGAGGGAGACCCGGGGGTCGCTGTCGCCGGTGAGCACGGTGACCGGGCAGTCGAGACGGCGTCCGGGCTCGTGCCGGTACTGCTCGATGGCGGTGTAGTCGCTGCGGATGGCCGGCAGGATCATCGCCAGCACCTCCGGGTCGCCCAGCATCGTCTCGTCGGTGCCGCTGAGCGCTCGGATCTCGGCCACGACCTCGGCGTCGCTCGCCGCGTGCACCCGCTCGTCGCGGTAGCGGGACGGTGCCCGCCTGCCGGACGCGAACAGCCGTGCCGGCGTGGGCAGTCCGGCGTCCTGCATGCGCAGCGCCACCTCGTACGCGAGGACCGCGCCCATGCTGTGGCCGAACAGGGCCAGCGGCTTGTCGTCCAGCTGCCGCAGCGCGGCGAAGATCTCGTCCGCGAACTCGGGGATGTTGTCGATCATCGGCTCGTGGCGCCGGGTCTGCCGGCCCGGATACTGGACGGCCAGCACCTCCACCGACGGGTGCAGGGCACGGGAGACCGGGTAGAAGAAGCTTGCGGAGCCGCCCGCGTACGGCAGGCAGGCGAGCCGCACGGGGCTCTGCGGCGCGGGGTGGGTGACGCTCACCCACTTCTCGAAATGCGCCGTTGCTTGAGGCATGCCGGAAGAGCTCCTCGCGGTCGGTGGGGGAATACCGCAAGCCTAGGGTCGTGCGGACGGCCCCCGGTATCCCCAGATCTGATAGCCCTGGCCTTCGAACGGCCCGGACGCCGGTACGGCTGGTTAGTCTTGCGCCGTTCCCAGCACGGCAGTTGTGCCTGCGCCAGCCACCCTGCGACGAGGGGTTTCCCGTGCCCGAGGTGCCATCGTACGAACCACCCCCCGGCGCGCGATCCGCCATGGACGCGGACGTCATCGTCGTCGGCAACGGGCCCGTGGGGGCCGCGCTCGGGGTCCTGCTGGCCCAGCGCGGTCGGCAGGTCACCGTGCTGGAACGGCGCCGACGCCCGTACACCCTGCCCCGGGCCACCAGCTTCGACGGCGAGACGGCGCGGCTCCTCGCCGGCTGCGGGACGGCCGCGGGCCTCGGACGGATCACCGAGCCTGCGGGCGGCTACCAGTGGCGCACGGCCGCCGACGAGATCCTCCTCGACATCGCCTTCCGCACCGAGGGCCCCTACGGGTGGCCGGACGCCAACACCATGCACCAGCCGGCCCTCGAGGAACTGCTGGCCGCGCGGGCGGCCGAGCTGCCCGGCGTCACGGTGGTACGGGACCGTCAGGTGGTGGGGATCGACGAGCGGGACGAGCGGGTCGCGGTCACGGCCGAGGACGAGAACGGTGCGGCCCGGACGTTCACCGCGCGGTGGGTGGTGGGCTGCGACGGCGCCAACAGCTTCGTCCGGCACCACCTGGACGTGCCGGTCACCGACCTCGGTTTCTCCTACGAGTGGCTGCTGTGCGACGTGCGGCTGCGCGAACCGCGCGCATTCGTGCCGACCAACCTCCAGATCTGCGATCCGGCCCGGCCGACCACCCTGGTCGGCAGCGGTCCCGGGCACCGGCGCTGGGAGTTCATGCGCCTGCCCGGTGAGCGCGCCGCGGAACTGAACCGGGAGGAGACCGCCTGGCGACTCCTCGCCCCCTACGGCGTCACCCCCGACACCGCGACCCTGTTGCGCAGCACCACGTACATCTTCCAGGCCCGCTGGGCCGAACGGTGGCGGGCGGGCCGGGTGCTGCTGGCCGGGGACGCGGCCCACCTGATGCCGCCGTTCGCCGGGCAGGGCATGTGCTCGGGCATCCGAGACGTCGTCAACCTGGCGTGGAAGCTGGACCTGGTGCTGGGCGGTCTCGCCCCGGAGCCGCTCCTCGACACGTACACCGAGGAACGCCGCGCGCAGGTGCACGAGTCGATCCTGTCCTCCGTCCAGCTGGGCCGGGTGATCTGCGTGACGGATCCCGCGGCCGCAGCCGAGCGCGACGCCACGATCCTGGCGGGCCGACGCGGTCGCGGTCCCACGGTCCCGGACCCGGCGAAGCCGCTCACCCGCGGGCTCCTGCACGGGGCGGGCGACGGCTCACCCGCGGCCCCGGCCGGCGAGGTGATCCCCCAGGGCCAGGTACGCGGCCCTGGCGGCACCGGCCTGTTCGACGACGTGGTCGGCCGCGGATTCGTCCTGCTGCTCGCACCGGGCGCACACGCCGGCCTCGACGAGGAGCAGTCGGCGTTCCTGACGGACCTGGGCACACACGTGGTACGCCTGCTGCCCGAGGACGGGGAGCCGCAGGACGGGGCGGTGGCCGACGTGGGCGGCGTCTACACCGCTTTCCTGGCCCGCCACCGGGCCGACGCAGTCCTGGTCCGCCCGGACTACCACGTTTACGGGGCGGCCTCGGGCCCGGGGATAGCGGCACTGGTGGACGACCTGCGGGCCGATCTGGGCGCGGGCGTTCCGGCGGGTGCGGGAGGAAGTGGGGCCTGAGCGGGCCCGCGGCGTGAGGTCGGCGCGGCTAGGTCGTGTCCGCAAAGTCCCGCCGTCCACCCGGAGGGCGGGCCTCGCGGCGTCCGGTGCATGCTCTCGGAGTGCCGGGCGGAAGCCCTCGTACTGGTTGCACATGGGCTTTCGTCCGGTGCGGCGATCGTGCGTGCCGGGCGTCGCGAGGCAGGCGGGACTTTGGGGACACGGCCTAGATCCTTCCGGTGGCGGTTCGGGCCAGGAGGATCGCGCCCCGCAGGGAGGAGAGGCCGCCCAGGCGCGCCGCGGCGACGGGTGGGGCGGGGCGGCCCGGGCGGGACAGCGGTGCCACGTGGGTGGCTGTGCGGTCGGCCAGGTCGTCGATGCCTGCCGTGAATCCGCCGCCCAACACCACCAGGTCGGGGTGGAGCAGTTCCGTGACACCCATGATGGCGGTGGCCAGGGCCTCGCAGGTGGCGTCGATGGCGGCCACGGCCCAGGGGCGTTCGGTGCGGAGTGCTTCGAGCAGTTCCCCGTAGGCGACCGGTCCGCCGCGGAGCTGACCGGCGCGGGCCAGGGTGGCCGGGCCCGAGGCGATCGCCTGGAGGCAGCCCCGGCGGCCGCAGACGCACAGGGGGCCGCCCGGCGCGACGACCAGGTGCCCCAGTTCGAAGGAGCCCCGGCCCGGACCGGGGCAGAGCCTGCCGCCCAGGACCAGGCCGCCGCCGATGCCGGTGCCGACGCCGACGTACAGCAGATCGGCGCAGCCCGCCGCCTCCGCCTCGGCGAGGGCCGCCACGTCGCCGTCGTCCGCCCAGGCGACACCCGCGCCCGGCACGAGGGCGCCCAGTGCCGGTCCCAGCGCGAGGCCGGTCCAGGACGGCCGGCTCGGCCAGGCGGTGATCCGCCCGTCCGGGCCGACCGTGGCGGGCAGGGCGACCCCCGCCGTCCGGAAGCCCTCACCCGTACGGGCCGTCAGGGTGGCGACACCGTCCGCCAGCCGGGCCAGATCGCGGTCCGGGCCGCCGTTCTCGTGCGGCCACGCGAACAGGTGCTCCTCGGCGCGGCCGTCCGCCGACTCGGCGCGCAGGGCGACCTTCGTTCCTCCTATGTCGATGCCCAGGTACCACGGCGGCACGGCTGCCCTTTCCGGTCAGTGCCCGGGCAGGGCCGGGCACAGGGCGAGCAGGTCGGCCGGCCGGCGCAGGACGACGTCGGGGCCGGCGGCGAGCAGTTCCGCCCCGTCGTGGCAGCCCCACAGAGCGGCAACGGCGGTGACTCCGGCGCCCTGAGCGCTGGCCAGGTCCGTGGGGGCGTCGCCGATCATGACGGCACGGTCCGCGGGGACGTCGAGGAGTTCGAGTGCGCGCCGGACGATGTCGGGGGCGGGCTTGGGACGGGGCACCTCGTCGGAGCCGATCACGTGGTCGAAGTACGGGAGCAGGCCGAGGACGTCCAGCAGGGACCGGGCGCGCACCCCGGCCTTGCCGGTGGCGACGGCGAGTTTGAGACCGCGCTCGTTCAGCGTCCGCAGCAGGTCGACGACACCGTCGTACACCTGGACGCGGTCGGCGAGCCGGTAACTCTCGCGGACGAAGGGCTCCTCCATCTCCAGCGGGAGGCCCATGATGCGCATGATGTCGGGGAAGTAGCGGCCCTGGTGACGCTGATACTCCTCGAAGGGCGCCGGGCCGTCGCCGACGACCTCGGCATGGGCGAGGGCGAACGCCTCGCCCATCACCGCGAAGCTGTCGACCACGACCCCGTCGAGGTCGAAGACGACGGCCTGCCTGGGGACCGCGGGCCGCTGCCCGGTGTCCGCTCCCACGTCGCGTTCCGACGCTGTGGTCATGCGGTCCGCACCTCCTTGTAGGTGGTGGAGTCGGAGGCGCGGTCCGCCGGTCGGGCGGCGCGCGCCGATGCGTAGAAGTTCTCGACCAGCCGGACGGTGCTGCGGGCCTGGGCGACGGCCAGGCCGCGCCGGCCCGGGTCGGCCAGGAGTCCGGCGAGGCCGTCGAGCTGCCGTCCGTACTCGATGCCGATGGGCTCGGCGGGCAGCGGTAGGCGCTGTGTGGTGCCTTCCCGGGTGAGGGTGAGGACTGGTTCGGGGGCCCGGTTGGGGCTGAAGCCGAAGGTGCAGTGCAGCCGTGCCGTTCCGCCGCTGCCCTCGACGGTGACGACGGAGGCGTCCAGCGCCTCGTGCGAGGCCCAACTCGCCCGCAGCGAGACCGAGATGCCGTCCTCACGGACCAGGAAACCGCGGGCGGTGTCCTCGACGTCGCCGGCCGGGACGTCGGTGGCCCGGTCCTCGCGCCAGGCGGCGGACCAGGCACCGCTGTTGACGAAGTCGTCGGAGACCGAGCCGATCACCTGGACGACGGGGGCGGGGCCCAGGAGGGAGGTGAGGACGTCGAGCAGGTGCCAGCCGAGGTCGACGAGCACGCCACCGCCGGCCTTGCTGCGCTGGGTGAACCAGCCGCCGGGCTGCGGCACGCCGCGCGCCCGGACCCAGGCCAGGTCCACGTGGCGGATCCGGCCCAGTTCGGGCAGCAGTCCGGCGAGTTCCCGGACGTCGCCGCGGTGGGCGGCGGCACTGCCCGCGAGCAGTGTCCCGCCGTTCCGTTCGGCCGCGGCGAGCGCGTCGGCCTCGGCGCTGGTCAGGCAGACCGGCTTCTCCAGGAAGACGGAGATCCCCCGGCGGAGCAGGGCCGTGGCCACCTCGGCGTGCAGATGGTTGGGCACCGCGACGACGGCGACGTCGACCGTACGGCGGTCGAGGGCGTCCACGGTGGCGGCGGCGGGCAGGCCGGTCGCCGCCGCGGTGGCCGCCCGGGAGCGCGGGTCGGGGTCGACGACGGCGACCACCTCGAAGTCCTCGTGCTCCCGCAGCAGTCTGAGCCACAGTTCGCGGCCCGCCCAGCCCAGCCCGACGACGGCGGCCCGGACCCTCACCGGCCGGCCACGGCGTCGGCGATGATCTCGGCCGTGGTCTGCAGTGCCTCCTCGGAGGCGAGCAGGACCCGGTGGTGCAACCAGACGCAGTCGGTGCTGATCGCCTCGGTGTTCGGGCAGCTCTCGGCGAGCTTGTCGACGGTGGTGTCGGGCGCGGCCGTCTCCCAGAAGGCGTTGGTGCGGTAGATCGCCCGGAAGGCGGCGAAGGCGGGCAGGCCGGCGTCGACCAGCGTGTCGACGAGGGCGTTGCGGTCCTCCTCGGAGATGCCGGGGACGCGGAACATGGCCATGTAGTGGGAGTTCCGGTCGGCGCGCGGGTCCCCGCCCTGGGGCACGACGCCGTCGATCTCGCCGAGCAGCCCGGACAGCAGTGTCCAGCGCTGCTCACGCAGCGCGATCTGCCCGTCGAGGCGGCCCAGTTGGGCCCGGAGCACGGACGCGGAGAACTCGTTGAGCCGCATGTTGGTGCCGGCGGTCTGGTGCATGTAGCGGCGGTCGGTACGCGGACGGCCGCAGCTGTGCCGCAGGAAGGCGGCCTCGTAGGTCTCCTCGTCGGGGAAGAGCAGCGCGCCGCCCTCGCCCGCGGTCATCAGCTTGCCGTTCTGGAAGCTGAACGCGGCGACCGTGCCGAACTCGCCGACCCGTTTGCCCTGCCAGCGGGCGCCATGCGCGTGGGCGGCGTCCTGAAGCAGGGTGACTCCGGTGTCGGCGGAGAGCTTGTCCAGTGCGTCCATGTCGGCGATGAGCCCGGCCATGTGCACCGGCATGATCACCTTGGTGCGGGGGGTGACGGCGGCGGCTGCCGCGGCCACGTCGATGTTGTACGTGCCGAGGTCGACGTCGACGGGGACGGCGACCGCGCCGAGCCGCTGAGCGGCCTGCGACGAGGAGATGAAGGTGAAGGCCGGGACGATGACCTCGGTGCCCGGTCCGACGCCCAGACACTGGAGCGCCAGCTCCAGGGCATGGGTGCCGTTGGTGACGGCCAGAGCGTGCTGGGCGCCGTGGAAGTCGGCGAACTCGCTTTCGAAGGAGTCCACCTCCGACCCGCCCATGCGCCACCACTGGCCCTGTTCCAGGGCCCGGATCAGGCCGGTGCGCTCGCCGTCGTCGTACTGCGGCCAGGAGGGGAACTCCGGTGCCGGACGCGCGTTCATGTATCTCCAAATCTCCGCTTCGGACATTTTTCGGCCGATGGCCGACGGGCGACATAAAGCGGGCGGGGGACGTGGCCGACGGAACGATTCACCCCGGGGAACACACACAGGAAGGTGCGACTTTCACCGTAGGCACCGCCCGTGGGGCCCCACATCCCCCGGTCTGGTAGTCGTCGCCGGCCGGGTGCGGACCGGTCGGCCACGGGGGTGTTCGGGGTGGGTGCGTCAGCCGTTCGCGGGTGCGCGCAGGCCGAAGAACGCGCAGTAGGAGGCCACTTGGCCGGTCAGCATGTGGATGCCGTGGTGGATGTGGTGTCCGAGAGCGGCGGCCTCTCGCAGCAGGGCCGTCTCGTGGGGCTTCATGATGATGTCGGCCACCACCGACCCGGGAGCGAGCTCCTCGGGCGGGAACGGCAGCGGGTCGCCGGGCCGCAGCCCGAGCGGGGTCGCGTTGACGGCGAGGTCGCTGTCGTGCAGGGGCGGTTCGGCGGCCGCGTGGACGCGGCCTGGCCAGTACCCGGCGAGCCGGTCGACGAGTGCCTCCAGCTTGGGCAGGTCCGGGTCGGTGACGGCGACCCGGTCCGCGCCGGCCGTCAGCAGCGCCGCCGCGATGGCACTGCCCGCCCCGCCCGCCCCGGCCAGGGTGACCCGCCTGCCGCGCACCTCGTACCCGGCGCGGGCGAGGCCCGCGACGAAGCCGGAGCCGTCGAAGTTCTCGGCGAGCCAGCTGCCGTCGGGCTCGCGGCGCAGCACGTTGGCGGTGCCGGCGATCTCGACGGCACGGCTGCGCCGCTCGGCGAGCCGGGCCGCGTCGGCCTTGTGCGGAACGGTGACGAAGATGCCGTCGAGGTTGCCGATCCGCTGCAGTCCCCGGACGACCCGCTCCAGGCTGTCCGGGCGGACCTCCACCGGCACCAGCACGGCGTCCACGCCCTGTTCGGCGAACAGCGGGTTGAGCAGCCCGGGCGACCGGACCTGGGCGACCGGATCACCGACGACGACGTACAGACGGGTGGTGCCGCTGATCGGGGTCTGGGCCGGTGTGCCGGTACGAGGTCCGGAAGCGGTGTCGGTGCCGGTACGAGGTCCAGAAGCGGTGTCGGTGCCGGTTTCGGTCATCTCGGGCTCCGGGGGCGGTGGAGGGCGGGCCGCGGGGCGGCGGCCCGGCGGGCCGCGGTGAGCAACCCTGCGACGGTGTGGGCGAGTTCCATCGACTGCTCGTCGTTCAGACGGGGGTCGCAAGCGGTGCGGTAGCGGGCCGCCAGGTCGTCCTCGCCGAGTCCGCGGGCCCCGCCCAGGCACTCGGTGACGTCCTCGCCCGTCGCCTCCAGGTGCAGGCCGCCGGGGTGGGTCCCCAGGGCGCGGTGAACGTCGAAGAAGCCGCTGATCTCCGCGACGATGTCGTCGAAGCGGCGGGTCTTGCGGCCGTCCGCCGTCGTACGCGAGTTGCCGTGCATCGGGTCGCACTGCCACACCACCTGGTGGCCGGTCGCGGTGACCTTCTCCACGATCGGCGGCAGCACCTCGCGGACCCGGGCGTGGCCCATCCTGCTGATCAGGGTCAGCCGTCCGGGCGTGCCGTGGGGGTCGAGTCTGCGGACGTAGGCGAGGGCCTGCTCCGGCGTGGTGCCCGGGCCGATCTTCACCCCGACGGGGTTCGCGAGGAGTTCGGCGACGGCCAGGTGCGCGTCGTCGAGACCCCGTGTCCGCTCGCCGATCCACAGGAAGTGCGCGAGCGGGCTGGCGAGCAGCGGGTCCGGGCCGGTGGTGAACCCGGCGGTGTGGAGCGAGGCGGACTCGTAGTCGAGCAGGAGCATCTCGTGGCCGACGTAGATCTCCCCGGCCACCGGGTCCGGAGCGCGGCCGGTCTCCTCCGCGCCGCAGGCGAACCGGTCGTCGCCGGAGCCGTCGGCGCGCTCCTCCGCCGGGTCCCGCGCGCCCATCCGGCGGACGTGCGCCATCGCGCGGACCGCGTGCCCGTGGGCGAGCAGCATCCGTTCAGGGTCGGGTGTGCGGGCGGCCAGGGAGGGAGCGGCGCCGTTGACGATGTCGCCCCGGTAGACCGGCAGGCCGTGCGCGTCGACGGGCTGCGAGCGCGGCTTGGCGTACTGGCCGGCCATCCGGGCGAGCGGGACCACCGGCAGCCCGGCGGCGTGGGCCAGGACCTGCGCCATGCGCTTCAGGAGTCCGAGATTGGCCCGCAGGTGCGGTTCGTTGGTCTCCGCGAAGGTCTCCGCGCAGTCCCCGCTCTGCAGCAGGAACGCCTCGCCGCGGGCCACCGCCGCGAGCCGCTCGGAAAACCGGGCCGTCTCGGCGTCCGCCACGACCGGAGGCACGGTGCGCAGCCGGGCCAGCACCGTCCGCGCCCGGGCCTGGTCCGGCCACTCGGGCTGCTGGGCCGCGGGCCGGGCCAGGGCCGCGGCGAGCCGGTCCGCCAGCCGCTGCTCCCGCGCGACCCTGACCCGGGCCTCGCCGGCCGCTCCCCCTGATAAGTGCGTCATGCCACCGGAGCTCCCGTTCCGTGGAGGCCGGACGGCTCGACGAGCCGGCCGATCGGCTGCCGTGGCATGCGTCCGAGGACGTCGGCGACGACGTGTTCGGGCACCTCGTGGACCAGCTCCGCTCCCCCGGGACCGTCGAGGACGAACGCGAGACCGCGCAGCGCCTTCTTGTCCCGGCGCATCAGGCGGATCAGCTCGGCCGCCTCGACCCCCTCGGGCAGGGCGCCCGGCAGGCCGTAGAACTCGACGACCTCCCGGTGCTCCGCCACCCGCGCGGGGCCGATCCGGTCCAGCGCGCCCGCGAGCCGACCCGCGAAGACCGTGCCGATCGCGACGGCCTCGCCGTGCCGGAGCTCGAAGCCGCCGGCCACCTCCAGCGCGTGGCCGAGCGTGTGGCCGTAGTTGAGGATGTGCCGCAGCCCGGTGTCCCGTTCGTCGGCCGAGACGATGCCCGCCTTGAGGGTCACACTGGCCGCGATCTGCTCCGCGAGGCCGAGCCCGCGCAGGTCACCGGCGCCGATGAAGTGGCAACGCGCGATCTCCCCCAGGCCGTTGAGCATCTCGCGCCGGGGCAGGGTGGCCAGGTAGTCGGTGTCGCACAGGACGGCGGCGGGCTGCCAGTAGGCACCGACCAGGTTCTTGCCCGTGGGCAGGTTGACCGCCGTCTTGCCGCCGACACTCGCGTCGACCTGGGCCAGCAGCGTCGTCGGCAGGTGCACCACCGGCACACCCCGGTGGTACAGGGCGGCGGCCAGACCGACGACGTCGGTGGTGGTACCGCCCCCGCAGGAGACGACGGCGTCGTCACGGGTGAGCCCGAAGCGTACGAACTCCGCGCACAGCGCCTCGACGGTGGCGAGGTTCTTGTCCCGCTCGCCGTCCCGGGCGGGCAGCAGCAGGGTCTCCACCCCGGTGTCGGGCACCCACTCCGCGGGCCGGGCCGACACGACGGCGACCCGCCGGGCGCCCAGACCCCGGATCACCTCGGCCAGCGAGGAACGCACCCCCGAGCCGATCAGCACATCGTACGAACGCTCACCGATGGTTACCGGTATCTGTTCTCTCACGCCGCCTCACCCTGTCGTGTCGAAGCCGGTCATACGCCGGTGCGGCCGTCCCGCCCGGGGGCCGCGACGGCGGCCCCCGGGTACGACCGCGGCCGTCACTGGCCGGCGGTCACCCGCAGGATGCGGGCCTCGGCGCGCTCCTTGCGGTCCTGCTCGTCGAGCTGCGGGTAGGCCGGGCAGCCGAAGACCCGCTGGAACGGGGCGAAGGTGTCCCACTCCGGGCGCCGCCGCATCTCCTGCGCGACCGCGTTGTGCTCGCTCCAGAAGTCGCCGCCGATCAGCCGGATCAGGTAGCGCTCCAGTGCTTCGCGGGAGGTGGTCCGCCCGGCATCGGCCGCCACCGCCACCAGCTCGCCGTCGTAGAAGGCGTGGATGAGCCGGATGTAGGTGTCGTAGCCCGTCTTGAAGTAGTTCGCGTACTCCTCGATGAGCCGGTCGGCGTCGGCCGGGTTGTCGAGCGCGGCACTGATCGTCTCGGCGGCTCGCGCCGCGGTGGACGCCGCGACCAGCACCCCGCCGGAGAACATCGGGTCACCGAAGCAGCCCGCGTCGCCGACCATGACCCAGCCGGGGCCCGTAACGGTGTCCGCGTGGTAGCAGTAGTCGGTCTCGATCCTGAGGTCCGTGGCCGGGGTCGTCCCGGTGAGCCGCGCGGTGATCCGCGGCACCCGGCTGAGGTGCTCGTCGAAGGCCTCCTCCGGGGTACCCCTGCGGAACACGTCACGCGGCATCACGGTGCCGACGCTGATGACCTCCTTGGAGATGGGAATCGCCCACACCCAGCCGTCGTCGTGCGCGCCGACCTGGATGTCACCCTCGTTGCCGAGGTTGTGCCGCTCGTCGAGGCCCGAGTAGTGGCGGAACACCCCGACCATGCGGAGCTTCTCCAGTGTCTTGCGCAGCCCGAACTTGTTCGCGATCCGGCCGGCCCGGCCGCTGGCGTCGATCACATAGGACGCGTCGATCCGGTGCTCCTCGCCGTCCTTCTCGTACGTGACGCCGGTGATCCGCTCGCCGTCGAGGAGGAGGTCCTTCACCGGGGTGCCCAGGTGGATCTCGGCGCCGGCCTTGCCGGCCTCCTCGACGAGCATCGCGTCGAACCGGGCCCGCTCGACCTGGAACGCCCGGTCGAAACGCCCCTCGCCCTGGAGGCTGAAGTCGGCCCGGAAGACACCGGAGAAGAACTTGGTCTCCGTCGGGTCGATGAACTCGCCCCCGAACTTGGGCACATAGCCCTTGGACTCCAGCGCCTCGCGCAGACCGATCCGGTCGAACAGGCCCATCATGTACGGCAGCAGGGACTCGCCGATGTGGAACCGCGGGAACTCGTCACGCTCCAGGAGCACGACGGAGTGGCCCTGGCGGGCCAGCACGAAAGCGCTGACCGCCCCGCCGGTCCGCCGCCTATGACCACCACGTCAGCCGTCTTCTTCGCCATTCTGTTTTCCTTCCAGCCTTCGTCTCGGATTGCGGATGCTGCCGTTCCCTGCGGGAAGTCGTTCAGGGTGGCCAGGGCAGGTCCCCGGAGAGGATCTGCGCCACCAGGGCCCGGTGTTCGTCGTCGTCGACGACCGTGCGGGCCCGCTCGCGGCCGTCGCGGACCGTCAGGTACCGGCGGCCCTTGAGGACGACCTGACCGTTGTCGAAGGTCCGGCCGTACAGCCCGCTCTCGCCGTCCGGCGCCGGCGCGGGGTTGGCCCGGGCGTGGTCCTCCAGCTCCTTCCAGTCGTCCCACCGGCGTTCGAGAAGCCGGAAGTCGTAGACGCCTCCCCAGCGCCCGCCCCGCCCGCGCCGCTGCACCGCCCAGGTCCCGTCAGCCTGGTCCACGAGCCGGAACTGGCTGCCGTACTGGGTCTGCACCGCGTCGGTGACCAGGAGCGGTTCGAGGTACGAGGGTCCCGGGTAGCCCGCGTCGACGAGCCATTCGGCGCCGTCCAGCGCGACCCGGACGAACATGTGCTCCACCTCGGTGCCGAAGTTCTCCCGGCCCTCGGCGGTGCTGCCCGCCATCAGGCTCGCGTCGTAGCCCAGTTCGCGCAGGAGCCGGAAGAACAGGCGGTTGAGCTGGAAGCAGGTGCCGCCGCGTCCGTCGAGGACGACCGTCCGGAACATCGCGTCCTCGTCGAGTTCGACGAGATGGATGCTGTCGGCGAAGTCCTGGCCCGCGATGTTGTACGGGATCGCCATGAGGTGCCGCTTCTGCAGTCTGCGCAGCGACTCGATGTCCACGTCCGTCTCGCCGTCGCAGCCGATGCGCCGGAGATACGCCTCCGCGTCGAACACTCCCTGGTCCCCTCTCGCCGTGCGTTTCTGCCTGCTGGCCGGTGCCGTCGCTCCTGTCACACGGCCACCCCCGACAGGACGGGAGCGTCCTCGCCGAAGAGCCGCGCGTGCAGGTGTGCGACGAGCAGCGCGGGCGTCGGGTGGTCGAAGACCAGTCCGGTCGGCAGCTTGGCCCCGATCAACTCGCCGATCCTGTTGCGCAGTTCGAGCGCGGTGAGCGAGTCGAATCCGATCTCGAAGAGACCCTGGTCGGCGTCGATCCGCTGATCGGCCCCATAGCCGAGAACGACCGCCACCTGGGCGCGGACGAGATCCAGGAGGGTCGCCGCCCGCTCGGCCGGGGACAGCCCCACGAGCCGCTCGGCGAGCTTGCGGCGTTCGTCGCCCGACACGACCGGCCGGGCCGCTTTCCGCTGGGCCCCGACCAGTCCGCGAAGGAGCGCGGGCGTCTCCCGGCCCGCGGCGGCGTCGGCCCGCAGGCCGCGCAGGTCCAGCTTGGCCGGGACAAGCAGGGAACGGTCGCTGCGCAGGGCCGCGTCGAACAGTTCCATGCCCTCCGCGGGGGTCATGGACCGCACTCCACCGCGTCGGTTCAGCCTGCTCCGGGCGAGGTCATCGGTCTGCGCCGCCATCCCCGTGGTCTGCTCCCACACGCCCCAGGCGAGGGACAGGGCCGGCAGGCCGTCGGCCCGGCGCCTGGCCATCAGCCCGTCCATGTAGGCGTTGGCGGCGGCGTAACTGCCGGTACCCGCACCGAGGAACACCGCCGAGACGGACGAGTACACGACGAACGCGTCCAGATCCGGGACGAGTTCACGCGTCAGCCCGTCCAGCAGGCGTGTCGCCGTCACCTTCGCGGCGAACACCCGCTCCAGACGCTCCCGGTCGATGTCACCGATCACTCCGGCGTCGAAGAGACCCGCGGCATGGACGACGCCGGTGAGGCGGTGCTCGACCCCGGCGAGCCCGGCGAGGAGGACGGACAGCGCCTCCGGATCGGTCACGTCACATGCCGGGACCTCGACCGACTCCGCGCCCAACGACCGCAGTTCGGCTACGAGGTCACGGGCGCCCTCCGCCTCCGAGCCACGCCGGCTGGTCAGCACGAGACGACGGATGCCGTACTCGGTGACCAGGTGCCGGGCAAGGACCGCGCCCAGAGAACCCGTACCACCGGTCACCAGGACCGTACCCGCCGGATCCAGCAATCCCCGGCCGGGCAAGTCCGCCGACCTCGGCACATCGGCCCGAGCGAGCCGGGGGATGTGAATGCCCGCACCGCGCAGCGCGGCCTGAGGCTCACCGAGCGCCAGGACGGCACCCAACTGCGCCCCGGTGAAGGAGAGTTCGACAGGTTCTGCCACTGCCGCGGTTTCGCCGACTTCGCCGACTTCGTTGACTTCGTTGACTTCGGCGGCTTCGGCGGCTTCGGCGTCCAGAAGGACGATCCGTCCCGGGTTCTCCGCCTGGGCGGCCCGCACCAGGCCCCACACGGCGGCACCGGCCGGGTCGACGACGGACGCGTCGCCGCCCGCCGCGACGGCGCCCCGGGTCACCACCACCAGCTTGGTGTCTTCGAGACCGCCGCCCGCCAGCCAGGTCTGGACGACCTCCAGGACCCGGTCGGTCAGGTCCAGCGGGCTGTCGTCGGCCCCTTGGTGACGGCCGGCAGGACCACCGCCTCGGGCGCCTCGACCGCCCCGGTCAGGACGTCGTCGGCGAGCGTTGCCACCTCCTCGGCGTCGGACAGCCGCACCCAGGACGGCGTCGGCACCTCCCCGCTCCGGGGCACCTGCGGCCAGTCGACCCCGAACAGCGAACCGCCGCCGCTCCCGGCCGTCGCGCCCAACTGGGCGGCCGTCACCGGTCGGAAGACCAGCGACTGCGCCGTCAGGACCGGTGCGCCCGTCTCGTCGAAGGCATCCAGGGCCAGCGAGTCGGCCGTCGGCCGTACGACCCGGATCCGGAGGGTGGCGGCGCCCGCAGCGTGCAGCGTCAGGCCGTTCCACGCGAACGGCAGCATCGTGCGCTCGTCGTCGTCGGCCAGGAATGCCTTGGCGTGCAGGGCCGCGTCCAACAGGGCCGGGTGGATACCGAAGCCGACGGCGCTCGCCCGGTGCTCTTCGGGCAGGGCGATCTCGGCGAAGACCTCGTCGCCGCGCCGCCATGCCGCCCGCAGGCCGCGGAAAACCGGCCCGTACATGTAGTCGTGGGCGAGGAGCCCCGCGTAGAAGTCCTCAGGTTCGATCCCGACCGGTTCGGCGCCGGGCGGCGGCCACGCGGTGCCGTCGAAGCCGGGGGCGGCAACGGCGGCGGTCGCCGTGAGCGTGCCGGTGGCGTGGCGGGTCCAGGGCTCGCCGGTGGCGTCCTCGGGGGTCGAGTAGACGGCGACGGCGCGGGCTCCGGTCTCGTCGGGTCCGCCCACGCTGATCTGGACGCGGACGCCGCCCTGCTCGGGCAGGACGAGGGGCGCCTCGATGACCAGTTCGTCCAGCGTGCCGCACCCGACCTCGTCGCCCGCGCGAACGGCCAGTTCCACCAGTCCGGTGCCGGGCATGAGCACGGTGTCGCCCACGGCGTGATCGGCGAGCCACGGGTGGGTACGGAGCGACAGGCGGGAGGTGCAGAGCACACCGCCGGTCTCCGGCACCTCGACGAACGCGCCGATCAGGGGGTGATCAGTGCCGGTCAGACCGAGCGATGCGACGTCGCCACCCGCGCCGGGGCCGCCCGCCGGGAGCCAGTAGTGCTGGTGGTCGAAGGCGTACGTCGGCAGGTCGAGGTGCGAAGCACCCGTAACCGGCAGCGCCTTCGGCCAGTCGACCGAGCCGCCGTGGACGAAGACCTCGGCGGTCGCGGTGAGGAGGGTCTGCGCCTCGGGGCGGCCGTCGCGCAGAGCCGCGACACAGGCTGCCCGCTCACCAGCGGACTCCCCCACGACACTCGACAGCGCCGCACCCGGGCCGAGTTCGACGAAGACGACGTCCCCGTCGCCGGCCACAGACGCCACACCGTCGGCGAAACGCACCGGACGACGGACATGATCGACCCAGTACTGCGGGTCGGTGAGCTGACCAGGCTCCGTAAGCCGCCCCGTCACGTTCGACACCAGAGCCAACTCCGGCTCCGACCACGACACTTGGGACAGCGCGGCAGCGAACTCGTCCAGCATCGGCTCCATCAACACCGAATGGAACGCGTGCGAGACAGTCAGACGCTTCGTCTTACGACCCGACTCCGCCAGCTTCGCCGCCACCGCCAGCACAGCGTCCTCGACGCCCGAAAGGACCACCGACGCGGGACCGTTGACCGCCGCCAGATCCACACCCTCGCCCAGCAGCCCGGCGACCTCCGCCTCCGACGCCGCCACGGCCACCATCGCACCACCCGACGGCAACGCCTGCATGAGCCGGCCACGCGCCGCCACCACCGCAGCCGCATCCGCAAGCGACAACACCCCGGCAACGTGCGCCGCCACGATCTCACCGATGGAGTGGCCCATCACCGCATCCGGCTTCACGCCCCACGACTCGACCAGCCGGAACAGAGCCGTCTCCACGGCGAACAACCCCGCCTGCGTGAACACCGTCCAGCTCAGATCACCGGCATCACCCAGAACCACATCCCGGACCGAGTGCTCCACCCAGCCCGACAACTCACCGTCCAGCACGGCACACGCCTCATCGAAGGCTTCCGCGAACACCGGGTACCGCTCGTACAGTTCACGGCCCATCCCCACCCGCTGCGAACCCTGACCCGGAAACACCAGCACGACTTTCGACGCCTCGGCCGACGGCGCACCGGCCGTCACCACCCGCGCAGCCGACTCGCCCCGCGCCAGCGCACCCAACCCGGCAAGCGCGTCCTCACGCGAACCGGCAACCACTACCGCACGCTCCGGCAACACCGCCCGCTGAGCGACCAACGCACCCGCCACGTCCGGCAGAGGGACCTCGTGGCCACCGAGGAACGCCAGCAACCGCTCCGCCTGACCTGCCAGAGCACCCGTGCTCCGCGCCGACACCACCAACGGCAGCGGACCGTCGGCGACATCCACCGTCGGCTCAGGCTCGGATGTCGGCTCAGGCTCAGATGTCGGCTCAGACGCCTCTTCGAACTCCGGCGCCTGCTCCAGGATCACGTGCGCGTTGGTGCCGCTCAGGCCGAAGGAGGACACCGCCGCCCGGCGAGGCCGCTCGACCTCCGGCCAGGCCCGGGCCTCGGTGAGCAGTTCGACGGCGCCGGCCGTCCAGTCGACCTGCGCGGAGGGCGCGTCCACGTGGAGGGTCGCGGGCATGACGCCGTGCCGCAGCGCCTGCACGGTCTTGATCACGCCCGAGACACCGGCGGCTGCTTGGGCATGGCCGATGTTCGACTTCAGCGAGCCCAGCCAGAGCGGCCGGTCGGCGGGCCGGCCGCGCCCGTAGGTGGCGAGCAGGGCCTGTGCCTCGATCGGGTCGCCGAGTACGGTGCCGGTGCCGTGGCCCTCCACCAGGTCGACATCGGCCGTCGACAGGCCGGCCGCCGCGAGGGCCTTGCGGATGACGCGCTGCTGGGAGGGTCCGTTGGGGGCGGTGAGACCGTTGGACGCGCCGTCCTGGTTGACCGCGCTGCCGCGCAGCACGGCCAGGACCGGGTGGCCGTTGCGGCGTGCCTCCGACAGCCGCTCCAGTACGACCACGCCGGCGCCCTCGGCCCAGCCCGTACCGTCGGCGGCGTCCGCGTACGACTTGCACCGGCCGTCGGACGCGAGTGCCCGCTGCCGGGAGAACTCCATGAACATGCTCGGGCTCGACATCACGGTCGAGCCGCCGGCCAGGGCCAGCGAGCACTCGCCCTGCCGCAGCGCCTGGGCGGCGAGGTGGAGGGCGACGAGGGAGGACGAGCAGGCAGTGTCGACGGTCACCGCCGGTCCCTCGAACCCGAACACGTACGAGATGCGGCCTGACGCCACGCTCGCTCCGGTGCCGGTCAGCGCGAAGCCGCCCAGCTCCGCGGGGACGTTGCCGCCCGCGTAGTAGTCGACGCCCATGATGCCGTTGAAGACGCCGACGTCCGCGTCCTTGAGCGTGCCCGGGTCGATGCCTGCCCGCTCCAGGGCCTCCCACGACGTCTCCAGCAGCAAGCGCTGCTGCGGGTCCATCGCCGTGGCCTCGCGCGGGGATATCCCGAAGAACGCGGGGTCGAACTGGCCGGCCTCGTACAGGAAGCCGCCCTGGTCGACGTACGAGGTCCCCTCGTTCTCGGGATCGCTGTCGAAGAGCTTGTCCAGACCCCAGCCGCGGTCGTCCGGGAAGCCGGACACCCCGTCGCGGCCCTCGCTGACCAGCCGCCACAGGTCCTCGGGGCTCGCCACCCCGCCGGGCAGGCGGCAGGCCATGCCGACGACCGCCACCGGGTCGTCCGGATCGTGCGCGACCGCCGAGGCCGGCGTCACCGCACCCGCCGCGGTCAGCGCGACCCCCGTCCCGTCCAGCTCGCCGTCCAGGAAACGCGCCAGGGCGAGCGGGGTGGGGTAGTCGAAGACGACCGTGGCGGGGAGGCTGAGGCCGGTGGCCTCGCGCAGGCGGTTGCGCAGTTCGACCGAGGTGAGCGAGTCGAAGCCGGCGTCCTTGAACGCCCGTTCCGCCACCACCTTCCCGGCACCCGCGTGCCCGAGCACGGCGGCGACACGGGTACGGACGAGGTCGAGAAGCAGCGCCTCCCGCTCGGCGGGCGCAAGCCCGGCCAGCCGCGCGGCGAGCCCGCTGCCACCGTCCTGCGTCGCCCCACGAGCCGCCTGCCGGCGAGACGGCCGCACCAGGTCGCGCAGCAGCGGCGGCACCCCGGCGCCGGCCGTGGCGGCGGCGCGCAGGGCGTGCAGGTCCAGCTTGGCCGGGACGAGAAGGGAACGGTCGCTGTGCAGGGCGGCATCGAACAGCGCAAGGCCTTCGTCCGCCGACAGGGGCTGCACACCACCGCGCCGGTTCATCCGGCTCCGCGCCAGCTCGTCCAGTTCGGCGCCCATGCCGGAGGACTGCTCCCACGGTCCCCAGGCGAGGGACAGGGCCGGCAGGCCATCGGCTCGACGCCTGGCCATCAGGCCGTCCATGAAGGCGTTGGCAGCCGCGTAACTGCCCGTGCCCGCGCCCAGAAAGACAGCGGAGACGGAGGAGTAGACGACGAACGCGTCGAGATCCGGGACGAGTTGGCGCGTCAGCTCGTCCAACTGCTGAAGAGCGGTGACCTTCGGCGCGAACGCGCGGGCCATCCGCTCAGGGCTGATGTCGCCGATCACCCCGCCGTCGAAGACGCCCGCGGCGTGGACGACGGCAGTGAGCCGGTGCCCGGACCCGGAGAACTCGGTGAGGAGGGCGGCCAGAGCCTCCGGGTGGGTCACGTCACAGGCCGGGACGTCGACCGACTCCGCACCCAGGGCTCGCAGTTCGGCCACGAGATCGCGGGCGCCGTCCGCCTCCAGGCCGCGCCGGCTGGTCAGGACAAGGCGGCGGATGCCGTACCGGGTGACCAAGTGACGGGCCAGCACCGCACCGAGAGACCCGGTGCCGCCGGTCACCAGGACGGTGCCTTCCGGGTCCAGAACCGTGCGATCGGGTGCGGGCACCGACACGTCGGCCACCGCGAGCCGGGGGACGAGAAGCTGGGTACCGCGGACTGCGACCTGGGGTTCGCCGGTGTCCAGTACGGCGCTCAACTCGCCATCGGAGCAGGGCACTTCGGAGTCGATGAGCACGATCCGGTCAGGGTTCTCCGCCTGCGCGGCCCGGACCAGGCCCCAAACGGCCGAGCCTGCGGGGTCGTTGACCGCCGCGTCACCGCCGGCGGCGACGGCGCCCCGGGTACGTACGACGAGCCGCGAGGCCTCATCGGCCGTCTCGTCGGCCAACCAGGCCTGAACTGCCTCCAGTACACGGCTGGTGAGTGCGTAGGGAGTTTCGGCGCGCGCGTCGGTGTCACCGACGGAGACGGCCTCGACGACGGTGAACTGCGGCGGGGCGGACGGCATCCCGGTCTCCGGGGCCGGCGCCGGGGCGGACAGTTCCGTCCACTCGACCGTGAACAGGGAGTCACCGCCCGGTGCGGTACCGGCCGCGGCCTCCAACTGCTCGGCGGAGATGGCCCGGGAGACCAGGGAGTCCAGCCTGAGGACGAGACCGCCCGCGTCGTCGACCGCCTCCAATTCCATGGTGTCCGGCGCGAGTTGCACGACCCGCGCCCGGATGGAGGAAGCTCCGGCGGCGTGCAGCGCCAGCCCCTTCCAGGCGAACGGAAGCCGTACGACGGGCTCGTCGGCCTGCGTGTCGTCCGGCACCCGGCCGCGGAGGGCGGCGGCCGCGTTGAGCATGCTGGAGTGCAGGGCGGCGTCGAGCAGTCCCGGGTGGATACCGAACCGGGCCGCGCCGTCACGCAGTTCCTCCGGCAGAGCGACCTCGGCGAAGACCTCCTCGCCGCGCCGCCAAACGGCACGCACGCACTGGAACGACTCCCCGTACGCGTAGCCCGCGCGCGCGAGCAGGTCGTAGCCGCCGTTGATGTCCATCGGCTGGGCTCCGGGCGGCGGCCAGGCGCCGAAGTCGAACTTCGCAGCGGGCGCGGCGACCGTCGTCGGCGCCAGCATTCCGGACGCGTGCCGGATCCACACACCGGCTCCATCGGCCTCGGCGTCCTCGCGGGCGGAGTACACCTCGACGGTACGTGCGCCGTGCTCGTCGGGGCCGCCGACGGCGACCTGGACGCGGACACCGCCCTGGGCGGGGACGACGAGGGGCGCCTCGATGACCAGTTCGTCGAGCGTGCCGCAGCCGACCTCGTCACCGGCCCGGACCGCCAGCTCGACCAGCCCGGTACCGGGGACGAGGACGACCCCGCCGACAGCATGGTCCGCGAGCCAGGCATGCGTACGGAGAGAGAGACGAGAAGTGAAGACCAGCCCGTCCGACTGCGGCAGCCTCACCACCGCACCGAGCATCGGGTGGTCGGCCTTGCCCTGACCGAGCGAGGAGACATCGGTGGCGGGAGTAGCGGGGAGCCAGTAGTGCTGGTGGTCGAAGGCGTACGTCGGCAGATCGACCCGGCCGTTCCCGGCACCGGCCGGAAGGACCTCACTCCAGCCGACGGGGACGCCCCGGACAAACAGTTCGGCGGTGGCGGTGAGGAGGGTCTGCGCCTCGGGGCGGCCGTCGCGCAGGGCGGCAACGCAAGCCGCCCGCTCACCAGCGGACTCCCCCACGACACTCGACAGCGCCGCACCCGGGCCCAGTTCAACGAAGACGACGTCCCCGTCGCCGGCCGCAGACACCACACCATCGGCGAAACGCACCGGACGACGGACATGATCGACCCAATACTGCGGGTCCGTGAGCTGACCGGGCTCCGCAAGCCGACCGGTCACATTCGACACCAGAGCCAACTCCGGCTCCGACCAGGTCACTTGAGACAGCTCGGCGGCGAACTCGTCCAGCATCGGCTCCATCAGAACCGAATGGAACGCATGCGAAACGCTTAGCCGCTTCGTCTTACGGCCCGACTCCGCGAGCTTCGCCGCCACCGCTAGAACGGCGTCCTCGACGCCCGAAAGGACCACGGACGCCGGGCCGTTGACCGCGGCCAGATCCACGCCCTCGCCCAGCAGCTCGGCGACTTCCGCCTCCGACGCCGCCACGGCCACCATCGCGCCACCCGAGGGCAACGCCTGCATGAGCCGGCCACGCGCCGCCACGACCGCAGCCGCATCCGCAAGCGACAGCACCCCGGCCACATGCGCCGCCACGATCTCACCGATCGAGTGCCCCATCACCGCATCCGGCTGCACACCCCACGACTCCACCAGACGGAACAAGGCAGTTTCCACGGCGAACAACCCTGCCTGAGTGAACACCGTCCAGCTCAGATCACCGGCATCACCCAGAACCACATCCCTGACCGAGTGCTCCACCCAACCCGACAGTTGCGCATCCAGCACGGCACACGCCTCATCGAAGGCCGCCGCGAACACCGGATACCGCTCGTACAGTTCACGGCCCATCCCCACCCGCTGCGAACCCTGACCCGGAAACACCACCACCGTACGAACAGTCCCCGCAGCGCCACCGGCAACAACGAGAGCACTCGACTCGCCCCGCGCCAGCGCACTCAACCCCGCAAGCGCGTCCTCACGCGAACCGGGCACGACCACAGCGCGCTCGGACAACACCGCCCGCTGAGCGACCAACGCCCCCGCCACGTCCGGCAGAGACACGCTGTCGGACGACTCGAGCAGGGCGGCGAGGCGCTCGGCCTGTCCGGACAGTGATTCCGCGGAGGCCGCCGAGATCACCAGGGGCACGGTGCCCTCGCTCTTGGCGTGCTCTGCCGGTTCCGGCTCGGGTTCCGGTGCCTGCTCCAGGATCACGTGCGCGTTCGTCCCGCTGACGCCGAAGCCCGAGACGCCCGCCCGACGCGGCCGGTCCGTCTCCGGCCACTCACGTGCCTCGGCCAGCACCTCCACCGCGCCCGCCGACCAGTCCACCTGCGACGACGGGGCATCGACATGCAGGGTGGGCGGCATCACGCCGTGCCGCAGCGCCTCCACCATCTTGATAACGCCCGCGACACCCGCAGCGGCCTGGGTGTGACCGACGTTCGACTTCAACGAACCCAGCCACAACGGCCGTTCGGCAGGCCGGTCCTGACCGTAAGTCGCCAGCAAAGCCTGCGCCTCGATCGGGTCGCCCAGGACGGTACCCGTGCCGTGCCCCTCGACCACGTCCACGTCCGACGTCGACAGGCCCGCGTTGGCGAGTGCCTTGCGGATGACGCGCTGCTGCGAGGGGCCGTTGGGCGCTGTCAGGCCGTTGGACGCACCGTCCTGGTTGACCGCCGAGCCACGGACGACCGCCAGCACCTTGTGGCCCTTGGCCCGGGCCTCGGACAGCCGCTCCAGGACGACGACACCGGCGCCCTCGGCCCAGCCCGTACCGTCCGCGGCATCCGCGTACGACTTGCACCGGCCGTCGGAGGCGAGCCCGCGCTGGCGCGAGAAGTCGATGAAGAGACCGGGAGTGGCCATCACGGTCGCGCCGCCGGCCAGCGCCATCGAGCACTCACCGCGGCGCAGCGCCTGGACGGCGAGGTGGATGGCCACCAGGGACGACGAGCAGGCCGTGTCGAGCGTGACCGCGGGGCCTTCGAAGCCGAAGACGTAGGAGACCCGGCCCGAGGCCACACTGGCCGCCGCTCCCGTGCCGGTGAACCCCTCCAGTTCGGGGGGCACGTTGCCGCCCGCGAAGTAGTCGACGCCCATGATGCCGCTGAAGACGCCGACGTCGGTGCCCTTCAGGGTCTCGGGGTCGATCCCGGCCCGTTCCAGGGCCTCCCACGAGGTCTCCAGGAGCAGTCGCTGCTGGGGGTCCATCGCGAGGGCCTCACGGGGTGAGATCCCGAAGAGGCCGCCATCGAACAGGCCCGCCTCGTGCAGGAATCCGCCCTGGTCGACGTAGGACGTGCCGGTCTTCTCGGGGTCCGCGTCGAACAGGCCGTCCAGATCCCAGCCTCGGTCGGCCGGGAAGCCGGAGACACCGTCACGGTTCTCGGTGACCAGCCGCCACAGGTCCTCGGGACTCGCCACACCGCCCGGCAGGCGGCACGCCATGCCCACGATCGCGATCGGTTCCCGTGAGGCGTTGACGAGTTGGCGGTTGCGCTTCTTCAGCGAGCCGACCTCTTCGAGCGACTTCCGCAGCGCCTCGACGACCTTCTCATATGAAGTACTCACTCAGCTGTCCTCATCAGTAGGTACCGCATCAGTCTTCGAGGTCCTCGTCGCTGTCACCGAGCGCCAGTTGCACGAGGTCGTCGACGTCCAGACCGGCGAGCGTCTCCGGCCCGTCGGTCTCGTCCGGCTGCCCGGCACCGGACGCGGCGGTGTCGAGGGCGGCCAGCTCCACCAGGGCGTCCAGCAGTCCGGCCTCCCTGATCCGGACCAGTGGGAGGGAGGCCAGGACGTGACGCAGCCGCTCTTCGTCGACCTCCGTTCCGCTCTTCGCGCCGTCCGGGAGGAGTTGGGCGTGTACGTGGCGGGCCAGTGCGAGGGGGGTCGGGTAGTCGAAGACCGCTGTCGCGGCCAGGTTGAGGCCGGTGGCCTCGCGGAGGCGGTTACGCAGCTCGACCGAGGTGAGCGAGTCGAAGCCGGCGTCCTTGAACCGCGTACCGGCCACGACCCCCTCCGGACCGCTGTGCCCCAGCACCGTCGCCACCTGGGTGCGAAGAAGGTCGAGGAGCACGGCCTCCTGCTCGGCCCGGGCGCGCCCGGCCAGCCGGCGGCGCAGGGCGTCACCGTGGTCACCGGACGCGGCTCGCACCACCTGGCGGGTGCCTCGGACCAGGCCCCGCAGCAGGGGTGGCACGCCGCCGCCCGTCGCCGCCTCGGCGCGAACGGCCCGCAGATCCAGGTCGATCGGCACGAACAGCGCTCGGTCACCGCTCAGTGCCGCGTCGAAGAGGGCCAGCCCCTCCTTCGGCCGGAGCGGCACGATGCCGCCACGCCGGTTGGTTCGGGTGCGCTGGGCCGCCTCGGTTCCCGCGGTCATTCCGGCGGTCTGCTCCCACGGGCCCCAGGCGAGTGAGGTACCCGGCAGGCCCGCCGCCCGGCGCCGATGAGCCACCGCGTCCACGTAGGCATTCGCCGCCGCGTAATTGCCCTGACCAGCCGAACCGAACAGACCCGACGCGGAAGAGAACACCGCGAACACCGACAAGTCCAAGCCCCGGGTCAACTCGTCCAAGTGGTCTACGGCCGCCACCTTCGGCCCGAACACATACGCCAACCGTCCCGGCGACAGCGCACCGATCACACCGTCGTCCAACACACCGGCCGTGTGCACGACCCCGGAGAGCGGATGCTCGTCGGCGACGGAATCGAGGAGCGCGGCCACGGCATCCCGGTCGGCGACGTCACACGCCGCCACCGCCACCGACTCCGCACCCAACTCCCGCAGTTCCGCGACCAGTTCGGGCGCGCCCTCGGCATCCGCACCACGCCGACTCGCCAGAAGCAGATGCCGCGCACCGTGCTCGGACACCAGATGACGGGCCACCAACGCGCCCAGCGACCCCGTACCACCGGTCACCAGCACCGTGCCCCGACAACCGGAGCAAGGCCCCCGACCGACTCGACGACGGCGGCCCGCACCAGACGCGGCACGGCCAACGTCGCGCCGCGAACGGCGAGTTGGGGCTCACCGCTGGCCAGCGCCACGCCCAGGTCGCCCTCGAAGGCACTGTCTTCGGTGTCCAGGAGGACGATCCGATCGGGGTTCTCGGCCTGGGCCGTGCGGATGAGACCCCAGACGGCTGCGCCGGCCGGGTCGGTGACGTCACCGTCGCCGCCGGCCGGCACCGCGCCCTGAGTGACCACCACCAGCCTGCCGCTCTCGAAGGCCGGGGCCACCAGCCATGCCTGGAGCACGCCGAGCACGCGGGCGGTGAGTCCGAGTGCGTCGTCGTCCTCCGCAGCGACCGCTCGTACGACCACTGCCGACGGCACTTCGTCTCGGGTGCCCAGCGCCGCGACGTCGTTGGCGGTGGCGACCGGTGCCCAGGACGGCACCGGCGCGGCCGTACGCGCGGTCGCGGCGGGCAACTCGGTCCACTCCACACCGAACAGGGCGTCGTCACCCTCCGCGCCGGCCGCCTCCAGTTGCTCGGCGGAGACCTCCCGGAACACGAGTGAGTCCGTGGTCAGGACGAGACCGCCGGTCTCGTCGGCCGCCTGCAACGACACGGTGTCCGGCCCGGACGGCGCCACCCGCACCCGCAGCACCGAAGCACCGGTGGCGTGCAGCGCCAGACCGTTCCAGGCGAACGGCAGCACGGTCCGGGACCGGTCCACTCCGCCAGGGGCGTCGACCGGCTGGATGAACCCGTTGGAGTGCAGGGCGGCGTCCAGCAGAGCGGGGTGGATGCCGAACCTGGTGGCGCTGTCGCGCTGGTCCTCCGGCAGGGCGATGTCGGCGAAGACCTCCTCGCCACGCCGCCACACCGCACGCAGACCCTGGAACGCCGGACCGTACGTGTAGCCCATCCGGATCAGACCCGCGTAGAAGTCGTCGACGTCCACCTCGACGCGCTGGGCGCCGGGCGGCGGCCAGGCGGCGAAGTCGACCGTTGCCGCACGCGCGGCGGCCTCCCGCGCCAGCCGGCCGGTGGCGTGCCGGATCCACACGTCGGCGCCGCTGCCCTCCGTGCCCTCGTCGCGGGTCGAGTAGATGTCGACGGCGCGTGCGCCGTGCTCGTCGGGGCCGCCGACAGCGACCTGGACGCGGACACCGCCCTGGGCGGGGACGACGAGGGGCGCCTCGATGACCAGTTCGTCGAGCGTGCCGCAGCCGACCTCGTCACCGGCCCGGACCGCCAGCTCGACCAGCCCGGTACCGGGGACGAGGACGACCCCGCCGACAGCATGGTCCGCGAGCCAGGCATGCGTACGCAGGGACAACCGCGAGGTGAAGAGCAGCCCGTCCGACTGCGGCAGCCTCACCACCGCACCGAGCATCGGATGCGCCGTACCGGCGAGGCCGAGCGCGACGGCGTCGACCGCAGGAGTGGGGCGGAGCCAGTAGTGCTGGTGGTCGAAGGCATACGTCGGAAGGTCGAGGTACGAAGCACCGGCGACCGGCAGCATGCCGGCCCAGTCGACCGACCCTCCGTGCACGAAGACCTCGGCGACTGCCGCGAGAAGAGACTGCGCCTCGGGACGACCGTCGCGCAGAGCCGCGACACACGACGCCCGCTCACCAGCGGACTCCCCCACGACACTCGACAGCGCCGCACCCGGGCCGAGTTCGACGAAGACGACGTCCCCGTCGCCGGCCGCGGCCGTGACACCGTCCGCGAAACGCACCGGACGACGGACATGATCCACCCAGTACTGCGGGTCGGTGAGCTGACCAGGCTCCGCAAGCCGCCCCGTCACGTTCGACACCAGAGCCAACTCCGGCTCCGACCACGTCACTTGAGACAGCGCGGCAGCGAACTCGTCCAGCATCGGCTCCATCAACACCGAATGGAACGCATGCGAAACGCTTAGCCGCTTCGTCTTACGACCCGACTCCGCCAGCTTCGCCGCCACCGCCAGCACAGCGTCCTCGACGCCCGAAAGGACCACGGACGCCGGACCGTTGACCGCCGCCAGGCCCACACCGTCGCCCAGCAGCCCGGCGACTTCCGCCTCCGACGCCGCCACGGCCACCATCGCGCCACCCGCCGGAAGTGCCTCCATCAGCCGACCCCGAGCCGCCACCACGGCAGCCGCATCCGCAAGCGACAACACTCCGGCCACATGCGCCGCGGTGATCTCACCGATCGAGTGGCCCATCACCGCATCCGGCTTGACACCCCATGACTCGACCAGACGGAACAGGGCAGTTTCCACGGCGAACAGGGCCGCCTGCGTGAACACCGTCCGGCTCAGATCACCGGCATCACCCAGAACCACATCCCTGACCGAGTGCTCCACCCAACCCGACAGTTGCGCATCCAGCACGGCACACGCCTCATCAAAGGCCGCCGCGAACACCGGGTACCGCTCGTACAGTTCACGGCCCATCCCCACCCGCTGCGAACCCTGACCCGGAAACACCACCACCGTACGAACCGAATCGCCGGCGCTCCCGCTGACCAGACCAGGGATCGACTCGCCCCGCGCCAGCGCACCAAGCCCCGCCAACGCCTCCTCACGCGAACCGGCAACCACCACCGCACGCTCGGACAGCACCGCCCGCTGGGCGACCAACGCCCCTGCCACGGTGCCCAACGGCACTTCCTCGCCCAACTCCACGAAGGACGCGAGCCGTTCGGCCTGCCCCGCCAGGGACTGGACACTCCTGGCGGACACCACCAACGGCACCGCACCGCCGACGACATCCACCGTCGGCTCAGGCTCAACCTCAGGTGTCGGCTCGGGCTCCGGCGCCTGCTCCAGGATCACGTGCGCGTTCGTGCCGCTCACGCCGAAGCCCGAGACGCCCGCCCGACGCGGCCGGTCCGTCTCCGGCCAGTCCCGCGGCTCCGCGAGGAGTTCCACCGCACCCGCCGACCAGTCCACCTGCGACGACGGGGCGTCGACATGCAGGGTGGGCGGCATCACGCCGTGCCGCAGCGCCTCCACCATCTTGATGACGCCCGCGACACCGGCCGCCATCTGTGTGTGGCCGATGTTCGACTTCAGGGAGCCCAGCCAGAGCGGGCGCTCCGGATCGCGATCCCGCCCGTACGTCGCCAGCAGGGCCTGCGCCTCGATCGGGTCGCCCAGGACCGTGCCGGTCCCGTGTCCCTCGACCATGTCCACGTCCGACGTCGACAGACCGGCGTTGGCGAGCGCCATGCGGATGACGCGTTGCTGCGAAAGACCGTTCGGCGCCGTCAGGCCGTTGGACGCACCGTCCTGATTCACGGCAGAACCCCGTACGACCGCCAGCACCCGGTGCCCGTTCCTGCGCGCCTCCGACAGACGCTCCAGTACGACCACGCCCGCACCCTCGGCCCAGCCCGTTCCGTCCGCAGCATCCGCGTACGACTTGCACCGGCCGTCGACCGCCAGACCCCGCTGCCGCGAGAACTCCACGAACGTCCCCGGCGTCGCCATCACCGTCGCGCCGCCGGCCAGGGCGAGCGAGCACTCACCCTGCCGTAGCGACTGGGCGGCCATGTGCACCGCGACGAGCGAGGACGAGCAGGCCGTGTCCACGGTCACCGCCGGGCCCTGCAGACCGAGCACGTACGACACGCGGCCGGAGGCGACGCTGCCCATGCCGCCGGTGCCGGTGAAGCCCTCCAGTTCGGCGGGCACGGTGCCGCCCGCTCCGTACGCCTGGCCCATGACGCCGAAGAAGACACCGGCGTCCGTGCCCTTGAGCGAGTCCGGGGCGATCCCGGCCCGTTCCAGCGCCTCCCACGATCCTTCGAGAAGCAGCCGCTGCTGGGGGTCCATCGCGAGGGCCTCACGCGGCGAGATCCCGAAGAATCCCGCGTCGAACAGGCCCGCGTCGTACAGGAACCCGCCCTGGCTCACGTACGACGTACCGGCCTGGTCCGGGTCCGAGTCGAACAGGCCCTCCACATCCCAGCCGCGGTCGTCCGGGAAGCCGGACATCGCGTCCCGGCCCTCGCTGACCAGCCGCCACAAGTCCTGCGGGCTCTCCACGCCTCCGGGCAGACGGCACGCCATCCCCACGATCGCGATCGGCTCGTCGGGGTCGGCGAGCGGGACCGGGACCGGTGCGCCGGCGGCCGGCGCCGCGCCGGTCGCCTCAGCCAGCTCGCCCTGGAGGAAGCGGGCGAAGGCGAGCGGGGTGGGGTGGTCGAAGACGACGGTGGCGGCCAATTTGAGACCGGTCGCCTCGCGCAGGCGGTTGCGCAGCTCGACCGAGGTCAGCGAGTCGAAGCCGGAGTCGCGGAACGCGCTCTCGGTCCGGACGCTCTCGGGCCCCGGGTGTCCGAGCACGGTCGCCGCCTGCGAGCGGACGAGTTGCAGCAGCAGCGCCTCCTGCTCGTCGGGCGCGAGCCCCACGAGCCGGGCGGCGAGCCCGCCACCGCTCTCCCCCGCCGCCGCACGTGTCTGCCGTCGGCCGGTGTGCACCAGGCCGCGCAGCAGGGTCGGGACACCACGGCCCGCCGCCGCGTCGGCACGCAACGCCCGCAGGTCCAGCTTGGCCGGAACGAGCAGGGCGTCGCCGGTGCGCAGTGCCGCGTCGAAGAGTTCCATGCCCTCGGCGGGGGTCATCGCCAGTACGCCGCCTCGCCGGTTCATCCGGCTTCGGGTGAGGTCGTCCATGCCGGCCGCCATACCGCCGGCGGTCTGCTCCCAGAGCCCCCAGGCCAGCGAGGTGGCGGGCAGGCCCACCGCCCGGCGCTGGTGGGCGATCGCGTCGAGATAGGCGTTGGCTGCCGCGTAACTGCCGGTGCCCGCGCCGAGGAAGACGGACGAGACGGAGGAGAAGACGACGAACACCTTGAGTTCCGGGGCGAGTTCACGGGTCAGCTCGTCCAGGTGCCGGACGGCCGTCACCTTCGGTGCGAAGACCTCCGCCACCCGGGCCGGGTCGAGCGTGCCGATCACACCGGCGTCCGCGATACCCGCGGTGTGCACGACAGCGGTCAGCGGGTGCTCGGCCGGGATCGCCTCGATGAGCGCCGCCAGCGCGTCCCGGTCGGTGACGTCGCAGGACTCCACCGTGACGTCGGCCGCGCCGAGTCCGCTCAGCTCGGCGACCAGCTCGTCCGCTCCGGCGGCGGCGCGGCCCCGGCGGCTGGCGAGCAGCAGGTGCCGTACGCCGTGGTTCACGACGAGGTGCCGGGCCAGGATGCCGGCCAGCGAGCCGGTACCGCCGGTGATCAGTACGGTGCCGGCCGGGTCCAGGTCCGCCGGCACCTGTGTCCGCCCCGCGGCGGAGGCGCGGGCGAGCCGCGGGATCGAGAGAGCCGAGCCGCGCACGGCGACCTCGGGTTCCCCTGAGCCGAGCACCGCGTCGATCACGGAATCGAGGCCGGCAGGCAGTCCTGCGGTGGCGTCGCCGTGGTGATCCGGATCGCGGACGAGGTCGGTGGCCCGGATCTCCGGATCCAGGTCGAGCAGGACGATCCGGTCGGGGTTCTCGGTCTGCGCGGCACGGATCAGGCCCCAGACCGCACCGCCGGCGGGATCCGTGACCGCGCCCTCGGGTCCGGCGCCCACCGCGCCCCGGGTCGCCACGACCAGCGTGACAGCGTCGAGGCCCGGAGCGGCCAGCCATGTCTGCACGGCCGCGAGGACCCGGTTGGTCACATCCACCGGAGTGTCGTCGGCCACGGTGACGGCCCGCAGCAGCACGGCGGTCGGCAGTTCACCGCCTGCCGCCACCGCCTCGGCCAGGGCCGTCACCTCGCCCGCGCCGGACACCGCGGCCCAGGACGTGGTCCCGGCCGACGTGCTCTTGGTGCCGGGCAGTTGGGTCCACTCGACGCGGAACAGCGCGTCGTCGGCCGGAGCACCCGCACCGGCCCGCACCTGCTCGGGGCTCAGCGACCGTAACTCCACCGCGTCCGCCGTCAGGACCGGACCACCGGCCTGGTCGACCGCCTCGAACGACAGGGTCCCCTCTCCCGTGGACACGATCCGCGCCCTCAGCACGGTCGCGCCGACCGCGTGCAGCCCCAGCCCGCGCCAGCCGAGAGGCTGCCGGAACCCGTCCTCGCCCGCGTCCCCACCGCCGGACACGGCCTCCAGAAGCACGGGATGCAGTACGGCGTCCAGCAGAGCGGGATGCACACCGAACCGGCCCGCTTCCTCACGCTCCTCATCCGGTACGGCGAGTTCGGCGAATACCTCCTCGCCGCGCCGCCACATCCCCCGTACGCCCTGGAACACCGGGCCGTACGCGTAGCCCTGGCCTGCCAGCTCGGAGTACAACTCGCCCGTCTCGACGCGTCGGGCGCCGGGGGGCGGCCAGGCGGTGAAGTCGAAACCGGGGGCAGGAGCGGCGGCCGCCGTGAGGGTGCCGGTGGCATGGCGGATCCAGGCATCGGTACCGGTGTCGCCGGTGGCGTCCTCACGGGTCGAGTAGACGGCGACAGTACGAGCACCGTCCTCGTCCGGTCCGCCGACGGTGACCTGGACACGGACACCGCCCTGCTGGGGTAGCACGAGCGGCGCCTCGACGACCAGTTCGTCCAGCGTGCCGCACCCGACCTCGTCACCGGCCCGGAGAGCCAGTTCCACCAAGGCCGCGGCGGGCACAAGGACGGTGTCGCCCACGGCGTGGTCGGCGAGCCAGGGGTGCGTACGCAGCGACAGGCGGGAAGTGCAGAGCACACCACCGGTCTCCGGCACCGCCACGACTCCCCCGATCAGCGGGTGATCGGTACCCGCCAGGCCGAGAGAGGCGGCGTCACCGACCGGGCCGAGCCGGAGCCAGTAGTGCTGATGGTCGAAGGCGTAGGTCGGCAGGTCGACCTGGCCGGTGAATCCCTCGGGGAGCATGCCGGTCCAGTCGACGGGCACGCCCCGGACGAACAGTTCGGCCATCGAGGTCAGCAGCCGGCGCGGACCACCTTCGTCACGGCGCAGCGAACCACTCACCACAGCATCGGCGTCCGCTTGGTCGACGATCTCGCTGACCGGCTGGACCAGGACGGGGTGGGCACTGGACTCGACGAACACCGTGTGGCCCTCGGCCAGGAGAGCCGCGATCGCAGGGCCGAAGCGGACCTGACCGCGCAGGTTGCGGTACCAGTAGCCGCCGTCCAGGACACCGGCCTCGCGGACCCATTCACCGGTCACCGTCGAGTAGAAGGGAATCAGCGGCGCCTGAGCGCGGATGTCGGCGAAGGCCTCGCCCAAGGTCTCCTCGATCGCCTCGACGTGCCGGGTGTGGGAGGCGTAGTCCACCGCCACCCGACGTACCCGCACACCATCTGCGGAAAGAACCTCCAGCACTTCGTCGAGGGCTTCGGCGTCACCGGCGATGACGACGGACGCCGGACCGTTGACCGCCGCCACCTCAACCCGGCCCGCCCAGCGCTCCAGCCGCTTGAGCGCGTCCTCCTCGGCCAGCGCCACCGAGGCCATACCTCCACGGCCAGCGAGACTCCCGGCGATGACCTGGCTGCGCACCGCCACGATCCGGGCTGCGTCCTCCAGCGACAACGCCCCGGATACGCACGCGGCGGCGATCTCGCCCTGGGAGTGGCCGACCACCGCGTCGGGCACCACACCCACGGACGCCCACACGGCCGCAAGACCGACCATCACCGCGAAGCTCGCGGGCTGCACCACATCGACCCGCTCCAGGAGTTCAGCTGGAGCGTCCCCCCGCAGCACATCGACGAGCGACCAGTCGACCCAACGCTCAAGCACCGCAGCGCACTCGGCGACCCGCTCCGCGAACACCGGTGAGGAATCCAGGAGTTCACGACCCATACCGATCCACTGCGAACCCTGCCCCGGGAAGACAAGTACCGTCCGCCCCGCAGCCACCGCACTGCCACCACCGGTGACAACAAGAGGACTCGACTCGCCGCGCGCCAGCGCACGCAGCCCCGCCAACGCCTCCCCCCGCGAACCAGCCGCCACCACCGCCCGCTCCGACAACACCGCACGCCGCGAAGCGAGCGCTGTCGCGACCTGCGGCAGCGTCGTACCGTCCTCGGCCTCGATGAAAGACACCAGCCGCTCGGCCTGACCCGCCAGCGCGCCCACACTCCGCGCCGACACCACCAGCGGCACCACACCATCAGCCACCGGAACCTCAACCGCCTCCACCTCCCCGGCCGGCGGCTCCTCCAGAACCAGATGCGCGTTCGTCCCACTCACACCAAAAGACGACACCGCAGCCCGACGCGGCCGACCCGTGACCGGCCACTCCCGCGCCTCCGTCAACAACTCCACCGCACCCGCCGACCAGTCCACCTGCGACGACGGAACATCAACATGCAACGTCGGCGGCATCACACCGTGCCGCAGCGCCTCCACCATCTTGATCACACCGGAAACACCCGCAGCCGCCTGCGTGTGACCGACGTTCGACTTCAACGAACCCAGCCACAACGGCCGTTCAGCAGACCGATCCTGACCATAAGTCGCCAGCAAAGCCTGCGCCTCGATCGGATCACCCAGCACCGTCCCGGTCCCGTGTCCCTCGACCACATCCACATCAGCCGTCGACAGCCCCGCGTCGGCGAGCGCCTTGAGAATCACCCGCTGCTGAGAGGGCCCGTTCGGGGCCGTCAGGCCGTTCGAGGCGCCGTCCTGGTTGACCGCCGAACCCCGCACGACCGCCAGCACCCGGTGGCCGTTCCGGCGTGCCTCCGACAGCCGCTCCAGGACGACCATGCCCGCGCCCTCGGCCCAGCCCGTACCGTCGGCCGCATCCGCGTACGACTTGCAGCGGCCGTCGGCGGCGAGGGCGCGCTGGCGCGAGAACTCCATGAACATGCCTGGGCCGGCCATCACGGTCGCGCCGCCGGCCAGCGCCATCGAGCACTCCCCGCGGCGCAGCGCCTGCACGGCCAGGTGCATGGCGACGAGTGAGGACGAGCAGGCCGTGTCGACAGTGACGGCCGGGCCCTCGAAGCCGAACACGTACGAGATGCGGCCCGAGGCCACGCTTCCGGTGGTGCCGGTTCCGGTGAAGCCTTCCAGTTCGGGCGGGATCGGACCGCCAGTGGCGTAGCCCTCGTTGATGACACCGACGAAGACGCCGACGTCCGCTCCCTTGAGTCCGGTCGCGTCGACGCCCGCTCGCTCCATGGCCTCCCACGAGGTCTCCAGAAGCAGGCGCTGCTGCGGGTCCATCGCCACGGCCTCGCGCGGTGAGATCCCGAAGAAGCCCGCGTCGAAGAGCCCGGCCTCGTGCAGGAATCCGCCGCGGGTCACGTACGACTTGCCGCTCTGCTCAGGGTCCTCGTCGAACAGGCTCTCCAGGTCCCAGCCGCGGTCGGTGGGGAAGCCGGAGACCCCGTCCCGGCCCTCGGTGGCCAATCGCCACAGGTCCTCGGGGCCGGCGACCCCGCCCGGAAGCCGGCACGCCATCCCGACGATCGCGATCGGCTCCGACTTCTCGGTCTCAAGTTCCAGCACACGCTGCTGGGAGCGGCGTGCCTCGGCGAGGACGCGCTTGAGATAGTCGCGAAGCTTGCTTTCATCCGCCATTGAGGTTCGGCTCCTAGAGGCTGTGGCGTCGGGTCAGCGGCTGCGGGGCGGCGGACGGGTCGGCGGTTGCTAGTTGCCGAACTCCGTGTCGATGAGGTCGAAGAGTTCGTCGTCGGAGGCGGCGTCGAAGTCGAGCTCCTCCTCGGCGGGCGGGGTTCCGTTCGCCGTCGACCATGCGGTCAGGAGGCCCTGGAGCCGGGTGGCGACCTGGGCGCGGGCCGAGTCGTCGGCAGGCGTCTCGGCCAACGTGGCTTCGAGCCTGCTCAGTTCGGCCAGCAGCGGATGCGTTCCGGCCGTGGACTGTGCGGTGGGGTCGAGCCGACCGTGGAGGTACCGCGCGAGGGAGAGCGGCGCCGGGTAGTCGAAGACCACCGTGGCGGGGAGGGAGAGCCCCGTGGCACCGCGGAGGCGGTTGCGCAATTCGACCGAGGTGAGCGAGTCGAAGCCGGTGTCCTTGAACGCCGTCTCCGGCCCGACCTGCTCCGGACCGGTGTGGCCAAGGACGATCGCCACCTGGCCGCGTACGAGTTCCAGCAGCAGAGCCTGCTGCTCGGTCACCGAAAGACCGGCGAGCCGTGCGACCAGTCCGCCGCCGTCACCGGCGCCGGTGCGGGCCTGCTGCCGGCCGGGGCGGACCAGTCCACGCAGCAGCGGCGGGACTCCCCCGCCGAGCACGGCGTCGGCCCGCACCGCCCGCAGGTCGAGCCTGGCCGGTACGAGGAGGGCGGTGCTGTCGCCGGGGCCCGTGTCCGAACCGGTGTCGTCCGCGCCGGCCCTGAGGGCCGCGTCGAACAGCTCCATGCCTTCGGCCGCTGTCAGGGGTTCCACACCGCCGCGGCGCCCGGTCCGGTCCTGGCCGGTCACCGGGGCGCCGTCGGGGGCAGTGGGCTCCGGGGCGGCGATCTGCTCCCAGAGACTCCAGGCCAGCGACAGGGCGGGCAGGCCCTCGGCGCGACGGCGGTGGGCCACCGCGTCGACGTAGGCGTTGGCCGCCGCGTAGGCGCCGGTACCCGCGCCCAGGAAGACGGACGAGGCGGACGACATCAGAACGAACGCCCTGAGCTGCGGGGCGAGTTCACGGGTCAGCTCGTCCAGGTGCCGGACCGCGGTGGCCTTCGGCGCGAAGACCTGGGCCAGCCGTTCCGGGGTCGTCTCGCCGATCAGACCGACGTCGAAGACCCGGGCCGCGTGGACGACCGCGGTCAGCGGGTGCTCGGCGGGTACGGAGGCCAGCAGCGCGGCGACCGCGTCCCGGTCGGTGATGTCGCACGCCACGACCGACACCTCGGCGCCCTCGGCCGTCAACCGCGCCACGAGTTCCGTCGCGCCGTCGGCCTCCGGCCCTCGCCGTCCGGCCAGGACCAGGTGGCGGACACCGTGCTCCGCGACCAGGTGGCGGGCGGTCAGCGCACCGAGCGATCCGGTGCCGCCGGTGACGAGCACCGTGCCGTCGAGGTCGAGCGGGAGCCGCTCGGGCAGGGCGGCGGCAGGCTGTCCCGGCTGCCGCGCCCCCGTACGGACAAGGCGCGGCACGGTCAGCGCCGTACCGACGACCGCCACCTGTGGTTCGCCACTCGCGAGGACGGCCTCCAGGAGAGTGGAACCGAGGGTGACGGGGCCCGGGCTGGTCGAGGCCGTGGAGTCGGGCGCCGCCGGGTCCAGGTCGAGGAGGACGATCCGCTCCGGGTTCTCGGCCTGGGCGGCACGGACCAGACCCCATACGGCCGCGCCGGCCGGGTCGGTCGCCGCGGCATCACCGCCTGCGGGCATCGCGCCACGGGTCACGACGACGAGCTGGGAACTCTCCAGCGTCTCGTCGGCCAGCCACGCCTGCGTCACCGCCAGGACCCGCGAGACCACGGCCGGAAGGACTCCCCCGTCCTCGCCGCTCACGACACCGGCCCCACCGGCGATGGCCTCCAGGACCACCGCCGGTGGCACGTCCGCCCCGCCCGTCAGAGCTGCCAGGTCCTCCGGGGTGGCCACGGTCACCGGGCGCTCCTCCGAGGCCACAACCGCCATGGCGCTCTGCGAGGGCAGCTCTGCGAGCGTGGTCCACTCGACGCGGAAGAGTCCGGGCCCGCCGTCGCTCACGGTGCCCGCCGCGGCCTCCAACTGGGCCGCGGACACCGGTCGTAGCGCGACGGAGTCGGCCGACAGAACCGACCCGCCCGTCTCGTCGACGGCGGTCAGCGACAGCCCGTCCGGCCCCTGCGGAGCGATCCGCACCCGAAGCGCCGTGGCACCGACGGCGTGCAGCGTCAGTCCACGCCACTCAAGCGGCTGCCAGGTCCCCTCGCGGCCTTCCGGTGTGGCGCCCGACAGCAGCACCGAGTGCAGGGCCGCATCCAGCAGAGCAGGGTGAATACCGAACCGGGCGGCACTCTCGCGCTGTTCGTCCGGCAGGGCGACCTCGGCGAAGACCTCCTCACCACGCCGCCACACCGCCCGCAGGCCCTGGAACACCGGGCCGTGCTCATAGCCATGGGCGACCAGGTCGGCGTGAATGCCTTCCCCATCGACCTTCTGGGCTCCGGGCGGGGGCCAGCTGGCGAAGTCGGCCCGTGTGCTGACGGCGGCCTTGGCCACCGCCCCGAGGACACCGGTGGCGTGGCGGACCCACGCCTCACCGTCGGTGGAGTCGGCCTCCGCGCCTTCCCGGGTCGAGTAGATGTCGACGCTCCGTGTGCCGTTCTCGCCCGGTCCACCGACTGCGACCTGGACGCGGACACCGCCCTGCGCGGGGACGACCAGGGGCACCTCGATGACCAACTCTTCGAGCGTCCCGCAGCCGACCTCGTCACCGGCCCGGACCGCCAACTCGACCAGTCCGGCGCCAGGGACGACGACGACCCCGTCGACGGCATGGTCCCCGAGCCACGCGTGCGTGCGCAGGGAGAGCCGAGAGGTGAAGACCAGCCCGTTGGAGTGCGGAAGCCTCACCACCGCACCGAGCAGCGGGTGGTCGGCCTTGCCCTGCCCCAGAGAGGCCGCGTCCGTGCTGACGCCGGGCCGAAGCCAGTAGTGCTGGTGGTCGAAGGCATACGTCGGCAGGTCGAGGTGCGAAGCACCCGCAACCGGCAACACCTTCGCCCAGTCGACCGACCCGCCGTGCACGAAGACCTCGGCGGTCGCGGTGAGGAGGGTCTGCGCCTCGGGGCGGCCGTCGCGCAGAGCCGCGACACACGACGCCCGCTCACCGGCCGACTCGGACACGACACCCGACAGAGCCGCACCGGGGCCGAGTTCGACGAAGACGACGTCCCCGTCGCCGGCCGCGGCCGTGACACCGTCCGCAAAGCGCACGGGACGGCGAACATGGTCCACCCAGTACTGCGGGTCCGTGAGCTGACCGGGCTCCGCAAGCCGCCCGGTCACGTTCGACACCACCGCGAACTTAGGCTCCGACCACGACACTTGGGACAGCACGCCCGCGAACTCGTCGAGTATCGGCTCCATCAACACCGAATGGAACGCGTGCGAGACAGTCAGCCGCTTGGTCTTACGACCCTGGTCCGCGAGCTTCGCCGCCACCGCCAGCACAGCGTCCTCGACGCCCGAAAGGACCACGGACGCCGGACCGTTGACCGCCGCCAGATCCACACCCTCACCCAGCAGCCCGGCGACCTCGTCCTCCGACGCGGCAACCGCGACCATCGCGCCACCCGACGGAAGTGCCTCCATCAGTCGGCCCCGAGCCGCCACCACCGCAGCCGCATCCGCAAGCGACAGCACCCCGGCCACATGCGCCGCGGTGATCTCACCGATCGAGTGACCCATCACCGCATCCGGCCGCACACCCCACGACTCCACCAGCCGGAACAAGGCCGTCTCCACAGCGAACAACCCCGCCTGCGTAAACACCGTCCGACTCAGATCACCGGCATCACCCAGGACGACATCCCTGACCGGATACTCCACCCACCCCGACAACTGCCCATCCAGCGCGGCACACGCCATGTCGAAGGCCTCCGCGAACACCGGGTACTGGTCGTACAGTTCACGGCCCATGCCGACCCGCTGCGACCCCTGACCCGGAAACACCACCACCGTACGAACAGCCGAACCCCGGTTGCCCGTCACCACCCCGTCGGCCGACTCGCCCCGCGCCAGTGCGCCGAACCCGGCAAGCGCGTCCTCACGCGAACCGGCAACCACCACCGCGCGCTCGGACAGCAGCGCGCGCTCCCCGATCAGCGCTCCCGCGATCTCCGGCAGGGTCGCACCATCAGCGGTAGCGATGAACGACGCCAGTCGCTCGGCCTGGCCCGCCAGCGCACCGGCGGTCTTCGCCGATACGACCAGGGGCACCGCACCCCCGGTCGGCGTTGCGGCCGGTTCGGCGAGGTCGTCCTGTGGCGCCTGCTCCAGGATCAGGTGCGCGTTGGTCCCGCTGAGCCCGAAGGAGGAGACACCCGCCCGGCGCGGTCGGCCGGTTTCGGGCCACGCCCGCGCCTCGGTGAGCAGTTCGACCGCGCCCGCCGACCAGTCCACCTGCGACGACGGAACGTCCACGTGCAGGGTGGGCGGCATCACGCCGTGGCGCAGCGCCTCCACCGTTTTGATGACGCCGGCGACACCCGAGGCCGCCTGGGTGTGGCCGATGTTCGACTTCAGGGAGCCCAGCCAGAGCGGGCGCTCCGGATCGCGATCCCGCCCGTACGTCGCCAGCAGGGCCTGCGCCTCGATCGGATCGCCCAGCACCGTGCCGGTCCCGTGTCCCTCGACCATGTCGATGTCCGACGTGGACAGGCCCACCGCGGCCAGCGCCTTGCGGATCACCCGCTGCTGGGACGGGCCGTTCGGGGCCGTAAGTCCGTTGGAAGCGCCGTCCTGGTTCACCGCGGAACCCCGTACGACCGCCAGCACCCGGTGCCCGTTCCTGCGCGCCTCCGACAGGCGCTCCAGCACGACGACACCGGCGCCCTCGGCCCAGCCCGTACCGTCCGCGGCATCCGCGTACGACTTGCACCGGCCGTCGACCGCCAGACCCCGCTGCCGCGAGAACTGGACGAAGGCTCCGGGGCTGGTCATGACGGCCGCGCCGCTGGCGAGGGCGAGCGAGCACTCGCCCTGGCGGAGCGACTGCGAGGCCAGGTGGATGGCTACGAGGGAGGACGAGCAGGCCGTGTCGACGGTCACCGCCGGGCCCTCGAACCCGAACACGTACGACACACGCCCCGACGCCACGCTGGTGCCGGCACCGGTCGTGACGAAGCCCTCCAGTTCGGCGGGCACGTCGCTGCCCGAACCGTAGCCCTGGCCCATCAGTCCGGAGAACACCCCGACATCACGGCCCTTGAGCGTTCCCGGGTTGATACCGGATCGCTCCAGCGCCTCCCATGACGTCTCCAGCAGCAACCGCTGTTGCGGGTCCATGGCGAGGGCCTCACGCGGCGAGATCCCGAAGAATCCCGGGTCGAACAGTCCGGCTCCCTGAAGGAATCCGCCCTGGTCGGCGTACGACGTACCCGCCTTGCCCGGATCCGCGTCGAACAGACCATCGAGGTCCCAGCCACGGTCCTCCGGGAAGCCCGACACCGCGTCCCGGCCTTCGCTGACCAGTCGCCACAGGTCCTCGGGGCTCGCCACACCGCCCGGCAGGCGGCACGCCATGCCCACGATCGCGATCGGCTCACCGGGATCGGCCGGTGCCGCCGCGGGCGCGGCGGGCGATGCCGGGGCCGCGGTCTCCGGTGACACGCCGAGTTCGTCGTGCAGATGGCGGGCGAGCGCGAGCGGGGTGGGGTGGTCGAAGACGACGGTGGCGGTCAGCTTGAGGCCGGTGGCCTCGCGGAGCCGGTTGCGCAGGTCGACCGAGGTGAGCGAGTCGAATCCGGTCTCGCGGAAGGCGGTCTCGACCGGTACTCCGTCGGGCCCGGCGTGGCCCAGAACGGTCGCCGCGTGCGTACGGACGAGGTCGAGGAGCAGTGCTTCCTGCTCGTCGGCCGTCAGTCCGGCGAGCCGGGCGGCAAGGCCACCGTTGCCGTCGCCCTCGGCGGCGGGGCGGGCGGTCTGCCGGGTGACCCGTATCAGGCCCCGCAACAGTGGCTGGACCGTGCCGCCTGCGGTCGCGTCGGCACGCATCGACCGTAGGTCGAGCTTGATCGGGACCAGCAGGGCCTCGCCGTTGCGCAGTGCGGCGTCGAACAGGTCCAGGCCCTCGGCCGACGTCAGGGCCCGGCTCCGGCTCCGGCTCACGCGCGACCCGTCGGTGTCGTCCAGGTGGGCGGTCATCGCGGTGGCCTGCTCCCACAGGCCCCAGGCCAGCGACTGGCCGGGCAGACCGTCCGAGCGGCGCTGGTGCGCCACAGCGTCGAGGTAGGCGTTCGCCGCGGCGTAGTTGCCCTGGCCCGCCGAGCCGAACACTCCGGCGGCGGACGAGAAGACCACGAACGCCTTGAGTTCCGGGGCGAGTTCACGGGTGAGCTCGTCCAGATGCCGTACGGCCGTGACCTTCGGTCCGAACACGTGGGCCAGCCGCTCCGGCGTCAGCGCACTGATCACCCCGTCGTCCAGGACACCGGCCGTGTGGAGGACCCCGGTCAGCGGATGCTCCGCCGGTACGGCCGCCAACAGCTCGGACACGGCGTCCCTGTTTGTGACGTCACAGGCGACGACCGTCACCGATGCGCCCGACTCCTCCAGTTCGGCGGTCAGTTCGGCGACGTTCTCGGCGTCGGGACCGCGCCGACCGGCCAGCAGGAGATGCCGTACGCCGTGTTCCGCGACCAGTCGCCGGGCCACCAGGCCGCCGAGTGTGCCCGTGCCGCCGGTGATCAGTACCGTTCCGTCCGGAGCGAAGGTGATGGGGGTGCCGGAGCCGGGGCCGGAGGGGGCGATCCGGGGGGCGAGGAGCGCGGTGCCGCGCACGGCGACCTGGGGCTCACCGGTCGCGAGGACGGCGGCCAGCACCGGTTCGACGTCGGTGCCGGGTGCGGCATCGGTGTCGAGGAGCACGATGCGGTCCGGATGCTCGGACTGGGCGACCCGTATCAGGCCCCAGACAGCGGCGCCGGCCGGGTCCGCGACGCGGGCGGCGTGGTCACCCGCAGGTACCGCGCCATGGGTGACCACGACCAGCGTGGCCTCGTCGAGGCCAGGTGCGGCCAGCCACGCCTGGACGACCTCCAGAACACGACCGGTCAGGGCGAGCACCTCGTCGTCGTCCGAACTGTCACCGGCGGCGTCCAGGACGACGACCGGCGGAATGCCCGCACCGTTGTTCAGCATGGCAACGTGGCCCGGGGAGGCCACGGGCACCCAGGCGGGCGGCAGTTCCATGCCCGGGGCCGTACTGCCGGGCAGCTCGGTCCACTCCACCTCGAACAGGGCATCCCGGCTGCCGTCGGCGGTCGTCCCGCCCAACTGCTCGACCGGCACGGGCCGCGAGACCAACGACTCCAGACTGAGCACCGGACCACCGGTCCCGTCGGCCGCTTCCAGAGACAGCGTGTGAGCGGCAGACCGCATCAGACGCACCCGCAACGCAGAGGCACCCGCCGCATGCAGACGCAACCCGCTCCAACCGAACGGCAGATGCACACCCTCCCCGGCATCACCACGACCCTCACCCGCCGGATCCGCCAGCGCCACATCCAGCATCACCGGATGCAACGCCGCATCCAGCAACGCCGGATGAATACCGAACCGGGCAGCGCTCTCCCGCTGCTCCTCCGGCAGAGCAACCTCGGCGAACAACTCCTCACCACGCCGCCACACCGCCCGCACACCCTGAAACACCGGGCCATAGCCATAACCCGCCGCCGCCAGCAGGTCGTAGCCGCCCGCGACCGGGACCTGCTCGGCGCCGGGGGGCGGCCAGGCGGTGAAGTCGAAGCCGGGAGCGGGAGCGGCGGTCGCTGTGAGGGTGCCGGTGGCGTGGCGGGTCCAGGTGTCGGTACCGGTGTCGCCGGTGGCGTCCTCACGGGTCGAGTAGACGGCGACGGTACGGGCTCCGGTCTCGTCCGGTCCGCCGACGGCGACCTGGACACGGACACCGCCGTGCTCGGGCAGGACGAGGGGCGCCTCGATGACCAGTTCGTCCAGCGTGCCGCACCCGACCTCGTCACCCGCACGAACGGCCAACTCCACCAGCCCAGTTCCAGGCACGAGCACGGTGCCATCCACAGCGTGGTCAGCCAGCCAGGGGTGAGTGCGCAGCGACAACCGGGAGGTGCAAAGCACACCACCGGTCTCCGGCACCACCACGACAGCACCGATCATGGGGTGATCGGCAGTGGCCTGGCCGAGGGAGGCGGCGTCGGTCGCGGGGGCGGTCTGCAACCAGTAGTGCTGGTGGTCGAAGGCATACGTAGGCAGGTCGACCTGGCCGGCGGATCCTTCGGGGAGCATGCCTGTCCAGTCGACGGGCACGCCCCGGACGAAGAGTTCGGCCATCGAGGTCAGCAGCCGGCGCGGACCACCCTCGTCACGGCGCAGGGAACCAGTCACCACAGCTTCGGCGCCTGCCTGGTCGACGATTTCGCTGACCGGCTGGACCAGGACGGGGTGGGCGCTGGACTCGACGAACACTGTGTGGCCCTCGGCCAGGAGATCGGCGATCGCGGGACCGAAGCGGACCTGACCGCGCAGATTCCGGTACCAGTAGCCACCGTCCAGGACACCGGCCTCGCGGATCCACTCACCGGTCACCGTCGACAGGAACGGCACCAGGGGCGCCTGCGCACGAATGTCGGCGAAGGCGGTGACCAACGTCTCCTCGATCGCCTCCACATGCCGGGTGTGGGAGGCGTAATCCACCGCCACCCGACGTACCCGCACACCATCTGCGGAAAGAACCTCCAGCACTTCGTCGAGGGCTTCGGCGTCACCGGCGATCACGACGGACGCCGGACCGTTGACCGCCGCGACCTCAACCCGGCCGACCCACCGCTCCAGCCGCTCAACCACGTCGGCCTCTGCCAGCGCCACCGAGGCCATGCCTCCACGGCCAGCGAGACTCCCGGCGATGACTTGGCTGCGCACCGCCACGATCCGGGTAGCGTCCTCCAACGAGAGCGCCCCGGATACGCACGCGGCGGCAATCTCCCCCTGGGAATGGCCGACCACCGCGTCGGGAACCACACCCACCGACGCCCACACCGCAGCCAGACCCACCATCACCGCAAAACTCGCCGGCTGCACCACATCGACCCGCTCCAGGAGTTCAGCCGGAGCATCACCCCGCAGCACATCCACGAGCGACCAGTCGACCCAACGCTCCAACACCGCAGCGCACTCGGCGACCCGCTCCGCGAACACCGGTGAAGAATCGAGGAGTTCACGACCCATGCCGACCCACTGCGAACCCTGCCCCGGGAAGACAAGTACTGTCCGACCCGCAGCCACCGCACTGCCACCACCGGTGACAACAAAGGGACTTGCCTCGCCGCGCGCCAGCGCACGCAGCCCCGCCAACGCCTCCTCCCGCGAACCAGCCGCCACCACCGCCCGCTCCGACAACACCGCACGCCGCGAAGCGAGCGCTGTCGCGAGCTGCGGCAGTGTCGTACCGTCCTCGGCCTCGATGAAAGACGCCAGCCGCTCGGCCTGACCCGCCAGCGCGCCGACGCTCCGCGCCGACACCACCAGCGGCGCCATGCCTTCGGCCGGGACCGACATCGGCTCGGACTGCTCCTCCGGCGCCTGCTCCAGGATCAGGTGGGCGTTCGTCCCGCTGAGCCCGAAGGACGAGACGCCCGCCCGGCGCGGCCTGCCTGTGGCGGGCCACTCCCGCGCCTCCGTCAGCAGCTCGACCGCACCCGCCGACCAGTCCACCTGCGGTGTCGGCTCCTCGACATGCAGGGTGGGCGGCAACACGCCGTGCCGCAGCGCCTCCACCATCTTGATCACACCGGCCACACCGGCCGCGGCCTGGGTGTGACCGAAGTTCGACTTGACGGAGCCCAGCCACAGCGGGCTCTCCGGATCCCGGTCCCGGCCGTACGTGGCGAGCAGGGCCTGCGCCTCGATGGGATCGCCGAGTACCGTGCCCGTGCCATGCGCCTCCACCGCGTCCACCTCGGCCGCCGACAGGCCCGCCGACGCGAGGGCCTTGCGGATGACGCGCTGCTGGGAGGGGCCGTTGGGCGCCGTCAGACCGTTGGACGCGCCGTCCTGGTTGACCGCTGACCCCCGTACGACCGCGAGCACTTGGTGGCCGTTGCGGCGCGCCTCCGACAGCCGCTCCAGGACCACGACGCCCACGCCCTCGGCCCAGCCCGTACCGTCGGCGGTCGAGGAGAAGGGCTTGCACCGGCCGTCGGCGGCGAGTGCCTTCTGCCGCGAGAACTCGACGAACGTGTGCGGAGTCGCCATCACGGTCGCACCGCTGGCCACGGCAAGCGTGCATTCGCCCTGGCGCAGCGACTGCGCGGCCAGGTGCATGGCCACGAGTGAGGACGAGCAGGCCGTGTCGACGGTCACCGCCGGTCCCTCGAACCCGAACACGTACGAGATGCGGCCCGAGGCCACGCTCATCGCGGAACCGGTCGCCGTGAAGCCGCTCAGTTCCGGCGCGATGACGCCGCCGATGCCATATCCCTGGTTCATGACGCCGGAGAAGACCCCGACCTCCCGGCCCTTGAAGGCCGCCGGGTCGATGCCCGCCCGCTCCAGTGCCTCCCACGAGGTCTCCAGCAACAGCCGCTGCTGCGGGTCCATGGCCAGCGCCTCACGCGGCGAGATCCCGAAGAAGCCGGCGTCGAACTGCCCCGCTCCGTAGAGGAATCCGCCTTGATCGACGTACGACGTACCGGCTCGCTCCGGGTCAGAGTCGAACAGGTCCTCGACGTCCCAGCCGCGGTCCTCCGGGAAGCCGGAGATCGCGTCCCGGCCCTCCGACACCAGCCGCCACAGGTCGTCCGGGGTCACGACTCCGCCGGGCAGGCGGCATGCCATGCCGACGATGGCGATGGGTTCGTCGGGGTCGACCGCCGGTCCCGTGGTGACGGCCGCGGCGTCGGCCACCGTGTCGCCGAGTTCCTCGGCCAGGTGGCGGGCGAGTGCCAGCGGGGTCGGGTAGTCGAAGACGACGGTGGCGGTCAGCTTGAGGCCGGTGGCCTCGCGGAGGCGGTTACGGAGTTCGACCGACGTGAGCGAGTCGAAGCCGGCGTCCTTGAACGCCGTCTCCGCTCCGACGTTCGCGACCCCGGTGTGGCCCAGCACGTTCGCCACATGGCCGCGGACCAGGTCGAGCAGCAACGCCTCCTGCTCGTCGGGCGCGAGCCCGATGAGCCGGGCGGCGAGTCCTCCGCCGCTCTTCCCTGCCGCCGCGCGTGCCTGGCGTCGGCCGGTGTGCACCAGGCCGCGCAGCAGGGTCGGGACGCCACGGCCCGCCGCCGCGTCGGCGCGCAGCGCCCGCAGGTCCAGCTTGATCGGCACCGCCAGGGCGGTGGGACTCCGCAGAGCCGCGTCGAACAGCCGCATCCCCTCGGCGGGAGCGATGGCCAGCCAGCCACCACGGCTCATACGTGCCTGGTCGGCTGCGTCCAGATGCGCGGTCATGCCACTGGTCTGCTCCCACAGACCCCAGGCGAGTGAGATGCCCGGCAAGCCCGCCGCCCGACGCCGGTGAGCCACCGCGTCCACGTAGGCATTCGCCGCCGCGTAGTTACCCTGACCGGCAGAACCGAACAGACCCGACGCGGAAGAGAACACCGCGAACACCGACAGGTCCAAGCCCCGGGTCAACTCATCCAGATGACCTACGGCCGCCACCTTCGGCCCGAACACAAACGCCAACCGTTCCGGCGACAGCGCACCGATCACACCGTCGTCCAACACACCAGCCGTGTGCACGACCCCGGTCAGCGGATGCTCGTCACCGACCGAACCGAGGAGCTCGGCCACCGCATCCCGGTCAGCGACATCACACGCCGCCACCCTCACCGACTCCGCGCCCAACTCCCTCAGCTCAGCGACCAGTTCCGCCGCACCCTCGGCCTCCGCACCACGCCGACTCGCCAACACCAGATGGCGGGTGCCGTATTCGGTGACGAGGTGCCGGGCCACCACGGCACCCAGCGATCCCGTGCCACCGGTCACCAGCACCGTCCCCTGCGCATCAAGGGGTTTCGGAACGCTCAGCACTATCTTGCCGATGTGCTGGGCCTGGCTCATGTAACGGAAGGCGTCCGGTGCGCTGCGCACGTCCCATGCGGTACGCGGGAGCGGGTTGAGTTCTCCGGCTTCGAACAGTCCCATCAATTCGGTGAGCATCTGCTGGATGCGGTCAGGACCGGCCTCGATCAGGTCGAACGCCTGGTAGGCGACCCCGGGGTAGGTCCCGGCGACGGTGTCGGCATCCCTGATATCGGTTTTGCCCATCTCGATGAACCTGCCGCCGCGGGGCAGCAGCCGCAGCGAGGCATCCACGAGTTCCCCGGCCAGGCAGTCCAGAACCACATCCATTCCGGCACCCGAGGTCCCGGTCAGGAAGTGCTCCTCGAACTCCGCCGTCCGCGACGAGGCGATGTGTGTGTCGTCGAAACCCAGCTCTCGCAGCACCGCCCACTTGCCGGGGCTCGCCGTACCGAACACCGTGGCCCCCAGGTGCCGGGCTATCTGCGTCGCGGCCATGCCCACACCGCCGGCGGCGGCGTGGATCAGCACCGACTCACCCGCCCGCAGGCCGCCGAGATCCCGCAGCCCGTAATAGGCGGTGAGGAACGCTACGGGGACCGATGCAGCCTGCTGGAACGACCACCCCTCGGGTATCGGGACGATATACCGCCGGTCGGTGACAGCGATCGATCCGAACCCGACGCTCGTCAGGCCCATCACCCGGTCACCGACGGCCAGATCCGTCACACCCTCGCCGACCTCCAGCACGACCCCAGCGCCTTCGCCACCCAGCTCGGCCGCACCCGGGTACATGCCCAACGCGATCAGAACATCGCGGAAGTTGATGCCCAACGCCCGCAGGCCAACGCGAACTTGACCCGCGGCCAAGGGCGCCGCGGCACCGGGCTCAGGCAGCAGGGCGAGCTTGTCGAGCGTGCCACCGCCTGTAGCGCCCAACCGCCACTCAGCCGCCTCTTCGGGTACCTGCAAGATCCGCTCACTGGTATGGACGAACCGGGGCACGGCCAACGTCGTGCCGCGGACCGCGAGTTGCGGCTCACCGATGGCCAGGGCCCGTCCCAGGACCGCGGTGAACGGGTCGTCAGCAGCCGGGTCCAGGTCGAGCAGGACGATCCGGTCGGGGTTCTCGGCCTGGGCCGTGCGGATGAGACCCCACACAGCTGCCGCCGCCGGGTCGACGACATCACCATCAGCACCGGCAGGAACAGCACCCCGAGTCACCACCACCAACGGCGAGTCCTCGAAGACCTCCCCCGCCAGCCACGCCTGCACAACACCCAACACCCTGCCCGTCAGCGCGAGCACCTCACCGACACCGTCAACCCCGGCACCGAAGGCCTCCACAACAGCCACAGCCGGAACATCAACGACCAAGGCATCCACATCCTCGGCCGACCCGACCAGCACCCACGAAGGCTCCGCCACCGCCCCAGACGTGGCCGCCAACTCCGTCCACTCCACCTCGAACAGGGCATCCCGGCCGCCATCGGCGGTCGTCCCGCCCAACTGCTCGACCGGCACCGGCCGCGAGACCAACGACTCCAGGCTGAGCACCGGACCACCGGTCCCGTCGGCGGCCTCAAGAGACAGCGTGTGAGCGGCAGACCGCATCAGACGCACCCGCAACGCAGAAGCACCCGCCGCATGCAGACGCAACCCGCTCCAACCGAACGGCAGATGCACACCCTCCCCGGCATCACCACGACCCTCACCCGCCGGATCCGCAAGCGCCACATCCAGCATCACCGGATGCAACGCCGCATCCAGCAACGCCGGATGAACACCGAACCGGGCAGCGCTCTCCCGCTGCTCCTCCGGCAAAGCAACCTCGGCGAACAACTCCTCACCACGCCGCCACACCGCCCGCACACCCTGAAACACCGGGCCATAGCCATAACCCGCCGCCGCAAGCAGCTCATAGACACCAGCGACCTCAACCTGCTCCGCGCCGGAAGGCGGCCAGACGGTGAAGTCGAAGCCAGGGGCGGGAGCGGCGGTCGCCGTCAGGGTGCCGGTGGCATGGCGGGTCCAGGCCTCGCTGTCGTGGTCCTCGACGACGTCTTCCGATGCCGAGTAGACGGCGACGGTGCGAGCTCCGGTCTCGTCCGGTCCGCCCACGCTGATCTGGACGCGGACGCCACCCTGCTCGGGCAGGACGAGCGGCGCCTCGATGACCAGCTCGTCCAGCGTGCCGCACCCGACCTCATCACCCGCACGAACGGCCAACTCCACCAGCCCAGTTCCGGGCACGAGCACGGTGCCATCCACAGCGTGGTCGGCGAGCCAGGGGTGAGTACGCAGGGACAACCGGGAGGTGCAGAGCACACCACCGGTCTCCGGCACCACCACGACAGCACCGATCATGGGGTGATCGGCAGTGGCTTGCCCAAGCGCTACAGCATCAGTGGCAGGAGCGGTCTGCAGCCAGTAGTGCTGGTGGTCGAAGGCGTACGTCGGCAGGTCGAGGTGCGAAGCACCCGTAACCGGCAGCACCTTCGGCCAGTCGACCGAGCCGCCGTGGACGAAGACCTCGGCGGTCGCGGTGAGGAGGGTCTGCGTCTCGGGGCGGCCGTCGCGCAGAGCCGCGACACACGACGCCCGCTCACCAGCAGACTCCCCCACGACACTCGACAGCGCCGCACCCGGGCCGAGTTCGACGAAGACAACGTCCCCGTCGCCGGCCGCCGACGCCACACCGTCGGCGAAACGCACCGGACGGCGGACATGATCCACCCAGTACTGCGGGTCGGTGAACTGACCAGGCTCCGCAAGCCGTCCCGTCACGTTCGACACCACCGCGAACTCCGGCTCCGACCACGTCACTTGGGACAGCGCGGCAGCGAACTCATCGAGCATCGGCTCCATCAACACCGAATGGAACGCGTGCGAGACAGTCAGCCGCTTCGTCTTACGACCCTGCTCCGCGAGCTTCCCCGCCACCGCCACCACGGCATCCTCGACACCGGAAAGGACCACGGACGCGGGGCCGTTGACCGCCGCCAGGCCCACACCCTCACCCAGCAGCCCGGCGACCTCGTCCTCCGATGCGGCAACCGCCACCATCGCGCCACCCGACGGAAGTGCCTCCATCAGCCGACCCCGAGCCGCCACCACCACCGCCGCATCCGCAAGCGACAACACCCCCGCCACATGCGCCGCAGTGATCTCACCGATCGAGTGACCCATCACCGCATCCGGCCGCACACCCCACGACTCCACCAGCCGGAACAACGCCGTCTCCACAGCGAACAACCCCGCCTGCGTAAACACCGTCCGACTCAGATCACCAGCATCACCCAGGACGACATCCCTGACCGAGTGCTCCACCCAACCCGACAACTGCCCATCCAGTGCCACACACGCCGCGTCAAACGCCTCCGCAAACACCGGATAGCGCGCATACAACTCACGCCCCATCCCCACCCGCTGCGAACCCTGCCCCGGAAACACCACCACCGTACGAACAGCCGAAACGCCGCTACCCGTCACCAACCCCGCAGCCGACTCACCCCGCGCCAGCGCACCCAGCCCCGCCAACGCCTCCCCGCGCGACCCGGCGACCACCACCGCACGCTCGGACAGCAGCGCCCGCTCCCCGACCAGCGCCCCCGCCACCGCGCTCAACGGCACCTCCTCGGCAGTGAGGAATGCCGCCAGCCGCTCCGCCTGGCCCGTCAGGGACTCGGCACTTTTCGCGGACACCACCAACGGCAGCACAAGGTCATCGGTCCCGGCCGGCCCCGGCTCCGCGGGCTCCGTCTCCGGTGCCTGCTCCAGGATCACGTGCGCGTTCGTCCCGCTCACACCGAAGGACGACACACCGGCCCGACGCGGCCGTTCCGCTTCCGGCCAGGGCTGGGGCCGCTCAAGGAGCTGGACCGCGCCGGTCGACCAGTCCACCTCCGAGGACGGGGCGTCGACATGCAGGGTGGGCGGCATCACGCCGTGCCGCAGCGCCTGCACCATCTTGATGACTCCGGAGACACCCGCAGCCGCCTGCGTATGACCGACGTTCGACTTCAACGAACCCAGCCACAACGGCCGTTCGGCAGGCCGGTCCTGACCATAAGTCGCCAGCAGCGCCTGCGCCTCGATCGGGTCGCCCAGGACCGTGCCGGTCCCGTGTCCCTCGACCATGTCCACGTCCGACGTCGACAGACCGGCGTTGGCGAGCGCCATGCGGATGACGCGTTGCTGCGAAAGACCGTTCGGCGCCGTCAGGCCGTTGGAAGCGCCGTCCTGATTCACGGCAGAACCCCGTACGACCGCCAGGATCCGGTGGCCTCGCTCCTGTGCCCGCGAAAGCCGTTCCAGGACGACGACACCGGCGCCCTCGGCCCAGCCCGTACCGTCCGCGGCATCCGCGTACGACTTGCACCGGCCGTCGGAGGCGAGCCCGCGCTGCCGCGAGAACTCCACGAACGTGTGCGGAGTCGCCATCACGGTCGCACCGCCGGCCAGGGCGAGCGAGCACTCACCCCGGCGCAGTGCCTGGGCGGCGAGGTGGAGAGCGACCAGCGAGGAGGAACACGCCGTGTCCACGGTCACGGCCGGGCCCTCGAAGCCGAACACGTACGAGATACGGCCGGACGCCACACTGCCGGCCGCACCCGTCCCGGCGAAACCCTCCAGCTCCGGCGGGACATTGCCGCCGAAGAAGTAGTCGACGCCCATGATGCCGTTGAAGACGCCGACATCCGTGCCCTTGATCGAGCCGGGGGCGATCCCGGCCCGCTCCAGGGCCTCCCACGAGGTCTCCAGCAACAGCCGCTGCTGCGGGTCCATGGCCAGCGCCTCGCGCGGCGAGATCCCGAAGAAGCCCGCGTCGAACTCCCCGGCCCCATAAAGGAATCCGCCCTGGTTCACGTACGACGTGCCGGGCTTGTCCGGGTCCGAGTCGAACAGGCCGTCCAGGTCCCAGCCACGGTCCTCTGGAAAGCCGGTGACACCGTCCTGGCCTTCGCTGACGAGCCGCCACAGGTCCTCAGGGTTGGCCACTCCGCCCGGCAGCCGGCACGCCATGCCCACGATCGCGATCGGCTCGTCCGCACTGTGCGCCACCTGCTGCCGCAGGTCGTGCAGCTCGGCCGTGACACGCTTGAGGTACTTGAGGAGTTTCTCGTCCGTGGCCATCTTCGGTTTCCTCACCGGGTGTTGGGGAGCGGCAGTCAGTGAAGGCGTGGTTTCTCAGGAGATTCCGAGTTCGTCGTTGATGAAGTCGAGAACCTCATCGGCGGAGGCGGACTCCAGTTGCTCTGCCACTGTGGAGTTCTCCGTCTGTTCGCCGAGTCCGTTGAACTTCGCCATCAGCCCCTGGAGTCGGAGCATGACGCCGGTCTTCTTGGCCTCGTCGGAGAGCAGTCCGGTGATCAGTGATTCGATGTCTTCGATCTTGGAATTCACCAGCGACAGTGCGTCGTCGGTGGTCCCCAGCTCGCCGTGCAGATAGCGGGCGAGCGCCAGCGGGGTGGGGTAGTCGAAGACCACCGTCGCGGCCAGCTTGAGGCCGGTGACCTCGCGCAGGCGGTTACGCAGTTCGACCGACGTGAGCGAGTCGAAGCCGGCGTCCTTGAACGCCGTCTCCGCTCCGACGTTCGCGACCCCGGTGTGGCCCAGCACGTTCGCCACATGGCCGCGGACCAGGTCGAGCAGCAACGCCTCCTGCTCCTGCGGCGCGAGGCCAAAGAGCCGGCGGGCCAGCCCGCCGTGGTCACCGGAGGCCGAACGGGCCGTCTGGCGACCGGAATTGACCAGTCCGCGCAGGAGCGGCTGCGTCGGCCGGCCCGCCGCCGCGTCGGCGCGCAACGCCCGCAGGTCCAGCTTGATCGGCACCGCCAGGGCGGTGGGACTCCGCAGCGCCGCGTCGAACAACCGCATGCCCTCCGCGGGAGCGATGGGCAGGACACCGCCGCGGCTCATACGTGCCTGGTCGGCGACGCCCAGATGCGCGGTCATACCGCTGGCCTGCTCCCACAGACCCCAGGCGAGTGAGGTACCCGGCAAGCCGGCCGCCCGGCGCCGGTGAGCCACCGCGTCCACGTAGGCATTGGCCGCCGCGTAATTGCCCTGACCGGCAGAACCGAACAGACCCGACGCGGAAGAGAACACCGCGAACACCGACAAGTCCAAGCCCCGGGTCAACTCGTCCAGATGACCCACGGCCGCCACCTTCGGCCCGAACACAAACGCCAACCGCTCCGGCGACAGCGCACCGATCACCCCGTCGTCCAACACGCCGGCCGTGTGCACGACCCCGGTCAGCGGATGCTCGTCACCGACCGAGCCGAGAAGCGCGGCCACCGCATCCCGGTCAGCGACATCACACGCCGCCACCCTCACTGACTCGGCACCCAACTCCCGCAGCTCGGCGACCAGTTCCGCCGCACCCTCGGCCTCCGCACCACGCCGACTCGCCAACACGAGCTGCCGGATGCCGTACTCGGTGACGAGGTGCCGGGCCACCAACGCGCCCAACGACCCCGTACCACCCGTCACCAGCACCGTGCCCCCGACAACCGGAGCAAGGCCCCCGACCGACTCGGTGACGGCGGCACGCACCAGACGCGGGACGGCCAACGTCGTGCCACGGACCGCGAGTTGCGGCTCACCGATGGCCAGGGCCCGTCCCAGGACCGTGGTGAACGGGTCCTCGGAGGCCGGGTCCAGGTCGAGCAGGACGATCCGGTCAGGGTTCTCCGCCTGGGCCGTGCGGATGAGACCCCACACAGCTGCCGCCGCCGGATCGACGACATCACCCTCAACACCGGCAGGAACAGCACCCCGAGTCACCACCACCAACGGCGAGTCCTCGAAGACCTCCCCCGCCAGCCACGCCTGCACAACACCCAACACCCTGCCCGTCAGCGCAAGCACCTCACCGACACCGTCAACCCCGGCACCGAAGGCCTCCACAACAGCCACAGCCGGAACATCAACGACCAAGGCATCCACATCCCCGGCCGACTCGACCAGTACCCACGAAGGCTCCGGCTCCGCCACCACCCGCGGCGTCGCCGCCAACTCCGTCCACTCCACCGCGAACAGGGCATCCCGACTGCCATCGACCACCGCGGTGTCCAACTGCGCCACGTCCACCGGCCGGAAGGTCACCGATTCCACGGTCAGGACCGGGCCGCCGGTCTCGTCGACGGCGGTCAGCGACCGAGCGTCCTGGCCCTGCGGCGCGATCCGCACCCGCAGGGAGGAGGCTCCGGCGGCGTGCAGCACCAGCCGGTTCCAGGCGAACGGCAGGACGTTGTGCCCGTCGTCCGACTGTGCGAACGCCTCCGTGTGCAGTGCGGCGTCCAGCAGGGCCGGGTGGAGGCCGAACCGGGCGGCGCTGTCGCGCAGTTCGTCCGGCAGCACGACCTCGGCGAACAGTTCCTCGCCACGCCGCCACACCGCCCGCAGACCCTGGAAGGCCGGGCCGTACGCGTATCCGTGGCCGAGCAGTTCCTCGTAGAACCCGGCGACGTCGAGCGGCACTTGCTCCGCGCCGGCCGGCGGCCAGACGGAGACGTCGAAGCCGGCCGTTTCCGTGCTCCCGGCCGAGGCCGCTCCCAGGGTGCCGGTGGCGTGCCGGGTCCAGGCGTCCGCGCCGATCTCGCCACCGTTGTCCTCGCGTGCCGAGTAGACGGCGACAGTGCGCGTGCCGTGTTCGTCGGGGCCGCCGACGGCGACCTGGACGCGGACACCGCCCTGGGCCGGGACGACCAACGGCGCCTCGATGACCAGTTCCTCCAGCATCCCGGCGGCCACGACATCTCCGGCGCGGACGGCCAGTTCGACCAGTCCGGTACCGGGGACGAGGACGACCCCGCCGACAGCGTGGTCCGCGAGCCAGGCATGCGTACGCAGGGACAACCGCGAGGTGCACAGGACACCGCCGGTCTCCGGCACCTCGACCACGGCGCCCAGCAGCGGGTGATCGGCGGTGGACTGGCCGAGCGACACCGCGTCGGCCGCCGGAGCCAGTTGGAGCCAGTAGTGCTGGTGGTCGAAGGCATACGTCGGCAGGTCGAGGTGCGAAGCACCCGCAACCGGCAACACCCTTGGCCAGTCGACCGAACCACCGCGAACAAAGACCTCGGCGGTCGCCGTGAGGAGGGACTGCGCCTCGGGACGACCGTCGCGCAGAGCCGCGACACACGACGCCCGTTCGCCAGCAGACTCCGCCACCACACCCGACAAGGCCGCACCCGGGCCCAGTTCAACGAAGACGACGTCCCCGTCACCGGCCGCCGACGCCACACCGTCGGCGAAACGCACCGGACGACGGACATGATCCACCCAGTACTGCGGGTCCGTGAGCTGACCAGGCTCCGCATGCCGTCCCGTCACGTTGGACACCACCGTGAACTCCGGCTCCGACCACGTCACTTGGGACAGCGCGGCGGCGAACTCGTCGAGCATCGGCTCCATCAACACCGAATGGAACGCGTGCGAGACAGTCAGCCGCTTCGTCTTACGGCCCTGCTCCGCCAGCTTCGCCGCCACCGCCAGTACAGAGTCCTCGACACCGGAAAGGACCACGGACGCCGGGCCGTTGACCGCCGCCAGGCCCACACCCTCACCCAGCAGCCCAGCGACCTCCGCCTCCGACGCGGCCACCGCCACCATCGCACCACCCGACGGAATTGCCTCCATCAGCCGACCCCGAGCCGCCACCACCACCGCCGCATCCGCAAGCGACAACACCCCCGCCACATGCGCCGCCACGATCTCACCGATCGAATGACCCATCACCGCATCCGGCTTCACACCCCACGACTCGACCAGACGGAACAGGGCAGTTTCCACGGCGAACAGGCCCGCCTGCGTAAACACCGTCCGGCTCAGATCACCAGCTTCGCCGAGGACGACATCCCTGACCGAATGGTCCACCCAGCCCGACAACTGCCCGTCCAGCGCCGCACACGCCGCGTCAAAGGCCTCCGCGAACACCGGATAGCGCGTATACAACTCACGCCCCATCCCCACCCGTTGCGAACCCTGACCCGGAAACACCACCACCGTGCGAACCGAGCCCCCGTCGCTCCCCTTGACCACAACAGGACTCGACTCACCCCGCGCCAGCGCGCCCAACCCAAGAAGCGCGTCCTCACGCGAACCGGCAACCACCACCGCACGCTCCGACAACACCGCCCGCTGAGCCACCAGCGCACCCGCCACGGTGCCCAACGGCACCTCCTCGCCCAACTCCACGAAGGACGCGAGCCGTTCGGCCTGCCCCGCCAGCGCACCGGTGCTCCGCGCCGACACGACCAGCGGCACCACACCGTCGACGACGTCCGGTGTCGGCACGGGCTCGGGCTCCGACGCGGCCGGCTCGGGCGCCTGCTCCAGGATGATGTGCGCGTTCGTGCCGCTCACGCCGAAGGCGGAGACGCCCGCCCGGCGCGGCCGGCCGTACTCCGGCCACTCCCGGGCCTCGGTCAGCAGCTCCACCGCACCCGCCGACCATTCGACCTCCGTCGACGGTTCGGTGACGTGCAGGGTGGACGGCAGGACGCCATGCCGGAGGGCTTCCACGGTCTTGATCACACCGGCGACACCGGCGGCGGCCTGCGCGTGCCCGATATTCGACTTGACCGAGCCCAGCCACAGCGGCCGGTCTTCGGGCCGGTCCTGCCCGTAGGTGGCGAGCAGTGCCTGCGCCTCGATCGGGTCGCCGAGGACGGTCCCCGTGCCGTGCGCCTCCACCGCGTCGACATCGGCCGTCGACAGGCCGGCGTTGGCCAGTGCCTTGCGGATGACGCGTTGCTGCGAGGGTCCGTTGGGCGCTGTCAGGCCGTTCGACGCGCCGTCCTGGTTGACCGCCGAGCCACGGATCACCGCGAGCACGTGGTGCCCGTTGCGCCGGGCTTCCGAGAGGCGCTCCAGGATCACGACACCGGCGCCCTCGGCCCAGCCGGTTCCGTCGGCGGTCGCGGAGAAGGCCTTGCAGCGGCCGTCGGGCGACAGTGCCTGCTGGCGGGAGAACTCCACGAAGGTGTACGGGTTCGCCAGGACGGTCGCACCGCCGGCGAGCGCCATCGAGCACTCGCCCTGACGCAGCGCCTGGGCGGCGAGGTGGATGGCGACCAGCGAGGACGAGCAGGCCGTGTCCACGGTCACCGCCGGGCCCTCGAAGCCGAACACGTAGGAGACCCGGCCGGAGGCCACGCTCCCGGCGGAACCGGTCGCGGTGAAGCCGCCGAGTTCGGCCGGGACCTCGCCGCCGAAGCCGTATCCCTGGGTCATCACGCCGGAGAAGACGCCGACATCGGTTCCCTTCAGGGTTCCCGGGTCGATCCCGGCGCGCTCCATGGCCTCCCACGAGGTCTCCAGGAGCAGCCGTTGCTGCGGGTCCATGGCGAGTGCCTCGCGCGGCGAGATCCCGAAGAATCCCGCGTCGAACAGGCCCGCGTCGTAGAGGAAGCCGCCCTGGTCGACGTACGAGGTGCCGACCCGGCCGGCGTCGGAGTCGAACAGGCCGTCGAGGTCCCAGCCGCGGTCGTCCGGGAATCCGGACATCGCGTCCCGGCCCTCGCTGACCAGCCGCCACAGGTCCTCGGGGTTGGCCACTCCGCCCGGCAGACGGCACGCCATGCCCACGACGGCGATCGGCTCGTCGGGGTCGGCGACCGCCACCGAGGGAGCGACCCGTGCGGCGGTGGCCGCCGGTATGTGGCCGAACGCCTCGTGCAGGTGGCGGGCCAGGGCGAGCGGCGTCGGGTAGTCGAAGACAACGGTCGTCGGCAGGCTGAGGCCGCTGGCCTCGCGGACCCGGTTGCGCAGTTCGACGGAGGTGAGCGAGTCGAAACCGGCGTCCTTGAACGCCTTCTCGGGCCGTACGTCGTCGGCTCCGGCGTGCCCGAGGACGGTCGCCACCTGACCGCGGACCAGGTCGAGCAGCAGCGCCTCCTGCTCCTCGGGCGTGAGCCCGGCCAGCCGGTCGGCGAGGCCGCCGACGCCGCGCTGTGCGGTGGCCGCGCGGGCGGTCTGCCTGCCGGTACGGACCAGGCCGCGCATCAGCGGCTGCACCGCGCCACCGGACGCGGCGTCGGCGCGGGCGGCTCGCAGGTCGAGCTTGATGGGGACGACGAGCGCCTGTTCGGCGTGGAGGGCCGCGTCGAAGAGGGCGAAACCCTCGGCCGGGGTGAGTGCCTGGACGCCGCCGCGGCTCATGCGGGCCTGGTCGAGTTCGCTGAGGTGGGCGGTCAGACCGGTGCTCTGCTGCCACAGGCCCCAGGCCATCGAGACACCGGGCAGACCGGCGGCCCGGCGGCGGGCCATCAGGCCGTCGAGGAAGGAGTTGGCGGCCGCGTAGTTTCCCTGACCGGCCGATCCGAAGAGCCCGGCGCCGGAGGAGAACACCGCGAAGGTGGTCAAGCTCAGATCGCGCGTCAGTTCGTGCAGGTGGCGCACGGCGGTGACCTTGGGGGCGAAGACGCCTTCGACGCGTTCCGGCGTCAGCGCGCCGATCACCCCGTCGTCCAGGGCACCGGCCGTGTGGACGACACCGGTGAGAGGGTGCTCGGCCGGTACGGCCGCCAGCAGTGCCGCCACGGCGTCCCGGTCGGCGACATCGCACGCGGTGACCGTCACCACGGCGCCGAACTCGGTGAGTTCGGCGACCAGTTCGGCCGCGCCCTCCGCGGCGGGTCCGCTGCGGCTGACCAGCACGAGGTGCCGTACACCGTGCTCGTCGACCAGGTGCCGCGCGAGCAGGGAGCCCAGGGAGCCGGTGCCGCCGGTGACGAGGACGGTGCCCTCGGGGTCGAAGGCGGCGGGGGTGTCGGAGGTGGCGGCTTTGGTCGTGTCGCGGACGAGGCGGGGGGCGCTGAGCAGCTGGCCGCGGGCGGCGAGCTGGGGTTCGCCGGTGGCCAGGGCCGCGGCGAGGACCGGTTCCATCTCGATGCCGGTGACATCGAGGTCGGAGTCGGCGGCGGTGTCCAGCAGGACGATCCGCTCGGGGTCCTCCGCCTGGGCGGCCCGGATCAGGCCCCAGACGGCGGCGCCGGCCGGGTCGGTGACATCGGCGTCGCCGCCGACGGGCATCGCGCCCCGGGTGAGGACGACCAGCCGGGAGGCGGCCAGGCTCGGGGCTGCGAGCCACGCCTGGACCATGGACAGGATCCGGTTGGTCAGGGGCAGCGCGTCATCGCCGTCGCCGCTGCCGAACGCCTGTGCCACGGCGACGACCGGGGTGGTGACGTTGGCGGCGAGGATCTCCACCTCGTCGGCGTGGAACAGCGGCACCCACGGCGGCAGCGTCTCCGTGCTCGGGGCCGGTGCGGGCAGTTCGGCCCACTCCACCCGGAACAGTGAGTCGTGGCCCGGGCCCGCGACGGCCGCCGCGGCGGAGAGCTGTTCGGCGGTGACCGGCAGGAAGGAGAGCGCGTCGAGTGTCAGGACGGGTGCACCGGTCTCGTCGGCGGCCGTCAGCGACAGCCGGTCGGACCCGGCCGGCGCGAGCTTCACCCGCAGCGCCGAGGCGCCCGTGGCACGGAGCGTCAGACCGGTCCACTCGGCGGGTTGCCACAGGCGCTGCCCCCCGTCCGTGGCCATCGTCGCGTCCGGGCCTGTGCCCGCCCCGTTCCCACCCGCGTCGGTGCTCAGGTCGACCGCGGCCGCATGGCGCAGGCCGGAGTGGAGAGCCGCTTCCAGGAGTGCCGGGTGCAGCCCGAAGCGGCTCGCGTCGCCGCGCTGCTCGTCCGGGAGGGCCAGTTCGGCGAAGACATCGTCACCGCGCCGCCACAGCGCCCGTACGCCCTGGAAGACCGGGCCGTACGCGTGGCCGAGCCGGAACAGGTCGTCGTAGAGCTCGTCGACGCTCGTGGGCCGGGCTCCCGTGGGCGGCCAGAGGGCGAGGTCGTCGTCGGCCGTGGGGCGGTCGGCGGCCGCGGTGGAGAGCCGTCCGGTGGCGTGGCGGGTCCAGGCGTCCGCGCCCGTGTCCTCGGCGGCGTCCTCGCGGATCGAGTAGACGTCGATCGTGCGGGCGCCGTCCTCGGCGGGTCCGCCGACGGTGACCTGGATGCGGACACCGCCCTGCTCGGGCAGCACGAGCGGCGCCTCGACGACCAGTTCGTCCAGCGTGCCGCAGCCGACCTCGTCACCGGCACGAACGGCCAGTTCGACCAGCGCGCCGCCAGGCACGACGGCCATGCCGCCGATGACGTGGTCTGCGAGCCAGGGGTGGCTGCGCAGCGACAGGCGGGAGGTGAAGGCCAGTCCGTCCGACTGCGGCAGCCGGACCACCGCGCCGAGCAGCGGGTGGTCGGCGGCGGCCTGACCGAGGGACGCGGCGTCGGTCGCGGGTGCGGTCTGGAGCCAGTAGTGCTGGTGGTCGAAGGCGTACGTCGGCAGGTCGACCTGGCCGGCGGATCCCTCGGGGAGCATGCCCGTCCAGTCGACCGTGACGCCCTGGACGAAGAGTTCGGCCATCGAGGTCAGCAAGCGGCGCGGGCCACCCTCGTCGCGGCGCAGCGAACCACCGACAAGCGCCGTCGCGCCCTCGGTATCGACGATCTCGCTGATCGGCTGGACCAGGACGGGGTGGGCACTGGACTCGACGAACACCGTGTGGCCCTCGTCCAGGAGAGCCGCGATCGCGGGACCGAAGCGGACCTGATTGCGCAGGTTGCGGTACCAGTAACCGCCGTCCAGGACATCCGCCTCGCGCACCCACTCACCGGTCACGGTCGAGTAGAAGGGAACCAGGGGCGCCTGGGCGCGGATGTCCGCGAAGGCCTCGCCCAACGTCTCCTCGATCGCCTCGACATGCCGGGTGTGGGAGGCGTAGTCCACCGCCACCCGACGCACCCGCACACCATCCCCGGCAAGGACATCCAGCGCCTCGTCCAAGGCTTCCGCGTCACCGGCGATGACCACCGACGCCGGACCGTTGACCGCCGCCACCTCAACCCGGCCGCCCCACCGCTCCAGCCGCTCAACCGCGTCGGCCTCGGCCAGCGCCACCGAGGCCATACCCCCACGACCCGCAAGACTCCCGGCGATGACTTGGCTGCGCACCGCCACAATGCGGGCAGCGTCCTCCAGCGACAACGCCCCGGATACGCACGCGGCAGCGATCTCGCCCTGGGAATGGCCGACCACCGCATCCGGCACCACACCCACGGACGCCCACACGGCCGCAAGACCGACCATCACCGCGAAGCTCGCCGGCTGCACCACATCGACCCGCTCCAGGAGTTCAGCCGGAACATCACCCCGCAGCACATCCACCAGCGACCAGTCGACCCAACGCTCCAACACCGCACCGCACTCGGCGACCCGCTCCGCGAACACCGGCGAAGAATCCAGGAGTTCACGACCCATACCAACCCACTGCGAACCCTGCCCCGGGAACACCAACACCGTCCGGCCCAAAGCGGCGGTACCGAACGATCCACCGGTGACGACGCCAGGGTGGGACTCGCCGTGTGCCAGGGCGTTGAGGCCTGACAGGGCGTCGTTCCGGGAGGCGGCCACGATCACCGCGCGGTCGGAGAGCAGCGCCCGTCGTGTCACCAGGGTCGCCGCCACGGCCTCCAGCGGCACGGTCTGTGCCGTCTCAGGCGTCTCCTCGGGTGTCTCGACGAACGACGCGAGCCGCGCGGCCTGTCCTGCCAGGGATGCCGCCGAGGCGGCGGACACGACCAGGGGAACCACGCCGTCGGTCGAGGTGGCCGGCGGTGCGGGTTCGTTTCCCGGTGCCTGTTCCAGGATGAGGTGCGCGTTCGTGCCGCTGATGCCGAAACTGGAGATCCCGGCGCGGCGCGGCCTGCCCTCCTCCGGCCAGGCGCGGGCCTCGGTGAGCAGCTCGACCGCGCCCGCCGTCCAGTCGACCTGGGGCGTCGGTTCCGTCACGTTGAGCGTGGGCGGCATGACGCCGTGCCGCAGCGCCTGCACCATCTTGATCACGGCGGAAACACCCGCGGCCGCCTGCGTGTGGCCCACGTTCGACTTGAGCGATCCCAGCCACAGCGGGCGCTCCGGGTCCCGGTCGCGGCCGTAGGTGGCGAGCAGGGCCTGTGCCTCGATCGGGTCGCCGAGTTCCGTGCCGGTGCCGTGTGCCTCCACTACGTCGATGTCGGCCGCCGCGAGGCCCGCGTTGGCTAGGGCCTTGCGGATGACACGCTGCTGCGAGGGGCCGTTGGGCGCCGTCAGGCCGTTCGAGGCGCCGTCCTGGTTGACTGCCGAGCCGCGCACGACCGCGAGCACCCGGTGTCCGCGGCGGCGGGCCTCCGAGAGGCGTTCCAGGACGACGATGCCGACGCCCTCGGACAGGATGGTGCCGTCGGCACCGGCCGAGAACGCCTTGACCCGGCCGTCGGCGGCGAGGCCGCGCTGCCGGGACATGCCGCGCAGGCCGATCGGCGAGCCCATGACGGCCACTCCGCCGGCCAGGGCGAGCGAGCACTCGCCCTGGCGCAGTGCCTGGGCGGCGAGGTGGATGGTGACGAGGGACGAGGAGCAGGCGGTGTCGACGGTCACGGACGGGCCCTCGAAGCCGAACGCGTACGAGACCCGGCCGGAGGCCACGCTGCCCGCGGTGGCCGTGGTGACGAACCCTTCGAGTTCGTCGGGCATGTTGCTGAGGGACTCGACGTAGTCGTGGATGGAGACGCCCGAGAAGACGCCGATGTTGTCTCCGCGAGCGGAGCGGGGATCGATGCCGGCGCGCTCCAGGGCCTCCCACGAGGTCTCCAGCAGCAACCGCTGCTGCGGGTCCATGGCGAGTGCCTCGCGCGGTGAGATCCCGAAGAAACCGGCGTCGAACTGGGCGGCGTCGTGCAGGAATCCGCCCTTGTGCACATAGGCCGTGCCGGGCTTGTCCGGGTCGGTGTCGAACAGGCCGTCGAGGTCCCAGCCGCGGTCGTCGGGGAGGGCCACCATGCCGTCGCGGCCCTCGGCCACGAGGCGCCAGAGGCCGTCGGGGTCGTCGACGCCGCCGGGCAGGCGGCAGGCCATGCCGACGATGGCGATGGGCTCGTCGGGGTCGGCGGTCACGACGGTGGAGAGGGTGGTGGCGGCGCCCGCCGTGTCGTCGCCGAGTTCCTCTCGCAGATAGCGGGCGAGTGCCACGGGGGTGGGGTAGTCGAAGATGAGGGTGGCAGGGAGCTTGACGCCGGTGGCGGCGCCGAGCCGGTTGCGGAGTTCGACGGCGGTGAGCGAGTCGAAGCCGATCTCGCTGAACCCGCGGGTGCCCTGGGCGAGTTCGGCGGCGTTGAAGCCGAGGACCGCGGTGGCTTCGGCCTGCACGATGCCGAGGAGGACGCCTTCCTGTTCCCCGTCGGGCAGTCCGGCGAGGCGGCGGACCAGGTCGCTGCCATCGCCGGCGCCGGCACGGGCGAGGCGGCGGCCGGTGCGCACCAGGCTGCGCAGCAGGTGCGGGACGGTGCCGCCGGAGGTCGCGTCGGCCCGCAGGGACCTCAGGTCGAGCTTGATCGGCACGAGCAGGGCGTGTTCGCCTCGCAGGCCGGTGTCGAGGAGGGCCAGGGCCTCGGCGGGGGCGAGCGGCAGGACGCCGCCGCGGCTCATGCGGGCCTGGTCGGTCTCGCTGAGGTGGGCGGTCAGGCCGGTGCTCTGCTGCCACAGGCCCCAGGCCATCGAGACACCGGGCAGACTGGTGGCCCGGCGCTGGGCCATGAGGGCGTCGAGGAAGGAGTTGGCAGCCGCGTAACTGCCCTGGCCCGCGGAGCCGAGCAGTGCGGCGGCGGACGAGAAGACGGTGAACGACGCGAGCCCGGGGGCGAGTTCGCGGGTCAGTTCGTCCAGGTGACGGACGGCGGTGACCTTGGGGGCGAAGACGCCTTCGATACGTTCCGGCGTCAGCGCGCCGATCACCCCGTCGTCCAGGACGCCGGCGAGGTGGACGACACCGGTGAGAGGGTGCTCGGCCGGTACGGCTGCCAGGAGCGCTGCCACGGCGTCCCGGTCGGCGACATCGCACGCGGCCAGCGTCACCAGCGCACCGGACTCGGTGAGTTCGGCGACCAGTTCGGCCGCGCCCTCCGCGGCGGGTCCGCTGCGACTGACCAGCACGAGGTGCCGTACACCGTGCTCGTCGACCAGGTGCCGGGCGACCATGGCGCCCAGGGAGCCGGTGCCGCCGGTGACGAGGACGGTGCCCTCGGGGTCGAAGGCGTACGCGTCCCCGGCCTCGGCCTGTGGCTCGGCGGGTGCGGCGGTCGCGCGCACCAGGCGTGGCGCGGACAGGGCCGTGCCGCGGACGGCGACGAGGGGTTCACCGGTGGCGAGTACGGGCCCGAGGACGGGACCCGCTCCGGCGGAGCCGGCGGGGTCGAGGTCCACGAGCACGATGCGGTCGGGGTTCTCCGCCTGGGCGGCGCGGATCAGGCCCCAGACGGCGGCGCCGGCCGGATCGGTGACATCGGCGTCGCCGCCGGCGGGCACCGCGCCCCGGGTCGCGACGACGAGGGGCACGGCGTCCAGGCCGGGCGCGGCGGCCAGCCACGCCTGGATCACGGCCACGACGCGGGTGGTGAGGCCGAGCGGATCCTCGCCGTCTCCGGTCGTCGCCGTGAGGACGGCGACCGGCGGCAGGGTCTCGCGTGCGGCGAGCGCCGTCACGTCGTCGGCGGTGGCGAGCGGCGCCCAGGAGGCGGGCGCGGCGGCGCCCTCGGGAGCGGGCAGCGGGGTCCACTCCACGCGGAACAGCGAGTCGCGGCTGTCCCGGCCGGCCGCTCCGGCGTCCAGCTGCTCGGCGGTGACCGGCAGGGACACCAGCGAGTCCATGGTCAGGACGAGGTCACCGGTCTCGTCGGCGGCCTGGAACGAGAGGGCGTCCGGGCCGCTCGGGGCGACGCGTACCCGCAGGGCGGAGGCGCCCAGGGCGTGCAGGACGAGGCCGTTCCAGGCGAAGGGCAGGACCTTGCGGTCGTCGTCGGGATTGGCGAAGGCGTTGGTGTGCAGGGCGGCGTCGAGCAGGGCCGGGTGGATGCCGAACCGGTCGGCGTTCTCCCGCTGCTCGGGCGGCAGCGCGGCCTCGGCGAACAGTTCGTCGCCGCGCCGCCACACGCCGCGCAGTCCCTGGAAGGCCGGGCCGTACGCGTATCCGCGGGCGACCAGGTCGGAGTAGAAGTCGTCGATGGCGACGGGCTGCGCACCGGCCGGGGCCAGGCGGCGAAGTCCACGGCGGGCTTCGGGTCGGCGACCGGGGCGGCGATGGAGAGCAGGCCGGTGGCGTGCCGGGTCCACTCCCCCTGGCCAGCCTCGTCGGCGGCCTCCTCGCGGAGGGAGTACACGTCCACGGTGCGCGAGCCGTTGGGGCCGGCACCGCCGACGGCGACCTGGACGCGGACGCCGCCCTGCTCGGGGAGCACGAGAGGTGCCTCGATGACGAGTTCCTCCAGGACGGCGCAGCCGAACTCGTCGCCGGCGCGGACCGCCAGATCGACGTAGACGGTGCCGGGCACGACGACCACGCCGCCGATGGCGTGGTCCGCGAGCCAGGGGTGGGTGCGCAGGGAGAGCCGGGAGGTGAGGACCAGGCCGTCGGACTGGGGCAGCGGGACCACCGCGCCGAGCAGCGGGTGGTCGGTGCCGCTCAGGCCGAGCGAGGCGGCGTCGACGGCGGTGCCGGTCAGCTGGATCCAGTAGTGCTGGTGGTCGAAAGCGTACGTCGGCAGGTCGATCCGTCCGGCGTCGGGACCGGCCGTGAGGATGCCGCTCCAGTCGACGTGGACGCCGCGGACGAAGAGTTCGGCCATCGAGGTGAACAGGCGGCGGGTACCGCCCTCGTCGCGGCGCAGGGAGCCGGTCACGACGGCGTCGGCGTCGGCGCGGTCCACGATCTCGCTGATCGGCTGGACCAGGACGGGGTGAGCGCTGGACTCGACGAACACCGTGTGACCCCCGGCCAGAAGGTCAGCGATCGCGGGGCCGAAGCGGACCTGCCGACGCAGGTTGCGATACCAGTAGCCGCCGTCGAGGACACCCGCCTCGCGGACCCATTCGCCGGTCACGGTGGAGAGGAACGGTACGGCGGGGGCCTGGCTGCGGATGTCGGCGAAGGCTTCGCCCAAGGTCTCCTGGACGGCTTCGACATGCCGGGAGTGCGAGGCGTAGTCGACGGCGACACGGCGCACACGGACGCCCTGGTCCTCCAGCGCGTCGAGGGCCTCGTCGAGGGCTTCGGCGTCACCGGCGATGACGACGGACGCCGGACCGTTGACCGCCGCCACCTCCACCCGGCCCGCCCAGCGCTCCAGCCGCTCGACGACCTCGGCCTCCGCCAGCGCCACCGAGGCCATGCCTCCACGGCCAGCGAGACTCCCGGCGATGACTTGGCTGCGCACCGCCACAATGCGGGCAGCGTCCTCCAGCGACAACGCCCCGGATACGCATGCGGCTGCGATCTCGCCCTGGGAGTGCCCGACCACCGCATCAGGCACCACGCCCACGGACGCCCACACGGCCGCAAGACCGACCATCACGGCGAAGCTGGCGGGCTGCACCACATCGACCCGCTCCAGGAGTTCAGCCGGAGCATCCCCCCGCAGCACATCGACGAGCGACCAGTCGACCCAACGCTCCAACACCGCAGCGCACTCGGCGACCCGCTCCGCGAACACCGGCGAGGAATCCAGGAGTTCACGGCCCATGCCGACCCACTGCGAACCCTGCCCCGGGAAGACGAGGACGACTTTTCCGGCCCCGCCCGGCGTGGACGCGCTGCCGACAGACACCGTGGAAGCGGCCTCGCCGCCCGCCAGGGCACGCAGCCCTGCCAACGCCTCGTCGGACGAGCCGGCCACGACGACCGCACGCTCGCCGAGCACCGCCCGGCCGGTGGCCAGTGCGGCCGCCATGTCGGCGAGCGCGACCGTACCGGAGGCCTCGACGAACGACGCGAGCCGTTCCGCCTGGCCGGTCAGCGAGGCGACCGTGGCCGCCGAGACGACGAGCGGCACCGCGCCGTCGGCCGCGGGAGCCGGAACGGAGTCCGCGGCGGGCTCCTCCTCCAGCGCCTGTTCCAGGATCACGTGGGCGTTCGTGCCGCTGGCACCGAACGAGGACACACCGGCCCGGCGCGGATGGTCGTCCTGGGGCCAGTCCCGTGTCTCGGTCAGCAGTTCCACCGCACCCGCAGTCCAGTCCACCTGCGGGGTGGGCTCGTCGACGTGCCGGGTGGCGGGCATGACGCCGTGCCGCAGCGCCTGCACCATGTTGATCACGCCGGCCACGCCGGAGGCGGCCTGGGTGTGGCCGATCACCGACTTGACCGAGCCGAGCCGCAGCGGCCGGTCCCCGGGCCGGTCCTGGCCGTAGGTGGCCATCAGGGCCTGCGCCTCGATCGGGTCCCCGAGGACGGTGCCGGTGCCGTGGCCCTCGACCATGTCGATGTCGGCCGCGGTGAGGTCGGCGCTCTCCAGGGCCTTGCGGATGACGCGCTGCTGCGCGGGGCCGTTGGGCGCCGTCAGGCCGTTGGAGGCGCCGTCCTGGTTGAGGGCCGAGCCGCGGATCACCGCGAGCACCCGGTGGCCCTTGCGGCGGGCCTCGGACAGGCGTTCCAGGAGGATGACACCGGCGCCCTCGGCCCAGCTGGAGCCGTCCGCGCAGGCCGCGTACGACTTGCAGCGGCCGTCGAAGGCGAGGCCGCGCTGCCGGGCGAAGCCGACGAACCCGCCGGGGGTCGACATGACGGTCGCGCCGCCGGCCAGGGCCATGGAGCACTCACCGCGCCGCAGTGCCTGGGAAGCCAGATGGATGGCGACCAGCGAGGAGGAGCACATGGTGTCGACGGTGACGGCGGGGCCTTCGAGGCCGAGGGTGTAGGCGACCCGCCCCGAGGCGACACCGCCCGCGGTACCCAGGGCGCGCTCCAGGCTGAGGAAGCCCTCGAACCCGCTGAGGTCGGGCGCGTAGTCCTGGTGGACCATGCCGGCGAACACGCCGATGTCGGTGCCGCGCAGCGAGTGCGGGTCGAGGCCGGCCCGTTCCAGGGCCTCCCAGGAGACCTCCAGGAGCTGCCGCTGCTGGGGGTCCATGGCGAGCGCCTCACGCGGCGAGATCCCGAAGAACGCGGCATCGAACTGGCCGGCGTCGTGCAGGAACGCGCCCTCGCGGACGTACGTCGTACCGGGGTTGTCCGGGTCGGGGTGGTAGAGGCCCTCCAGGTCCCAGCCGCGGTCCTCGGGGAAGGTGGTGTAGACGTCGGTGCCGTCGGTCACCACCCGCCACAGGTCCTCGGGGGTACGGATGCCGCCCGCGTACCGGCAGGCCATCGAAACGATCGCGATGGGTTCGGCCGAGGCCTCGGAAAGACGCTGGTTCTCCTGTTGGAGCCGCGCGTTCTCCTTGAGCGAGGCACGCAGTGCGTTGACGATCTGCTCGTCCGGCGCCGTCATCTCGGTACGTCCTCCGTCTTTGCCGCTGTCGGTAAGTCAGGTGTCGGTGAGTCAGGTGCTCAGTTGGCGTGGTTGCCGAGGGCGCGCTGTACGAGGTCGGCGACGTCCATCACGTCGATCAGGTCGGTGTCGGCGGCGGGCGCCGCCGGTGGTTCCGGTTCGGTCGCCGACCCGGGGACGGAGCCGTCCCCGGGGCCCACGAGGGTGAGCAGCGTGTCCAGCAGGCCGGCCTCCCGGAAGCGGGAGATCGGGACCTGCGCGAGTACGCGCCGCAGGTCGTCCTCCCGCCCGTCCAGGTCGTCGTCGCCCGTCTCCGTCAGCAGCTCGGAGCGGAGGAACCCGACGAGGGCGTCCGGCGTCGGATAGTCGAAGACGAGGGTCGCCGGCAGCCGCAGACCGGTGGCCACGTGCAGGCTGTTGCGGAGGTTGACGGCGGCGAGCGAGTCGAAGCCGACCTCCTGGAAGGACTGGAGCGGGCCGATGCTCTCCGCGCTGCTGTGTCCAAGGACGGTCGCGGCCTGCCCACAGACCAGCCGGAGCAGCAGACGGTTCTGTTCGGTCTCGGGGACGTCCTGGAGGGAGTCCACCAGGGACGAGGTGGTGTCGCTGTTCTCGGCGTCGGGCTGGGACGCGCGCAGGGCGGCGGCGGCCTCGGGAAGGTCGGCGAAGAGCGGGCTGACCCGGACGGAGGTGAACGCCGGGATGAACGCCTCCCAGTCCATGTCGACGACCGTCACGGCCTTCTCCCGCGCCTCCACGGCCTGTTCGAAGGCGGTCGTCGCGACCTGCGGGGCCATCGGCAGGACACCGCGGCGGCGCAGCTGGGCGAGGGTCGCCTCGTCCATCCCGGGGCCGGCCTCGTCAAGGGCTCCCCAGGCGATCGAGGTGGCCGCGAGACCCCGGCCGCGGCGCCGTTCGACCAGCGCGTCCAGGACGGCGTTGGCCGCGCCGGAGACGCCTTGACCGCCACCGCCCCAGATCCCGGCGATCGAGGAGAAGACCACGAAGGCGTCGAGCGGGGTCCTCCCAAGGATGTCGGTCCCGGAACCGGTGCCGACCCCGGTATCGGTATCGCTGTCGCCGTCGCTGTTGCTCTCCGTGAACACCTGGTCGAGCCACAGGGCGATGTCGACCTTGGCGGCGAACACCTCGGTGAGGTCGGCGAGGCCGGTGTCGGCCACGTTGCTGGTCCAGGCGGTGTCCGCGGCGTGCACGACGGCGGTGAGCGGCTCTTCCTCCGGGGTCTCGTCGATCAGGCGGGCGAGTGTCCCGCGGTCGGCGTCGGCACAGGAGACGACCGTCGTGTCGGCGCCCATGTCGGCGAGCTTGCCCAGCAGATCGGCGACGGCGTCGGCGGGCGCCTGAGCCGTGGTCGTGACGATGAGACGGCGCACGCCCGACCGGGCGAGCCAGAGCGAGGCGTGTGTGCCGAGGGCCTCGGCACCGCCGGTCACCAGGACCGTGCCCCGGGGCTGCCAGCCACCGTCGGCGGGTGTTTCGGGGGCGGGCTTGCGGGTGAGCCGGCGGCTGTAGACACCGGCGCGGCGGACCGCGAGCTGGTCGTCCCCCGCGGTGCCGTTCAACGCGCCCACGAGGTACTGCGCGGTGCGCGCGTCGGCGGTCACCGGCAGGTCGATCAACCCGCCCCACCGGTCGGGGTGTTCGAGGGCCACGGCGCGGCCCAGACCCCAGAGGGCCGCTTCGCCGGGCGCGGTGACGGTGTCCTGGACGCCGGTGTTCACCGCGCCCCGGGTCAGACACCACAGCGGCCCGTCGACGCCCGCGTCCCCGAGCGCCTGAACCAGCGCGAGGGTCCGGGCAGCGACGGCGGTGGCGTCCCGCGTGCCGTCGAGGGCGAGCAGCGAAAGGACCCCCGCAGGCTCGTACTCGGCCCGCACAGCGCTCAGTCGCTCGGCGAGCCCGGTACGGGTGACGTCGGATCCGGCGATCTCCAGGGGTACGACGTCCAGTCCCTGGGCGCCGAGCGCCGCGAGAAGCCCGGTCACCCGGGAGTCGGCCGTGGAAGGGGACGGGGAGCCGGCCGCGCCCTCTGCCGGGCCGCCCGCGGGCAGGACGGCGAGCCAGCGTCCCGCGGGCACCCCGGTCACCTCGCGCTCCAAGGGCCGCCAGGTGACGGCGTAACGGAGCCGCTCGGCGCTGGACCGCTGGCGCCGCCTGCCGCGCCAGTCCGCCAGCACCGGTACGACGGTGCGCAGGGCGTCGCGCAGACCGGCGGAGTCCGGGGCCAGCAGCCCCGCGAGCGAGTCTGCGTCGGTCCGCTCGACGGCACTCCAGAAGTCCGCGTCGGTGTCTTCGCCCGCAGCGCCGCCGTCGTCGACGCTCTCGACCTCCTGCAACCAGTAGTGACGTCGGTCGAAGGCGTACGTGGGCAGGTCCACGTGCCTCGTACCCGTGCCGGCGCCGTTCGGGAGGACGCCGGTCCAGTCGACGGGCACTCCCCGGACGAACAGTTCGGCCATCGAGGCCAGCAGGCGGCGCTGGCCGCCGTCCTCCCGGCGCAGCGTGCTGCCGACGACGGCGCGGAGCCTGACCGTGTCTTCCGCCTGGTCGACGATTTCGCTGACCGGCTGGACCAGGACGGGGTGGGCACTGGACTCCACGAACACCGTGTGGCCCTCGGCCAGGAGAGCCGCGATCGCGGGACCGAAGCGGACCTGACCGCGCAGGTTGCGGTACCAGTAGCCGCCGTCCAGGACACCGGCCTCGCGGACCCATTCACCGGTCACGGTCGAGTAGAAGGGAATCAGCGGCGCCTGCGCACGAATGTCGGCGAAGGCGGTGGCCAACGTCTCCTCGATCGCCTCCACATGCCGGGAATGGGAGGCGTAATCCACTGCGACCCGACGCACCCGCACACCATCCGACGCCAGGACATCGAGAGCCTCGTCGAGGGCCTCGGCATCACCGGCGATCACGACGGACGCCGGACCGTTGACCGCCGCGACCTCCACCCGGCCGCCCCACCGCTCCAGCCGCTCAACCGCGTCGGCCTCGGCCAGCGCCACCGAGGCCATACCTCCACGGCCCGCGAGACTCCCGGCGATGACCTGGCTGCGCACCGCCACAATGCGGGCAGCGTCCTCCAGCGACAACGCCCCGGATACGCACGCGGCTGCGATCTCGCCCTGGGAATGGCCGACCACCGCGTCGGGAACCACACCCACCGACGCCCACACGGCCGCAAGACCGACCATCACGGCGAAGCTGGCGGGCTGCACCACATCGACCCGCTCCAGGAGTTCAGCCGGAGCATCACCCCGCAGCACATCCACGAGCGACCAGTCGACCCAACGCTCCAACACCGCAGCGCACTCGGCGACCCGCTCCGCGAACACCGGCGAGGAATCCAGGAGTTCACGGCCCATGCCGACCCACTGCGAACCCTGCCCCGGGAAGACAAGCACCGTCCGCCCCGCAGCCACCGCACTGCCACCACCGGTGACAACAAAGGGACTTGCCGCGCCGCGCGCCAGCGCACGCAGCCCCGTCAACGCCTCCTCCCGCGACCCAGCCGCCACCACCGCCCGCTCGGACAGCACCGCACGCCGCGAAGCGAGCGCCAGCGCGATCTCGGGGAGGGCCGTGCTCTCCGCGGAGCCGACGAACGACCCGAGCCGTTCGGCCTGGCCCGCCAGTGAGCCGGCGCTCTTCGCCGACACCACCAGGGGAACCACGAGCGCCGCGTCGCCGTTCTCGGGCACCGGGGTCGCTGCGGCCTCGACGGGCCCCGCGGGATCCTCGGGTGACTCCTCAAGGATCACGTGCGCGTTGGTGCCGCTCGCGCCGAAGGAGGACACGGCGGCCCGGCGCGGCCGGCCAGTGGCCGGCCAGTCGCGTGCCGTCCTGAGCAGTTCGACCGCGCCCGCCGTCCAGTCCACCTGGGGTGTCGGTTCCTCGACATGCAGGGTGGGCGGCAGCACGCCGTGCCGCAGTGCCTCGACCATCTTGATGACGCCGGAGACACCCGCCGCGGCCTGGGTGTGGCCGATGTTGGACTTGAGCGAGCCGAGCCACAGCGGGTGGTCGGCGGGCCGGTCCTGGCCGTAGGTGGCGAGCAGGGCCTGGACCTCGATCGGGTCGCCCAGGGAGGTGCCGGTGCCGTGGCCCTCGACGACGTCGATGTCCTTCGTCGACAGGCCCGCGTCGGCCAGGGCGCGCCGGATGACCCGTTGCTGCGAGGGTCCGTTTGGGGCGGTGAGGCCGTTCGAGGCGCCGTCCTGGTTGACCGCGCTGCCGCGCAGCACGGCCAGGACCGGGTGGCCGTTGCGGCGGGCCTCCGACAGCCGCTCCAGGACGACCACGCCCACGCCCTCGGCCCAGCCGGTGCCGTCGGCGGTCGAGGAGTACGCCTTGCACCGGCCGTCGGCGGAGAGGCCGCGCTGGCGGGCGAACTCCACGAAGGCGTCCGGGCTCGACATGACGGTCGCACCGCCCGCGAGAGCGAGCGAGCACTCGCCGCGCCGCAGTGACTGGGCCGCGAGGTGCATCGCCACGAGCGAGGAGGAGCAGGCCGTGTCGATGGTGACCGCCGGCCCCTCGAAGCCGAACACGTACGACACGCGTCCCGACGCCACGCTCGACGAGGTGCCGGTCATCACGTAGCCCCGGACGTCCTCGGGGACCTGCCGCAGCCGGGTCACGTAGTCGTGGTGGACGATGCCGGTGAAGACGCCGATGTCTCGGCCCCGGGTGGAGGCCGGATCGAGGCCGGCGCGCTCCAGCGCCTCCCACGAGGTCTCCAGGAGCAGTCGCTGCTGCGGGTCCATGGCCAGGGCCTCGCGCGGCGAGATCCCGAAGAGTGAGGCGTCGAACTGGGCGGCGTCGTGCAGGAATCCGCCGACGCGGGTGTAGGTGGTGCCGGGGTGGGTGGGGTCGGGGTGGTAGAGCTTGTCGACGTCCCAGTCGCGGTCCTGCGGGAAGGCGGAGAGCGCGTCGCGCTCCTCGACGACCAGGCGCCACAGTTCCTCGGGGGTGTCGACACCGCCGGGCAGGCGGGTGCTCGTGGCGATGATGGCGATCGGCTCGTCGGGTTCCACGGGCACGGCCGGCACGGATCCGGCGGTTCCGGCGCTGGCGGCGTCCTCGCCGAGGAGTTCCGTGCGCAGGTGTCCGGCGAGGGCGGCCGGGGTCGGGTAGTCGAAGACGAGGCTGCTGGGGAGGCTCATGCCGGTGAAGTCGTGCAGCCGGTTGCGGAGTTTGACGGCGCTGAGGGAGTCGAAGCCGAGGTCCTTGAACGGCTGGTTCACGTCGAGGTCGTCGGCGCCGGTGTGACCGAGGACGACGGCGGCGCTCTCCTGCACGAGGTCCATCAGGACACGCTGCTGTTCGGTGGCGCCGAGCCCGGCGAGCCGGTGGGCCAGCGATCCGCTCTCGGCGGCCGGCCTGCCGACGACCCGACGGACGAGCGGTCCGTCCTCCGTGGTCCGTGCCTCGCGGACGGCGGGGTCGGTGGCGGATGCCGAGGTGGGGTGGCTGTCGGGCCGGCCCAGGGTGAGCGGGCCGAGCGCGGCGACCGGTTCGCCGGTGTGGTCGGCGAGTTCCACGAGGTGGCGTCCGCCCTCGGCAGGTGTGACCCGCATCCGCAGGGCGGTGGCGCCCTGCGCGTACACGGCCAGGTCGGCGCAGTCGGTGAGGTCGAGCCCGCTGTCGCCGGTACGGGCGGCCAGGAGGTGAAGGACCGTGTCGAGGAGCGCGGGGTGGAGGGTGAACCCCGCTGCCTCGTCGGCGAGTTCCGGAGGCAGGATGAGGTCGGCAAAAAGCAGGCCGTCCTGTTCCGCCAGGCCGTGTACGCCTCGTACGCCATGGAGGTCGAGGCGGTCCGCCGGTGCGTCGGCTCCGGTGGCGGGCCAGGTGCGCAGGTCGAAGGAGGGCCTGGGCAGGCCGGGCCGGAGCAGGGCGCGGGCGTGGCACGTCCAGGTGGCGTTCCCGTCGCCGGTCCGCCTGCTGTGGACGGCGACCGGGCGCAGTCCGTCCCGGCCCGGGGCGTCGACATGGACACGGAGCTGGAGGTGGCCGTGTTCGGGCACGGCGAGCGGTGTGTCGACGGTGATCTGTTCGACGGCGCCGCTGCCCGCCTCGGTGCCGGCGTGGACCAGCAGGTCGAGGAGCACGGCGGCCGGAACGACGCCGGTGGCGGGATCGAGGAGCCGGCCGAAGGCACGTCGGTCGGGCCGCCCGGTGAGCACCACACGGGTGCCGCCGTCGCTGGGCGTGCCGGCGTGGTCGTCGTCGGGGATCTCTACGGCCGTGCCGAGCAACAGGTGGCCGGTGGAGCGGGCGCCGAGTGCTTCGGCGTCGATGGCGGTGGTCCCGGGTTCGGCCCAGTACCGCTGGTGCTGGAAGGCGTACGTGGGCAGGTCGGTGCCGATCGCGGCGGCCGGGGTACCGAGGAGGGCCGGCCAGTCGATGTCTGTGCCGCGGACGTGCAGTTCGGCGAGTGCGGTGAGGACGGCGGACTCCTCGGAGCCGTCCTCGCGCAGGGTGGCGAGGCAGCCCCGGTGGTCCGGGCCGAGCGTGCCGAGGGCGAGGGCGGTCAGGCCGCCGCCGGGGCCGATCTCCAGGAAGGTCCCCGCGCCCTGGTCCCGGAGCGTGGCGACCGCGTCGGCGAACCGTACGGCGTGGCGCACCTGGTCGACCCAGTACTCCGGGGTGGCGAAGCGGCCGTCCTCGGCGGGGGCACCGGTGAGCGTGGAGACGACCTTGACGGTGGCCGGACGGGGGTGCAGCCGGGCGACGACGGTACGGAACTCGTCGAGCATGGGGGCCATCAACGGCGAGTGGAAGGCGTGGCTGACCGTCAGCCTCTTGGTCTTCCTGCCCTGGTGGGCCAGTCTCGCCGCCAGCTCCAGGACGGTGTCCTCGGCGCCGGAGAGCACGACGGCGTCGGGTCCGTTGACCGCGGCGACAGCGATCTCGCCCGCGGTCTCGGCCAGCAGCGGCGCCACCTCGGCCTCGGCCGCCTGGACGGCGACCATCGCACCGCCCTCGGGCAGGGCCTGCATCAACCGTCCGCGGGCGGCGACCAGTTCGCCCGCCTCCGCCAGGTCGAGGACTCCGGCGGCGTGGGCGGCGGAGATCTCGCCGACCGAGTGCCCGGCGACCAGGTCCGGCCGTACGCCCCAAGAGGCGAAGAGGCGGAACAGCGCGGTCTCCAGGGCGAAGAGACCGGCCTGCGTGTACAGGGTGCGGTCGAGCAGTGCGGCCTCGGTCGTGCCGGGTTCGGCGAACACCACCTCGTGCAGCGGGCGCGCCAGGTGCCCGTCCAGGTGGCGTTCGACGGCGTCGCACGCGGCCGTGAAGGCGTCGCGGAAGACCGGGTACCGCGCGGCGAGTTCGCGGCCCATGCCGGCCCACTGACTGCCCTGTCCGGTGAAGAGGAAGGCCAGTTTGCCCTCGACCGGGCTGCCGGTGACGGTGATGGGGGTGGGCGTGCCGTTCCCGAGCGCGCGCAGCGCGTCGGCGAGCTGTTCCCGGCCGGTGGCCAGCAGGATCGCCTGGTGGTCGAGCCGGGCACGGGTGGTGGCCAGAGCGTGCGCGGTGTCCGCGAGGGACAGTTCGGGCCGCGCGTCGAGGAAGCGGGCGAGGCGACCGGCCTGGGCCCGCAGAGCCGCCGCCGACCGGGCCGACACGGGCACTGGCACTGGCACTGGCACTGGCAGGAGAGCGGGCGCTGACGGTACGAGGGCCACGGCGGGCCTCCGGTCCGAGGCGGCTGCCGAGCCGATGCCGGCCACCTGGTTCGCGGCGGACTCCGGCACTCCATCGGATCCCTGGTCCACGGCGGCCACCGAGCCGGCACCGGGGGCCGGATCGCCCGCCGACGTCCGCCCGGACGCCGCCATGTCCTCCGCCGGTGCCTGCTGGATCACGACATGCGCGTTGGTGCCGCCGATGCCGAAGGACGAGACGCCGGCGCGCCGCGGGTGCCCGCCCTCCGGCCACTGCCGGGCCTCGGCGAGCAGTTCCACCGCGCCCGCGGTCCAGTCCACATGGGTCGAGGGCCGGTCCACGTGCAGGGTGCGGGGCAGGACGCCGTACCGCATCGCCATGACCATCTTGATGACGCCGGCCACACCGGCCGCGGCCTGTGTGTGACCGATGTTGGACTTGACCGAGCCGAGCCACAGCGGGCGGTCGGCGGGCCGGTCCTGCCCGTACGTCGCGAGCAGGGCCTGCGCCTCGATCGGATCGCCGAGCACCGTACCCGTGCCATGGCCCTCGACCACGTCCACATCGGCCGACGCCAGGCCGGCGTCGGCGAGCGCCGTGCGGATCACCCGCTGCTGTGAGAGCCCGTTCGGTGCCGTCAGACCGTTGGACGCGCCGTCCTGGTTGACCGCGCTGCCGTTGATCACCGCGAGGATCTGGTGGCCCCGGCGGCGTGCGTCGGAGAGCCGCTCGACGAGGAGTACGCCGACGCCCTCCGACCAGCCAGTTCCGTCCGCCGCGTCGGCGAAGGCCTTGCACCGGCCGTCCTGGGAGAGTCCGCGCTGCCGGGAGAATTCGACGAAGGTCTCCAGGCTGCCCATGACCATCACACCGCCGGCCAGGGCCATGGAGCACTCGCCGCGCTGGAGCGCGCGGGTCGCCAGGTGCAGGGCGACGAGCGAGGACGAGCAGGCCGTGTCGACCGTGATGGCCGGTCCCTCGAAGCCGAACTGGTAGGCGATCCGGCCCGACAGGACGCTGCCGGAGCTGCCGGTGAGGCGGAAGCCCTCGACACCGGCCGCATGCTGCGTCCGTACGGTGTAGTCGTGGCTGTTGACGCCGACGAACACGCCGACGTCCTGACCGCCGAGCGCGGTCGGGTCGATCGCGGCGCGTTCGAACGCCTCCCAGGAGGTCTCCAGGAGAAGTCGCTGCTGCGGGTCCATCGCGAGCGCCTCGTTCGGGGAGATCCCGAAGAAGGCGGCGTCGAAGCCGGTCGCGTCGTCCAGGAACGCGCCGTGCCGTACGTAGGTCTTCCCGGCGCTGTCGGGGTCGGCGTCGTAGTGCCGGTCGATGTCCCAGCCGCGGTCGTCGGGGAACTCGCTGACGGCGTCGACGCCTTCGGCGACCAGTCGCCACAGGTCCTCGGGGCTTTCCACACCGCCCGGGAAGCGGCAGGCCATCGCGACGATGGCGATCGGGTCGTCACGGAGGGCGGCGACGGTACCGGTGTCCCGCACTCCGGTGTCCCGCTCCTGTCCGTCGCCCGTCGGCTCGTCGTCGCCGAAGAGCCGTACGCGCAGGTGGGCGGCGAGCGACACCGGCTTCGGGTAGTCGAAGACGATGGTGGAAGAGAGAGGCAGACCGGTCGCCGACGCGAGCCTGTTCCGCAGTTCGACAGCGGTCAGTGAGTCGAATCCGGTGTCCTTGAAGGCGCGGTCGGCACGGACGGCGTCGGGCCCGGAGTGGCCGAGGACCTGGGCGGCGCTCCGGCGGACCAGGTCCACCAGTGCCTCGGTGCGCTCCCGTGTGCCCAGGCGGTCGAGCCGCTGCCGCAGGGAGCCGGCGTCTGCCGCCCGCACGGCCCCGGCCGTCGGCCGCGGGGTGGGTGCGATGCCGCGCAGCAGGGGTACGACGGGAGTTCCGGCGCGGGCGGACGCCCGCAGGGCGGGCAGGTCGAACCGGGCGGCCACGAGGGCGGCGGGTATCTCGTCGCCCGACCGCAGGGCCGCGTCGAGGAGCGCCATGCCCTCGGCGGCGGAGAGTCCGACCATCCCGAGACGCCGGGTGCGGTGCAGGTCCGCGGCACCGAGGTGCCGGGTCATGCCGCTGGCGTCGCTCCAGTAGCCCCAGGCAAGGGAGACACCGGGCAGACCGGACCGGCGGCGGTGCAGGGCGAGCGCGTCCAGGGAGGCGTTGGCCGCTGCGTAGTTGGCCTGGCCGGGGTTGCCGAGGACACCGGCGGCGGAGGAGAAGAGGACGAACGCCGCGAGGTCCGCGTCCCGGGTCAGCTCGTGCAGGTGCAGTGCGGCGTCCAGTTTCGGCCGCAGGACGGTGTCGACCCGGTTCGGGTCAGGGCGGTGACCACGCCGTCGTCGAGGACGCCGGCGGTGTGGACGACGGCGGTGAGCGGGTGTGCGTCCGGTACGGCGGCCAGGAGTGCCCCGACCGCGTCCCGGTCGGCGGTGTCGCACGCGGCGAGGGTGACGGTCACGCCGAGAGCGGTCAGTTCCTCGCGCAGTGCCGCCGCTCCGTCGGCGTCCGGCCCGCTCCGGCTGGCCAGCAGCAGGTGCCGCACACCGTGGTCGGTCGCCAGGTGCCGGGCGACAAGTCCGCCGAGCGTCCCGGTACCGCCGGTGACGAGCACGGTGCCGTCGGGGTCGAGCTCACGCCGAGGGCCTTCGGGAAGCGGGGTGCGCATCAGCCGAGGCACGGAGACCACGCCACCGCGCACACGGATCCGGTTCTCCCCGGCGGCCAGGGCGAGCCTTACGGCCTTCACGGCCGCCCTCTCGTCCGAAGCCGCCGAGTCCTCAGAGGCCGACGCACCGTCGCGGTACTCATCGCCATCGGCGTCGGGGTTGGGGTCGTGGTCGTGGTCGTGGTCGTGGTCGACGAGGACGATGCGGTCCGGGTGCTCGGACTGCGCCGACCGCAGCAGACCCGACACGGCGGCCACGGCGAGTTCGTCCTCGGCACCGCCGGGGATCAACACGACAAGGCGGGTGGACGCCAGGGAGGACTCCGCCAACCACGCCTGGAGAACGGCCAACGCGGCGGCGACCGCCGCACGCACATCGGCGGACGCGCGCCCGGCCTCGTACAGCAGGAAGTCCGGTACCACCGCCCGGTCCGCCGCGACGGCAGCGACGTCCTCCGCACCGGCAACAGCCACTGCGGTGCCGGCGTCCTCGGTCATCTCCCCTGCGGGCAGAGGCAGTTCGGCCCAGTCGACCTGGAACAGGGCATCATGCGCCGCCGCGTCCGCGACACCCGCCCGCTCGGGCGAGAACGGCTCGGCGACGACGGCGTCGGCGTTCAGCACCGGCGCGCCGGTGGCATCGCGCAGTTCTAGTCGGGTATCCCCGGCAGTGGTACGGGCCGAGTGCACCCGCACCGCTGCGGCACCGGAGGCCAGCAGGGTCACGCCGCTCCACCGGGCCACGATCATGCCTTCGGGGAGGGCCGTCCGGACCGCCGCGTCGAGCAGCGCCGGATGCAGGCCGTAACGGTCGGCGTCGCCGAACGCGTCGTCCAGGGCGACATCGGTCGCGGGGCCGTCGTCCGGCAGCGCGCTGCGGGAAGCGGCCGGAGTGACCGCCCCGGTCGCCAGCGTGCCGTGCGCGTGACGAGTCCAGGCAGCGTCCAGACCCGCGTCGTCCGATCGGGAGTACACCCCGATAACTCGCCGCCCCTGGTCGTCGGCCTCCCCCACGGTCATCTGCACGGCCCTGCCCCCGCGCAGCGGAAGCACGACGGGCCGGTCCACGACCAGGTCCTCGACCACGGGACTGCCGACCTCGTCGCCGAACCGGACGGCCGACTCGACCAGCACGGCGCTCGGTACGACCACGACGTCACCGACGGCATGATCACCCAGCCAGGGGTGAGCGGCCACCGACCACCGCGCGGTGGTCATGAACCCACCGGAGTCCGGCCGCCCGATGATCGCGCCGATGAGCGGGTGGTCGGCGGTGACCTGGCCGAGGGAGGCGGCGTCGGTCGCGGGGGCGGTCTGGAGCCAGTAGCGCTGGTGGTCGAAGGCGTAGGTCGGCAGATCGAGGTGACCGGCGTCCGCACCGTCCGGCAGCATGCCGGTCCAGTCGACGGGCACGCCCCGGACGAACAGTTCGGCCATCGAGGTCAGCAGCCGGCGCAGACCACCCTCGTCACGGCGCAGCGAACCACTCACCACAGCATCGCCGTCCGCTTGGTCGACGATCTCACTGACCGGCTGAACAAGAACGGGGTGGGCGCTGGACTCGACGAACACCGTGTGGCCCTCGGCCAGGAGAGCCGCGATCGCGGGACCGAAACGGACCCGACTGCGCAGGTTGCGGTACCAGTAGCCGCCGTCCAGGACATCCGCCTCGCGGACCCATTCACCGGTCACGGTCGAGTAGAAGGGAACCCGGGGCGCCTGCGCACGAATGTCGGCGAAGGCCTCCCCCAACGTCTCCTCGATCGCCTCGACGTGCCGGGTGTGGGAGGCGTAATCCACTGCGACCCGCCGCACCCGCACACCGTCCGACGCCAGGACATCAAGGGCCTCGTCGAGGGCCTCGGCGTCACCGGCGATGACGACGGACGCCGGACCGTTGACCGCCGCGACCTCAACCCGGCCCGCCCAGCGTTCCAGACGCTTGAGCGCGTCCTCCTCGGCCAGCGCCACCGAGGCCATGCCACCACGGCCCGCGAGACTCCCGGCGATCACCTGGCTGCGCACCGCCACAATGCGGGCAGCGTCCTCCAACGACAACGCCCCGGATACGCACGCGGCGGCAATCTCACCCTGCGAGTGACCCACCACCGCATCCGGCACCACACCCACCGACGCCCACACCGCAGCCAGACCCACCATCACCGCGAAGCTCGCGGGCTGCACCACATCGACCCGCTCCAGGAGTTCAGCCGGAGCGTCCCCCCGCAGCACATCGACGAGCGACCAGTCGACCCAACGCTCCAACACCTGCGCGCACTCGGCGACCCGCTCCGCGAACACCGGTGAGGAATCCAGGAGTTCACGACCCATACCGACCCACTGCGAACCCTGCCCCGGAAAGACAAGCACCGTCCGACCCGCAGTCTCGGCACTCCCGACGACCACGCCAGGCACGGACTCCCCGCGCGCCAGCGCACGCAGCCCCGCCAACGCCTCCTCCCGCGACCCAGCCGCCACCACCGCCCGCTCCGACAACACCGCACGCCGCGAGATGAGCGCTGTCGCGACCTGCGACAGCGACTCCTCACCCGCCTCTACGAAGGAGACAAGCCGTTCCGCCTGACCAGCCAGCGCGCCCACACTCCGTGCCGACACCACCAGCGGCACCACACCATCAGCCACCGGAACCTCAACCGCCTCCACCTCCCCGGCCGGCGGCTCCTCCAGAACCAGATGCGCGTTCGTCCCACTCACACCGAAAGACGACACCGCAGCCCGACGCGGCCGACCCGTGACCGGCCACTCCCGCGCCTCCGTCAACAACTCCACCGCACCCGCCGACCAGTCCACCTGCGACGACGGAACATCAACATGCAACGTCGGCGGCATCACACCATGCCGCAGCGCCAACACCATCTTGATCACACCGGATACACCCGCAGCCGCCTGCGTATGACCCACATTCGACTTCAACGAACCCAGCCACAACGGCCGTTCAGCAGACCGATCCTGACCATAAGTCGCCAGCAAAGCCTGCGCCTCGATCGGATCACCCAGCACCGTCCCGGTGCCATGCCCCTCGACCACATCCACGTCCGACGTCGACAGACCGGCGTTGGCGAGCGCCTTGCGGATGACGCGCTGCTGCGAAGGCCCGCTGGGCGCTGTCAGACCGTTGGACGCACCGTCCTGGTTGACCGCCGAACCCCGCACGACCGCCAGCACCTTGTGGCCCTTGGCCCGGGCCTCGGACAGCCGCTCCAGGACGACGACACCGGCGCCCTCGGCCCAGCCCGTACCGTCCGCGGCATCCGCGTACGACTTGCACCGGCCGTCCGAGGACAGTGCGCGTTGGCGCGAGAACTCCACGAAGGTGTCCGGGGTCGCCATCACTGTCGCGCCACCCGCCAGCGCCAGCGAGCACTCGCCTTGGCGCAGCGACTGGGCCGCCAGGTGGATGGCGACGAGGGACGAGGAGCAAGCTGTGTCGACAGTGACGGCCGGGCCCTCGAAGCCGAACACGTACGACACGCGTCCCGACGCCACGCTCGACGCGGTGCCCGTGGCAACGAAGCCTTCGAGTTCGGCCGGAGCCGCGCCCGTCGGTCCGTAGCCCTGGCCCATCAGGCCGGAGAACACCCCGACATCACGGCCCTTCAGCGTTCCCGGAACGATTCCGGCCCGTTCCAGCGCCTCCCACGAGGTCTCCAGGAGCAGTCGCTGCTGGGGGTCCATCGCGAGGGCCTCACGCGGTGAGATCCCGAAGAAGCCGGCGTCGAACTCCCCGGCCCCGTCCAGGAATCCGCCCTGGCCGGCGTAGGACGTGCCCGTCTTGTCCGGGTCGGAGTCGAACAGCTTCTCCAGGTCCCAGCCGCGGTCGGTCGGGAACGCGGACATCGCGTCGCGCCCCTCCGACACCAGTCGCCACAGGTCCTCCGGGCTGCCCACACCGCCCGGCAGCCGGATGGCCATGCCCACGATCGCGATGGGATCCGCGGGGTCGGCAGTCCCGTCCGGGGCCTCGTCGGGTGCCGTCTGCCCGGCGGTGTCGTGCAGTCCCAGGATCCGGCCGCGCAGGTGTGCGGCGAGGGCCTCGGGGGTCGGATGGTCGAAGGTCACTGTGGTCGGCAGGCTCAGTCCGGTCCGTTCGGTCAGGCGGTTGCGCAGCTCGACAACGGCGAGGGAGCCGAGGCCGAGGTCGCGGAAGGACCGGTCCGCCGGGATCGGCTCGGGGCTCGCGGGGGTACGGACGGCGGCGGTCAGTTCGCGGACCAGCCGGTCGAGCAGGGTGAGTTGGGCCCGCTCGTCCAGGTCGGCCAGGCGTGTGCGCAGGGCGGCGGTGATCGTCTCGTCGGCCTGGGCCGCGGCGCGGGGCTCCTGTTCGATCAGGGTGTCGAGGAGCCTGCGCACCCGGTCGTCCGGGTCGGTGGTGGTCGGCCGGAGCGCCAGCAGGGCCGGGGATCCGGAGGTGATCAGTACGTCGAAGACACCGGGGCCCTCGTCCGGCCGGCCGAGCGCCAGCAACGAGCCGGGCAGTCCGCGGCGTCGGCGGCCGCGGACGACGGATTCGGTGAGGGCGGCGGTGACCACCGCTGGGGCGCGGCTCCCGGACTCCGCACCCAGCAGTGCGGCGGCGTCGGTGACCGCGACGAACGCGGCGGGCTCGTCGGCGGTGGTCAAGTCGTCCAGTACCTGGGCGAGTTCGGGGTCGGAGGCGGTGTGCACGACCGCAGTCACCGGACCGAGTCCGGCCAGCGCCACCCGCAGTTCCTGCGGATCCGAGCCGTCGGCCACGACGCGGACGATCTCCGCGCCGCTCGTCGCCGGGTCGTCCTGGCTCAGCCCGTCGTCGGTGTCCGCTGCTCGGACGGTTACCAGGCGTCGTACTCCGTGCGCGGTGACCAGGTGTCGGGCGAGGGCCGCACCGGTCTCGGTGTCGGCGCCGGTGACGACCACGGTGCCGTCGAGCCCCGGCACCGCGGAGCCCGGCGCGTCGACGACAGGGACTCGGCGGAACGCGGGACGCAGCAACCGCCCGTCTCGTACGGCGAGTTGAGGCAGGCCCGAGGCGACGGCGGCGATCAGCGCCGAGGCACACTGGGACTCCGGTGTACGGGCGTCGAGGTCGACGATCGTCAGCGGTGTGCCGCCGCTCCCGGTGGTCTGTACGGCCCGTGCGGCCGCCCACAGCCCGGCCTCGGAGCGATCCGGCGTGCCGTCCCGGTCGGTGACGCCCACCGCGCCCCGGGTGAGGACGACGAGCCGCGACCCGGTCTCCTCTGCCCAGCCTGCGAGGCGGTCCCCGTCCGTGTCCGCTTCCGCGAGCACCGTCACTTCGGGGGCCGGGTCACCGGCGGCGCGAGACGTCGGGAGGTCCGTGTAGTGCTGTACCTCGGCGGCACCGGCCCGCCGGAGGCCGGCCACGATGCCGTCGGCGACGGCGGTCCGGCCCACCACAGCCCACCGGAGGTGCTCCGGGGCGTCGGAGGTGACCGCCAGCTCGCTCCAGTCCGGCCGCAGGAGTCCCTCGTGGTGGCCGTCCGCGGCGTACCGCAGCCGGGCCGGCAGGTCGGCGAGGAGGCGGCGCACGATCTTCCCCGAGGCGGTCCTCGGGATGGTGCGGGTCTCGTGGATCCGCTCGGGGAGCTTGTAGACGGAGAGTTCGGCGCGGCAGTGGTCGAGCAGCCGGGCGAGGTCGATGCCGTCCGGACCGGGGACCACCCAGGCGACGGGTACCTCGCCGAGGGTGTCGTGGGGCATGCCCGCGACTCCGGCGTCGGCCACGCCTTCGGCCCCGCGCAAGGCGGCCTCGATCTCGTCGGGATGGATGTTCTCGCCGCCGCGGATCACGAGGTCCTTGAGGCGGCCGCAGATGGTGAAGTAGCCGGCCTCGTCGCGCCGGGCCAGGTCGCCGGTGTGGAACCAGCCGTCCTGCACGGCTTCGGCGGTGGCCTCGGGGCTGTTGTGATAGCCGACCATGACGTTCGGCCCGCTGACCCAGACCTCGCCCTCCTGCCCGACGGGTACGTCCTGCCCGGTGCTGGGGTCGACGATCCGGACGCCGACACCGGGCACGGGCAGGCCGCAGGAACCCTCGACCACGTCGCCGTCGGGCGGGTTGATGGTGATGGCGCCGCAGGTCTCGGTACTGCCGTAGGCGTCGACGAGGGGGACGCCGAAGCTCTCCTCGAAGGAGTGACGCAGTCCGGGGCCGGTGACGGCTCCGCCGACGAGTCCGATGCGCAGGTCGGGCAGGGAGAGGCCGGTGCGCCGGGCGGTGGTGACGAGGTGGTGGTAGGTGGTGGGGACGCCGGCCAGGAAGGTGGACCGGTGCTCGCGCAGCGCGGTGAGGATGTCGTCGGCCGAACTGCCGTCCATGATCCGGGCGGTGGCGCCGGCGACGGTGACGGACAGGACGCAGGCGATGTGGGACAGGCTGTGGAAGAGCGGCAGCGGCCACAGGACGCGGTCGTGCTCCGAGAGCCCGGGCACGGGGATGTAGCAGGAGGCCACGGAGTAGAGGCAGTTGCGCTGGGTGGAGAGGACGCCCTTGGGACGGCCGGTGGTGCCCGAGGTGTAGAACATCCAGGCCACCTCGTCGAGACCGAGGTCGTCCGGGGCCTGGGTGACGGGTTCGGTGACGGCGAGTTCCTCGTACGCCGCGGCGCCCGGCACCGGCGTGGGCCCGGCACCGGTGCCGTCGCCGAAGGCACCGGCCACGACGACGGACACCTCACGTGTCCCGCGGGGAACCCATCGCAGAAACGTCTCGGCATGAGCGGCGCCGGCAAAGGCGAACACCGCGCCGCTGTCGGCCAGGAGGTATGCCGTCTCGGCCGGGGATGCCTGCGGATTGACCGGTACGCCGATGCCGCCGGCCCGTACCACCGCGAGGTAACTCTCCACCATGGCAACCGAGTTGCCGAGGCACAGGGCTACCCGGTCGCCGCGCCGGACACCGAGGGCGGCCAGGTGACCGGCGAGCCTCCTTGTCCGGGCGTCGAGTTCTCCGTAGGTGACCGCGTGCCGGTCGTCCTCGAAAGCGATCTTGTCCGGGAACCGGACTGCGTTCTCCCGGAGGATGACCGGGAGCGGGGTGATCAGGTCAGGACGCACCTTGCCGCGAACTCCTTCCGGAGATCAGGGGTGGGCAACTGTTGGTCCGGGAACGACGCGCAGGGGTGAGCCGGCTCGATCGTGTGACGACCGGCTTCCGGGCTTGTGTTGTCCTGGTCCGGCTGGACCGAGGTGAACGAGGCGGTCCGGGACACCGGATGCGGTGGCCGGCCACGGTGCCTCTGCTCCGTCCGCCCGGTGGTTCAGGGGCTCCCCCTCACCAACGGCCGTACGTACTTGGCCACTTCGTGAGGGGCTCCGCCCGCGGGCCGCATCCTGGACAGGATGCGTCGCCGCCCTGGGTGTGACGGCGGACGACCGCGGGCACTTCACACACCCTTGGGACGGTGAGGAATCATCCAGCGGATTACCAGGAGACGGGCAGACTCTTCACCGAGAACACGGACCCCTTCGTCCGCAGCGGAATCTCGTCGGCCGGCACAGCCAGCCGCAGGTCGGGGAAGGCTTCCAGGAGGGAGCGGAAGCCGGTGCGCAGCACGAGGCGGGCCAGGTTCTGGCCCACGCACTGGTGGACGCCGTAGCCGAAGGCGACGTGCCCTGAGGTGTCGCGGCCGAGGTCGAGGTCGGCGGGACAGCCGAACTTCGCGGGGTCGCGGTTGGCCGCCGGCAGGGAGACGGTGACCGTCTCGCCCTTCGTGACGAACTCGCCGCCCAGCTCCACGTCCTCCAGGGCGGTGCGGAAGGTCTCGTACTGGTTGACGGTGACGTAGCGGAGGATCTCCTCCACCGCGTCGTCGATCTTCGACAGGTCGCCGCGCAGGGCGGCCAGTTGGTCGGTGTGGTGCAGCAGGGCGAAGGTGCCGGTGGCGAGCGCGCCTTCGGTGGTCTCGTACCCCGCGAAGAGCAGCAGGGTGGTGATGTTGCCGAGTTCCTCGTCGGACAGCTCACCGGTCGCGATGAGACGGCTGACGATGTCGTCGCCGGGTGTGGCCTTCTTGCGGGCGATGGTGCCGTGGACGAACTCGCCCACTTGCTGGAACACGGCCATCGCGGCCTGCGGGTCGCCGAACGGGTCGTTCATCACGGCCGGTGCGTCGGCGAAGCGGTCCCGTTCGCTGTAGTCGAGGCCGATCAGCGGGGCGAGCACCTTGAGGACCAGAGGCCTGGCGAAGACCTCCAGGAAGTCGCCGGTGCCACCCTGGGCACGCATCTCCGCGATCTGCTCGGCGGCCACCGCCTCGACGACGGGGGCCAGCCGGCTGACGCCGCGCACGGTGAACTCCTTGGTCAGGAGCTTACGGAAGCGGGTCTGCTCCGGCGGGTCCATGTGGATGAACATGCCCGGCATGGCCGGGAACTGCGGGACCGGGCCGCCGTACTTGGTGACCGGGAAGTGTCCGATCTCCAGGCTGTGGCTGAATCTGGGGTCGCCCAGGACCTGTCGTGCCAGCTCGTGGCTGGTGGCGATCCAGCCGACATGGCCGTCGGGGTAGATCATCCGGGCGAGCGGGCGTTCCTTCCGCAGCTCGTCGAAGAGAGCGGGCGGGTCGAACTTGTCGATGCGGGCCCAGGCGTCCTCGTACGAGATCGCTTCACTCATGAAGCCTCTTCTCCGATCCGTGCATCCGTATGGCTTCGGGCCATGCCTGCGCGCACGGAAACAGGGCGTCCGCACGCGCGGGGCATCTTCTGAACGTCTCGCCTCGTGCTGCACGCGGCTGCCGCTCCCACGCGGCGGCCCGCCGGCCCCGCCGAAGAGGACTGTGGAGGGGACGGCAAGCCGGTGCGGACTCCTACCGGGTCCGCGGGCGCGCAGGGGTCAGACGGACAACTTCTTGAGGGTCTCGTGGGCGGTCGCCAGCGACTTCTCTCCCAGCGGCTTGAGCGCCGCCATGGCCGGCACGATCCCGGCGAGGGTCAACTCGGCGTGCACGAAGGTGAGATCGTCCGCGAGGCCGATCGAGCTGAGCACGGCCCGCAGGTACGCCTCCTGGTAGTCCCAGCCTTCGCGGGGAGTGCCCGGCGCGTAGGAGCCCCCACGCGCGGTGACCACGATGACGGACTTGCCGCTGAGCGCACCGGACTCGGCCCCCGGGGGAACCATGTGGGCCGGGCTGACCAGCAGGTCGATCCAGGCCTTGATGGTCGACGGGATGGTGTAGTTGTACATCGGCACGCCGAGCACGATCGTGTCGGCGGCGCGCACCTCAGCCGTCACCGCGTCGACGAGCGCCTTCTCGTCAGCCGTCTGACCGTGGTCGCGGCTGGGGTCGAGAACGTACTCGCGCACCGCGTGGGTGATGTGCGGGATGGGCTGCGCGCCCAGGTCACGGTAGACGTAGTCGGCATCGGGGTGGTTCTGCCGCCACTGGGTCGCGTAGTACGAGGTCAGCTGGCGCGAGGTGGAGCCCTCAGTACGGATACTCGCATCGATGTGAAGAAGAGAAGACACAGAAGACCTCTGAATTTTCCTGGGTAGTTCGTAAGGACGGCAGACGGTTCGCGAAAGCGCAGATCCGACTTCGCCGAGTCTAGACAGATCTGCCTTCGCGGGGCATCCCTCAGTCTGGTAGCCCCCGACCGGGGCACGGTGTTCCAGGGGACGTCACGGGGGTCTCGACGCCTTTCGCGCCGATATCGGCGACCGTCCCGCCACGCCAAAATCGTGAAAGGAAACGTCTCGGCCATTCTCGACCGAATTCCAGTCATCACCTTTCGGATGCACGTCGGATACAGGTCAACTTCGGGACCTCTATATCCGGCCACAGAAAGGACGGCCACCGGCGTCCCGGCGACCCTGAGGCGACGCCGCGCGCGTGCCGGTCTCGTTACCGGCGGCGGGGGCCTCGGCGGAACCGCGTGAGCCGTGGCAGCTGAAGCCGGCGGCCGCGAGGAGCACGCGCGCTCGCCACCGTCCCGGTCGATGACCCGGCAGACGGCGACACCCCGACCGCACCACGGCACGTGAGCGGGTCGCGGGGCCGGCCGAGCGGCGCGGGGCGGCCACGGAGCGGCCAGGTCGCCCGCCGAGTGCCGGCCGATGAGGGAGCTGCCCCCTGCCACGGCTCCAAGTCCGCTGCCCCATCGGCGCGTTGGCCACGAAAGTCACCGCAGCCAAGGACGTCGAACCGGTGCTCACCAGCTTCCCGCCCCGTACTGGACATGGCCGAAATCTCCGGCCGGACGACCAGTTTCCCCGAGTTCATCACCCAGCCCCCGCACCTCCCCATGACCGAACTCCCCCCTCGGTCCGCCGCCGTCCCACGAGCACCGCACCGCCCGGCGCTTCCGCCCCGGCCGACGGACCCACGACGCGACCGGCAGTAATCGCCACCAGGTCCGATTCAACCCGCGATCTTGGCATTGCGGGTGCCTCGACATCTTTCACGGCGATATCGCAGCCACAGGCCGCACCAAAAATCAAAAGGGGGCCTCTCGGCCATTCTCAGCCGAATTCTGGTCATCATCGAACGGCCGTGCGGTACGGATGGGCCCAGTCCCCACCCTGGATATCCCGTCGCCGAAAGCATGGCCACCCGTGACCGGCCACAGCTTGGTCTCGCGCGTCGGCAGCGCTGCCCACCTCAGCTTTTCGGCTCATTCACCTGGACTGAATCCCCCATTCCGGTTTCTCGGGCATTCGGGAATAGCTGGACGACACGCCAGCCTGCATCTGCTTGACAGAATTCCGTGCCTGATCGCAACCTGAGACGCACCTTGAGCACCGCTAAGTCGTACGTCTGCCACATGATTCAGCCCGGGAAGACAACGAGCGATCGACCACGCTCAGCGAACAGTGGGCCGCCGCCAGGCCTCACTGGTCCCGATTCGGAGGCAAGAGTGTCCCTTCAGGCATCCGTGGTTACCGGCCCCCCTCTTCACAGGTCAAGTGAAGTGGGTCGCCTAGTTTCCGCTTCGGTGCAGTCCTGGAACAACGGCCAGTTGGGCAGAAGCATGGGCCTCGCCTCAATGGCCACAGCGATGGAGGCGACCGAACCGAGGACAGGCAGTTCACCGAGCGCGAGAATCTGGTACGCAACCCTGGTGACACGCGCCCGAGGCCTAGCGTCTGCCACGAGGATACTTACTGAAGATCAGTCAGCTGTCCATAGTTTCACCGAAGTTAACGGACAGCCGGACGAATTGATGTGCGAGGCGGAAACCGCACTGGCCCGGGGGGACCTGGACTCCGCCACGGCAGCGGCCGAGGCGGGCCTGCGCCTGGCGCAGCAGACGGGACACCGTCGACCGGTGCCGATCGGAAATCTCGTGATGGCCGTCAGCGCCACCCGACGGCTGGATCCGAACGTCGGCCTCGTCTACGCGAACCGGCTGCGGGACAACGCCCTGTTCGGGCACTCGGTCCTCATGCCGGGGCAGTGCGCCTGGGCTGTCGCACAGGCCCTCGAAGCCCGGGACGGTACGGCGAGCATCGCCTCCCTCCTCGTCGACCTCGTACATGACAAGGCGATGACCCAGGAGTTACTCGTGTCGCAGCCGGCCGCGGCGGCCTGGCTGGTCCGGGCCGCCCTGAAGCTGGGTGACGAGACCATCGCCGCCCGCATCGTCTCGCAGGCCGGCGAACTGGGCGCCCGCAACCGGACGTTCCGCACGATCCAGGCCTCCGCCGCCCACGCCAAGGGCCTCCACGAGAAGAACGCCGCGGTTCTGGACCGGGCTTCCGCCCTCCACCTGGACCGATGGGCGCGTGCCTCGGCCCTGGAGGACGCGAGCGCCGTACGGTTCACCCGCCGCTCCGAGCACGACCAGGCGGCCGAACTCCTCAAGAGGGCGGCAGACGGATACCGGACGGTCGGCGCACGGCGCGATGTCCTGCGCGTGGCCAGCAAACTCCGTGAGCTGGAGGTCAACGGCGGCCGGACTCCCCTCAAGCCCGGACGCTTCCGGCGAGCAGGAAGCCAGTTGACCGACACCGAGTACGCGGTCGCCGACCTGGTCAGCCAGGGTCTCACCAACGGGCGGGTCGCCCGCCAACTGTTCATCTCGCCCCACACGGTGGCCTTCCACCTCAAGAAGATCTTCCGCAAACTGGACGTGTCCTCCCGCGTCGAGCTCGCCAGCACCTGGACCCGCCTCCCGGAGGAACACACGACGGCTCCCGGTCATGTCGCCGGCTACGTGGGAGCCTGACATGCCCAGACCGCAGTGCCGCGGCCCGGTTGAGCCAGCTCTTCAAAACCGGTCGGTCGACCGGTCCGTCCTGGCCTTCGGCAACGGAAGGGGCTACGGCGTGAGCCGGTGGTGTTCCGCCAAGTCGGAGGACAACGTTATCGTCGGCCATGCAACGAGGTCGGGACTCCGAGGCTGACGCACTGGGCGTCCGGTGGCCGGCACACCATCCCGGCCACCGGACGCCGTCTCTGACCGCGACCGGCACTACAAGCCCCGGTGCGGGAGGAGCAGGCAGTGAGCGCAGCACCCATACGGTTCGGCATCGTGGGAAGCGGCTGGCGGGCCGAGTTCTTCGTGCGGCTGGCACGAGCGCTGCCCGAACGCCTCGCGGTCGCCGGCGTGGTGACCCGCTCCGCCGACCGCGCCGCCCACGTAGCGGCGGAATGGGGCGTGCCGAGCTTCCGTACGGTCGACGAACTATGCGCCACCGCACCGGAGTTCGTGATCCCCTCGGTGCCGTGGGAGGTCACACCGCAGGTCGTACAGGAACTCGTCGAGCGCGGGACACCGGTGCTCGCCGAGACCCCGCCCGCACCCGACGTGCCGGGACTCGGCAGGCTGTGGGACGCCGTGGGCGCCGCGAAGCGCCCAGGGGGCGGCGCCCTCGTCCAGGTCGCCGAGCAGTACACGCTCATGCCCGGCCACGCCGCACGCCTCGCCCTCGTACGGCGAGGAGTGATCGGCGCGGTCAGCTCCGTACAGGTGTCCTCGACGCACATGTACCACGCGATGTCACTGATCCGGCACACGCTGGGTGTCGGTTTCGGACCCGCGACCGTCACCGCGCGGGCCTTCACCGCCCCTCTGGCCGACCCGCTGACGCCGGCCGGATGGACGGACGACCTGACTCCGAAGGACGCCGTCACCACGCTGGCCCTGCTGGACTTCGGCGCGGCCCGTACGGCGCTCTACGACTTTACGGACAACCAGTGGTGGAACCCGCTGCGGGCCCGCCGGATCGTGGTGCGGGGGACACTCGGCGAGATCGTCGACGACGCGGTGGTGCGCATGGCCGACCCGCGCACTCCGGTGGAGTCCGCGCTGACGCGCCGCCGTACCGGCACCGACCTCAACCTGGAGGGGTCCGAGGTCCACCACATCTCCTTCGACGGCGACGTGGTGTGGCGCAACAAGTACGTGGGCGCGCGCCTGTCCGAGGACGACCTCGCCGTCGTGGATCTGCTGTGCCGTACGGGCGCGTGGGTACGGGACGCCGGCCCGGAACCGTACCCGCTGGCCGACGGCTGCCAGGATCACCTGCTGGCGCTGGCCTGCGAGGAATCGGCCCGCACCGGGACACCCGTGACGACCACGGTGCAGCCGTGGGCGGGCAATTGACCCCACGCAACGCAGGCCGCACTCTGCCGCCCCTCCGCCCCGGCCCCGTTCCACCGGCATCGCGACCGACCGCCGGTCGGCCATGGACGTCAGCCGCAAGGACCCTGCACTCTCAGCACCACACCACGCTCTCCGGGCCCACGACGTTCTCTGCCACTTGACGTGCTCACATGATGGCCGGATCCATCGCCAGGTCTTCCCCACCCGCCCGGATTCCCCGCCCGGGTGCGCAATGTCCTCGGGCCATGGACGTGCCGCTGGCCCGAACTGTCGGACGACCATCCACGACTGGTCCAGGCTCGCGCCGTTGACGGCGAAGGCGCCGGCGCTCTGGAGGCATTTGCCGCTGTTGACGGCTGCGCCGGACGGACTCAACATCGCGGCCGGCGAGGACGTCCGCCGGCTCTCCCGGCGACATGCCACTGACCTCGCGCTCCCGGAACAGACCTCCCGGGCAGCCTGCGCTTGAGGCAACGGTCCATTTCGCCCCGGGTCGCCTTCCTTCATACGGCGCTCGTGGCAGTCCTGGGTACGTGATGGGTACGTGAGTCGACCCGCGAGCAGGTGAATACGATGCGGTGACACACAGCGCCCGTCCGCCGGTCGCCACCGTGGTCGGGCAACGGAGAAGAGCTGGACCCCGTCCGTACCGCGCCGCCCCGCACTTCACACGTGCGCACCGGCCGCCACGTGGACGAGACCCTCGCCGTCATGCTCCACCTGTATACGCGTGACGCCCCGCACGACCATCGCCCCCGCGACAGCAGCCCCGACGAGCACGAGGTCGGACAGCACGAGCGGCCAGACATTGTCGTAGGCGCGGGCCATGAGCTGGTCGGTGGAGTTGCGGTAGACGAGCCCGACTCCGCTGAACGTACCGATCAGCCACAGCGCCCACCACACGTTGACCACCCGGGGCAACCGCGGGCCGGCCGCACTGTCCCGGTACACATCGGCGATGATCGCGCGCGGAATCCAGAGATTCCCGATGGGCACGACCCACCCGAGGAGCACCCAGAACCCGCTGTAGCGGGGTGCCCGCCCGGACATGAGCCGCGCGTTGGCACGCACTCGCCCGAGCCACACCAGGAAGGCGACGGCGCACACGGCGGTAACCACACCGCCGGCGGAACTCACGAGGTGATACCCGTCCTCCAGCGAGGTCAATGCCCGATGCCGACCGTCGCCCTGATCCGGCAATCCGCTCGGAGGCTTCCCGACTCCGGCCAGCCGCATCTCCCACCCGGCCCGCACGGCCCAGGCGGCGCCGGCGAGCAGCAGGGTGGAAGAGGCGACGAATCCGGCGGCCCGGACGGGCCCCAAGGTGACCATGTGTTCATTCACAGGGTGATCCTTACGCACGGGCGACGCAGGAAGCCATGCCTGTTACCGACCTGGGACGGGCACCGTCCCAGCGCACCATGTCGAAGTGTCGTCGAACTAGGTGGCGGTTTCGGCGAGGCATGCGTTGATGGTCAGTCATGTCCGGTGGGACGTGGGGATCTGACGAACGATCAGTGGGCCAGTCGCAGGTGGCGGGTCGCGCCCTGCTGGGGGCCAAGGACCACTGACTCGCCATCACAAGCAGGTGCTCGTCCGCTCCCTGCGTGGTGACCGGCACGGCGGGCGCGTCGTACGGGCAAGGGCAGGGGCCGATCCGCGCTTGCTTGGAGTGCACCTCAGGGCCCTAGCGTCAAGACAGCTCGACCGAACACCCGACGCGTCGACGCAGCATCCCGCACGACCAACGAGAAAGACGGCAAGTGGTAGACAACCAATTCACAACGCATACAGAACTCTTCGATCTGCGAGGAAAGCGCGCGCTCGTCACCGGTGGCACCAGAGGCATCGGGATGATGATCGCGCGTGGCCTTCTCCAGGCGGGCGTCCACGTGGTCATCAGCTCACGCAACGCAGAAGCGTGCGCTAAGGCGCAGGAGCAGCTGTCCGCATTCGGTGAGGTGCGGGCCATCCCCGCCGACCTGTCCCGCCACGACGAGTGCCGGCGACTGTCCGACCTCGTCACCGCCGACTCGGAACGTCTCGACATCCTCGTCAACAACGCGGGCGCCCTGTGGGACGAGCCGCTGGAAACGTTCCCGGACGAGGCCTGGGACACGGTCGTCGACCTCAACCTGAAATCGCCGTTCTGGCTGGTCCAGGCGCTCCTGCCCGCACTTCGCAAGGCAGGCACCGCCGACGAC